>JAJZCY010000233.1 GCA_021828835.1 Acidobacteriota bacterium | reverse complement strand
CGGCATCCAGGAGATCTTCGCCGCCCAGCGCGCCGTGCTCGGAATGTGACCGCCATCCCTGTGCGCCGATTCCAAAGCGCCGTACACTCTTCTCCAGCATTCCGTATGACTCCCATGGCCCGCGCAAGGAGGGCCCCATGGAACTGGGAACCCGGCAGACGGCGCGCGCCGGCATCGACTGGAGCAGCCTGAATCTCTTTCTGCTGCTTCTCTCCGCCCTGGTTGTGTGCGGATGGATTCTCTGGCCCTTTCTGCCCGCCCTTACCGGGGCCGTTGTCCTGGCCGTGGTCACCCGCACCCCGGTGCTCTGGCTGCGGCGGCGGGTGGGGCGGCCGGCGCTGGCTGCCGCCCTCGCCCTGATCGCGATTGTGCTGATCATCGTGACCCCCACGGTGTTTGTGGCCTACAGCGTGGGCCAGCACGTGCTGGATGTCTCGCGGGCGCTCCAGGCCGGTACGCCGGAGCATGAGGTCTCCCGCTTCTTCGACCGGCATCCCGATCTCGCCGGGGTGGCTCGCCGCCTCGCCGAGAACTTCGAGCCCGGCCAGGCCTTCGACCGGGCCGTCGCCGCCGGAGCGAGAAGGCTGGCCATCTTTCTGGGCCACTCCGTCACCGCGCTCATCGAGATCGTGGTCATGCTCTTCGTGCTCTTCTTTCTCTTCCGCGATCCGGACGAGGCGCTGCGCACCCTTCGCGGGCTGCTGCCCCTGCGCGGGGAAGAAACCGAGTACCTGCTGGAGCGCTCCACGCGCGCCATCCGCGCATTAGTCCTGGGGCGGTTTGCCGTCGCGGCCATTCAGGGCATTGTGGCCGGACTCATCTTTCTGGCCCTTGGCGTCGGGGGCGCTGAGCTGCTGGGCTCCCTCACCATGCTGCTGGCGCTGGTGCCTGCCGCCGGAGCGTACGCGGTCTGGCTGCCGGTGGCCGTCTACCTGCTGCTCGTCCACCACTGGATCAAAGCGGTCATCCTCATCGCCGCCGGGATGCTGGTCATCAGCACGCTCGATAACATCCTCTACCCGGTGCTGGTGGGCTCGCACCTGCGCCTGCACACGGTGCCGATCTTCCTGGCGATGATCGGCGGAGTGTGGCTCTTCGGGGTGAGCGGTCTCTTGCTGGGGCCCATTCTCTTCAACCTGACCGCCTCGCTGCTGGCCATCTGGAGCAGCCGCGCGCGCGGCGAGCCGTTGCCCCTCGACTGAAGCCGCGCCAAGGTCCTGCATCTTTGCGGCCGCGCTCCGAATCTCACCGAGGAGGGAATCCACAGGACTGGATTTCTGCCGAAGCGGAGAACAGGATGAGCCACGATAGCGCACTGCGCGAACAACTGGTCGCATTGCTGAACGGCGGCAACGCCCACGCCAGCTTCGAGGATGCGGTGAGAGATCTTCCCGCAGCACTGCGCGGCAAGCGCGCTCCCGGAACTCCGCATTCACCCTGGGAGCTGCTGGAGCATCTGCGCATCGCGCAGTGGGACATTCTGGAGTTCGCGCGCAGCGCCCAGCACCAGTCGCCGAAGTGGCCGGAGGGCTATTGGCCTGCCTCGCCTGCGCCGCCCGACGACAAGGCCTGGGAGAAGAGCGTGCGCGCCTTCCATCACGATCTCAAGGCCATGTGCGATCTGGTCTCCGATCCCGCCACCGATCTCTACGCAAAGATTCCCCACGGCGATGGCCAGACGCTTTTGCGCGAGGCGCTGCTGGTAGCCGACCATAACGCCTATCACCTGGGCCAGTTGGTTCTGGCGCGGCGGCTGCTGGGGGCGTGGTAAAGGCAGGGAACGAGGGAACAAGGGACCTAGGGAACAAGGAAACGCGTGGTGACCGGCGCGTGGTGAGCATGGTGCTGCTCCATGCGCCGCTTTTTCCTGAAGGCTTAATCCCGTTCCCTCGTTCCCTTGTTCCCTCGTTCCCTCGTTCCCTGCCTTCTCATATCTCCGGATAGAACTCGAAGAAGGCGTCCAGGCTGCGGCGGAGCTGTTTTTCGATCTCCGTGCGTGAGCCCTCGATGCTGTGCATGGTCACGTGCGCCTCGCGGCCGTTGGCCAGCTTGAGAGTCGCGTCCTGAATGTCCACCACTTCTCCTTCGGGGAGCAGCCGCAGGCCATAAATCAGAGTCAGATTCGCCATGCAAACATCTTATCGGGTAAGCGGCAGCTTGCAGCCTGTGGCAAGCGGCTAAGAGCTACCCGCCTGCACCATCTACAATCGACAGGGACGCTATGACAGACATTCGCGATACCGTCATCCTGGGGTCCGGCTGCGCCGGGCTCACCGCCGCCATTTATACCGCGCGCGCCGGCCTCAAGCCGCTGGTGCTGGAAGGCCACGAGCCGGGCGGGCAGCTCTCCATCACCACCCTGGTGGAGAACTTTCCGGGCTGGCCGGAGGGTATTCAGGGCCCCGAGCTTATCGACAACATGAAGAAGCAGGCGCAGCGTTTCGGCGCCACCTTCGAGCTGGCCCACCTGAACTCGGCCAAACTGGGCTCGCACCCCATCCACCTCAGCACCTCGGCCGGCGATTTTGCCACACGCACGCTCATCATCGCCTCCGGCGCCTCCGCGCGCTGGCTGGGCATTCCCAGCGAGCAGGCGCTCATCGGTCACGGCGTTTCGAGCTGTGCTACCTGCGACGGGTTCTTCTTCCGCGGCAAGGAGATTGCCGTGGTCGGCGGCGGCGACTCCGCCATGGAAGAGGCGCTCTTCCTCACCCGCTTTGCCTCTAAGGTCACGCTGCTGCACCGGCGCGAGCAATTCCGCGCCTCCAAGATCATGCTGGAACGCGCGGCCGCCCACCCCAATATCGAGCTGCGCACCAATACTGTGATCGACGAGGTGCTGGGCGTGGAAGAGAAGGAAGTGAAGGGCCTGCGTCTGCGCGACGTGAAGACCGGCACCGCCTGCGAGCTGCCCATCAGCGGCCTCTTCCTGGGAATCGGCCACGAGCCCAATGCCAAGATGTTCACCGGCCAGATGGACCTCGATAACGATGGCTATATCAAGACCGCCAACAATGTCTTCACCACGCACCACGGCGATGTGATTCCCGGCGTCTTTGCCTGCGGCGACGTGCAGGACCGCCGCTACCGCCAGGCCATCACTGCCGCTGGCTCCGGCTGCATGGCCGCGCTGGAGGTGGAGAAGTTCCTGGAGGAGCACGGGCACTGAGGCAGAAGGTACGTAGATGCTTGTTCGAGCGATTTTTGTCTTGGCTGCGCTGGAGATTGCTCCATGCTTAGCTGGGGCTGGAATCTATTCTCGTTCAGCTACTATGATCCGGCTCACCTGCTACTCACGGGCGCGCGGCCGGTTAATACCAGTCTCGTAAGCGACTCGCAAGCTGCGCAGCGGAAAAGCTCCCGGCGGGAGCGAACGAAACTAGCCCAGGATGAAGTCCGAGCCCGCTGGGCGAGGACGTAATCCTGGGAACAGCGCAAAAAGATGGGAAGCTCCGTAGGGGCGGCCGAAACCCGACACAAAAATAAGTGACTCTGCACGACCATCTCGACCATCTTGAATCCCGTATCGCCGCCGCCTGCCGCGCCGCCGGCCGCCCGCGTTCCGAGGTCGAGCTGATGGCCGTCTCCAAAACGTTTCCCGCCGAGGCCATTCTCGAAGCCGTCTCTTTCGGCCTCACCCTCTTCGGCGAGAACCGCGTGCAGGAATTTTCTTCGAAGGCCGGTCCGCTCCAACCCTTCCGCGCTGGGTGCCCCATCCTTTCGCCGCATTCTGGCGAAAGGGTGGGAGACCATGCTGTATCGCCATCCATCCGCGTTCACCTGATCGGTCACCTGCAATCGAACAAGGCCCAGCGTGCGGTAGAGCTCTTCGACGGCATCGATTCGCTCGACAGCCTCCGCCTCGCTGAGCGGTTGAACAACGCCGCCGCCCAGCTCGGCAAGCGGCTTCCGGTGCTGCTCGAGGTCAAGCTCAGCCCCGAAGAGTCGAAGGAAGGCCTCGATCCTCACTCTCCGGCGACGCAAGAACTCCTCGAGCGCCTGCCGGATCTCGTGCACCTCGAAGTGAACGGCCTCATGACCATCGCCCCCTGGGGCGCGCCCGAGGACCAGACCCGCGCCTGCTTCCGCAGCCTGCGCATGTGGCGCGACCGCTGGGCCGCCGCTCATCCGCGGCTGAATCTGCCGGTGCTTTCGATGGGCATGAGCGGCGACTTCGAGCTGGCCATCGCCGAGGGCGCCACCCGCATTCGCGTCGGCACCGCGCTGTTCGGCAAGCGCGATCCCAACCTGATCCGCGCCGCCGCCGAAGCCGATACCAAGGAACCCGCCTGATGCTCCGCGCTGGAGACGATGGCGTGACCCTGGCCGTCCGCGCCCAGCCCGGCGCAAAAAAGACCGCGATCGTCGGCCTCTACGGCGAAGGGCCGGCAGCTCAGCTCAAGGTTGCCGTCCACGCTCCGCCGCTCGAGGGCCGCGCCAACGCCGCGTTGATCGAATTCCTCGCCGAGACTTTCTCGATTCCGAAGAGCGCCGTGAGCCTCGTCTCCGGCGAGCTCTCCCGCAGCAAGGTCTTTCATCTGCGCGGGGTCACCCTCGCACGAGCCAACGCGGTGTTGTCTGGAATCCTCGCGCCATAGAGACCTACCGCTGCCTCGCCTGCCGCTGCAACGCACTTTCAAAAGCCGGGTGCCCCAGGTCTCGATTCTGAGACCTGGGATAGAGCGGAGCAATAAGTCACACGGTCAGACCTACCGCTGCCTCGACTGCCGCTGCAGCGTACTTTCAAAATCCTGCTGCTCCGCCTCGATGAATTCCTTGTATCCCTTCGGATCGATGAAGGCATCGCGATCGCCCGCCTTCCAGCGCGCGTACTTCTCCCGCAACCCGAAGTAGCCGCCGTGCGCGCCCACGAAGATGTCGCAAGGCAGCGCCCGCAGCACCGCAAACTCGTGCTCATAATCGCTGGCAATCTGCGGATAGGCGCGGTTATGCACCAACCGGTAGCTTGAGTTCACAGTAGGGCTGCCGACGATCACCACGTGCAGCCTGTGCCCTTCCTCGTTCTCGTCGAGCGTCCAGGTCGTTGTGCCCTTGGTGTGGCCGGCGGTCAGGTGCGCGGTCAGCACCGTGCCGCCCAGCGAAACCGTGTCGCCATCGTGCAGCAGGCGATCCACATGCGCGGGCGGGTATTGCATGCTGCGGTCGTGGCCGTAGGCAAAGTCCAGCTTGCCCCCCGACTCCACCACCGGCACATCCGGCGCCATCACCTCATACTTCGCGCCCGTCTCGCGCACAATCTGCGCGCTGCCCGCGCAGTGGTCGAAGTGCGCATGGCTGATGAGCAGGATCCTGATGTCCTTCCAGTGAAAGCCGAGCTGCTGTACGCTGCGCCGGATCAGCGGCGGCGAAGACTGGAGGTCGCTGTTGATGAGAATGTCGCCCAGCGGCGTGACGATCAGGTACGAAGCCAGGTCCGCGCTGCCCACGTAGTACAGATTGCCCGCAATGCGGAAGGGTGGAAACGGCTGCGTCCATGCCGGATCCATCGCGGCGCGCGCCGGAAGAGCCATCCACAGCGCGATCAAAACAGCCAGGCATGATCCCGCTTTGCGCAGGCTCATGCCGCTCCTGTGGAGGCAAGGGCCTCTTTGGCCTTCTCGATGGCGCGCTCCAGGTGAACCCCGCGCGAGCCCTTCACCAGCACCACATCGCCGGCGTGCAGGTTTTCCGCCAGCCACTGGCCGGCGGCTTCGGCATCGGGAAGAAAGACGCAGGCCGCGCCGCCCGAGCAGGCGGCTGCCGCCAGGTGCTTGGCGTTGCCGCGCACGCCCACGACCATGTTGATGCCCGCCTCCGCCGCGGCCTGCCCGCAGGCGGTGTGCAGCGCCTCGGCATGCTCGCCCAACTCCAGCATCTCGCCGGCAATCAAAATCCGCCGTCCCTGGGCCGGCCGCGCCGCCAGCGTGCGGATCATGGAGCGCAGCGCCTCGGGGTTGGAATTGTAACTGTCGTTGAGGATGGTGGCGCCGCCCAGTTGCAGCACCTCGCCACGCTTGTCCCCGGCCGTGAGATGGCCCAGGGCCGTCACCGCTGCGGCCAGATCCACGCCGGCTTCCAATGCCACCGCCAGTCCGGCCATCGCATTCAGCGCGTTGTGCGCACCCAGCAGGTTGAGCCGTAGTTCGCCTTCCTGCTCGCCCGCCCGGTACTGCACCTGCACTCCTTGCTCGTCTTCCGCAACGGAAAGAATGCGGGGATCGGCGCAGGGGCCCTGGCCAAAGTACACCGCCCGGCCCAGCAGGCCGCGCCCGAACTGCGAAACGTAGGCGTCATCGCAATTGAGGAAGGCTATGCCGTTCGCGGGCAGCGCCTCCACCAGCTCAAATTTGGCGCGTGCAATGCCCGCCTGCCCATCGGCGAAGTTCTCCACGTGCGCGTTGCCCACATTGGTGACCAC
>JAJZCY010000232.1 GCA_021828835.1 Acidobacteriota bacterium | reverse complement strand
GATCTCGTCGGGATGGATCACTGCATCGCCTTCGTCTGCCTGCGCCAGTTGCGCCTGCGTCGGGGCGGCGTTGAAGGCGACCAGTTGCGGGCAGCGCGCCAACTCGACTGAACCGGCAACCAGCCCGCACCCCACCACCACCAGCAGCGCGCGCGCGGCCGCTGGATGCAGCGCCGGCCCGCGCCGCAGAATGCGATGGACCCGCTCTACCAGCTCCGGCCGCCGCTGCCATGCGCCCAGGCTCAACGCTTCGGCGCGGCGCTCCAGCCCGCGCTCCGCCAGGCTGGCCAGGCAGGCAGCATAAGCCCGCGGCGACTGGGTGCGGCGAACCACGCCCTCATCGCACGCCATCTCGCGCTCGCGGCACAGGCGCCGCTCCACCCACACCAGCGCCGGATTCACCGGGAAAAGGACCAGCGCAAGCTTCTGCAGCAGATTCGTCCAGTCGTCGCGCCGGTGCAGGTGTTCGGCCTCGTGCAGAATCACCTGCTCCAGCTCCTCCGGTGAGAGCCGCTCCAGCAGCCAGTCGGGAATCAGGATGCGCGGTGCAAAGAACCCGATCACGCTGGGCCGGTCGAGCTCGCGCGTCGAGCACACTTCGTACTCCGCGCCCGGAACACCCACCGGAGCCGCACTCCTCCACAGCCACCGCAACCGCCAGGAGTGAACCAGAAGATCGACGGCCCGCCACGCGCTGAGGGCTAGCCACAAACCTGCGATCGCCAGGCCCCAGCGCGGATCGATATGGATCAGCACATCGCTGGGCGCGGGCCCGGCAGTGGCGCTTGTGGCGAGAGAACCAAGGCTCAAGGTATTCAGAAGCGGCAGAAAGGGAATTGCCACCAATGCCGCGAAGGCTGCCGACCAGATGCGGAAACGGTCAGCCGCCGAGAGGCGCGGGGCCAAACGCAGTGCGAGGGCCAGCGCCACCGTCAGCATCCCGCCCTGCCACAGCGCTCGCATCGCCGCCGGTCCAGCCCACTGCGCGAACTCCCGGAAGATCTCCATCAGCTCCATTCGCTACGCCTCGTCCTGCGAACTGCCCTGCGTGGCCCCGCGTGCCTCTTCCTTCTCCGGTCCGCTCTTCTGGATCGCTTCCTTGATCCGCTCCAGTTCCTCGGCCGTGATCTCCTCATCCCCAAGCAGCGAAAGCAGCAGCCGCTCCCGCGAGTTGCCGAAGAACCGGCTCAGCACATGCCGCACCTCGCTGCGGCTGGCCTCCTGCTCGGCCACAACAGGCCGGTAAACGAAAGCCCGCCCCTCCTGCCGATGCTCCACATAGCCCTTTTGCTCCAGAATCCGGATCGTCGTCAGGATGGAGTTGTAGGCCAGCGACTCGCCTTCGGGGATGGCCGCCACCAGATCGGTGACCGCCGACTCGCCGCGGCTCCACAGGATCTTCATCAGCCTCAGCTCGGCTTCAGTCAGCGTGTTGGACTTCTTCGGAGGCATCTTCTTAACCGCTTGCGCCCGGGATGAGCCCCTTCCCGGCTCACCCCGGCTTGTGCGTACATTCGGTAGACGAGCAACTAAAGGATTAGTTAGCAGAGGCGGCAAAGTTTTGGCAAGAAGCGCGCGTTTCGGCCTGAAAGTCTGGAAACCATTTTGGACCAGCCTCTTGATCCGGCGGGTTCTGCCCGGCGGTTTTCCGCCAGCCAACCGCCCGGCCCGTGCCACCATCAGTTATTCGTAAGTCTCGCTGCGCGCAGCGCTTCCGCGAAGGGCTTTGGCCCGAACTAACCCACTGGGAAATGCCGCGGCTGCGATGAACCTTTCATTGATCCGCGCCGCTCCGATCACGCGAGCGCACCCCGGAGGACCATTCATGCGCATCTTCTCTTACTTGTCACGATCGGCCTTTCTGCTTCTTGCAGCCTCCATCGTTTTCGCTCCGGCGGCGGCGCGCGGCCTCGGCCCGGGCGGCGACGTCTACTTCGGTTACAGCCGCAGCGGCGCCAACAACTTCATCGCCAACACCCCGGCTGAAAACGGCTGGGATGCTGCTGGCGAACTCCATTTCATTCCCTTCCTCGGCGCGGAGGTGGATGTGGCCCATTACGGGCTCGGCGCCTCCAACAACGACGCGCGCACCACAACGGTTCTTGTGGGGCCGCGCGTCACCGTGGGTTTAGCTGGGATTCACCTCTTCGCCCACGGACTGGTGGGAGCCGCGCACAGCTACTCGGTCGGCGGCCCGCTCTCCTACTCGAAAACTCCCCTGGCGGGGGATGTGGGCGGCGGCGCGGATTTTCGGCTGCTGCCGTTCTTTGCCTGGCGCGTGGTCGGCGATTACATCACCACCACCGATTCGCCCTCCAACGCGAACCACTACCGCTTCGGCACCGGCCTGGTCTTCCGGTTCTGAGCGGGGAATGCGAAGAGCAGCGCTCAGGGAGCGCTGCTCTTGCGCAGGTACAGCAGTGCGCACGCGCCGAGAACCTCTTGAGTTTCCTCAACAGCATCCACACTGGGCGCCAGGGCCAGCCGCGCCGAAGTCGGCACAACCGGATCCGTTCTTCGCTTCGCGGGAGCGCACGCTTCGGCATCTTCCATCTTCAGCGGGAAGCGCCGCTTGCGCCCCAGCAGCTGACTGACATGCGAGAGGACAGTGATCTTGCACAAGTCCCAGAGGGATACCGCTTCCATGGCAGCCTTTCTTAGGGCTCGGGAGTACGCACCTATACCGCTTGTGCTGTAAGGATGTAACCCGATACCCGCGGGTTGCTTCCACTCCAGCAACTTAGGTCGCCCCGGCGCCGCTTCCGGTGCCCGAGACCGGCTGCTCGCGTGGACTTCCATCGAGGCCCCCTGGTTTGACCCTGCCGCCCAGCCCCCCGTACCATGTTGGGAGGCATCACTCGCTCCCGCGATGCTGTCTCTCGGGTGGTAAGCCGAGACGAGCGGGACGGTTGCACAGCTTTTTTCGGAACCCCTTAGCGCCAGATCGCATCATGGAATTTGCCGGCTTTTTTCGATTGGCGGGCGCTCGTGAAAGAGGGGACTTCGTTCTCCGAAAATCCGGAATCACGCAGGCGGCGGCCACGGCGGTTGCCGATCGCTGATCCGGGCAGCTATTCCCCGGAGCGAATCGTAAATCGGCCCGCTGGACGGGCCGGGAAGGCAAAACGTTGAGTTCTACTGAAGCAGAAGCGCTCGAAAACAAGTCCGAGACCGTCGAAGCAGCCCACGATCACGAGGGCCACGACCACAACCATGAACACCGCCACGGCCCGGTGCTCAACCCGGACTGCACCCGGGAGCTGGTCATCGACATTCCCGCCGAGGAAGTGGCCGCCGCCTATCGCAAAGTGGCCGCCAATTACCGCAGGTACGCCCGCATCCCGGGCTTCCGCGCCGGCAAGGTGCCGGAGTCGATCATCCGCCGCAAGTTCGCCACCGAGATCCGCAAGGACGTCATCGATTCTCTGCTGCCCGAGCGCTTCAACAAACTCGTGCAGGAACAGGGCGTGCGGCCGGTAGGCCAGCCGCAGGTAACCGAGCTCACCGTGGACGATAACGCTCCGTTGCACGTCAAGGCGGTGTTTGAATACCTGCCCGACTTCTCCATCGAAGGCTACCGTGACGTGAAGGTCGACAAGCCCTCCGTGGACGTCACCGAAGAGGAGTACCAGCAGGAGCTGAACCAGTTGCGCGACTCCCGCTCCACCAT
This sequence comes from Acidobacteriota bacterium, assembly GCA_021828835.1. Classification (GTDB taxonomy): domain Bacteria; phylum Acidobacteriota; class Terriglobia; order Terriglobales; family Acidobacteriaceae; genus Telmatobacter. The sequence goes on along the minus strand of JAJZCY010000232.1, from coordinate 2,772 downwards.
GGAGCCGGTTGAGGATGACCGGCCGCTGGCCGACGGCGACTTTGCCCAGATCAGCTACAAGGGCCAGGTCGAAGGCGAGGCTGACGCGGCCCCGATCGCGGGTGAGGACGCTCTCGTGGAGATTGGCGGCCCTTCCACCGTCGAAGCCTTTACAACCGCCCTGCGCGGCGCCAAGGTGGGCCAGGAGCTGAAGGCCGAGGTGGTGTACCCGGCCGATTACCAGGAGCCCAAGCTGGCCGGAAAGACCGTGGCCTACGAACTCACGGTGAAGGGAATCAAGAAGCGCAACCTGCCCGAGCTCAACGACGATTTTGCCAAGGAGGTCGGCGGTTACGAGAGTCTGGCGGAGCTGGAAGCCAAGGTCCGCGAGTATCTGGCCAACCGCAAGCGGCGGAGCGTGGAAAACGACACCAAGGACCGCCTCATGGCCGCCATTGCCGAGCGCTTCAACTTCCCCGTGCCCGAGTCGCTGATCCAGGAACAGGTGGACAATCGCCTGGAACGGGGCCTGCGCGCCCTCGCCGCCCAGGGCATGAACCCCGACCAGATGCGCAAGCTCGACTTCGAGCGCCTGCGTGCCGCGCAGCGGGATAGCGCCCTGGCCGAGGTCAAAACCCAGATCCTGCTGGACCGCATCGCACACGAAGAGAACGTGGATGTGAGTGAAGAGGAGATGGAGACCGAGTTGCAAATGGCCGCTCTTCAGACCCGTGAGCCCCTCGATACCCTGAAGGGGCGATTGACACAGGACGGCGGACTGGCTAGGCTCAGGGAACAAATTCGGCGGGAAAAAACCGCCACCGCCCTCTACGAACGCCTGCCCGGCTAGATCAACAGCTTCTGGCCGCTAGCTTCTCGCTGCGAGTCCGGCAGGGCAGGATGACCGGGCTGCAAGAGGACACGGAAGCGAAGTTACGGGCTGGAAGCTAGAAGCTTGAAAGCTAGGAGCTAACACAAGATGGCATTAGTTCCCATGGTGGTTGAGCAGACGAGCCGGGGCGAGCGCGCCTACGACATCTACTCCCGTCTGCTGCGCGACAACATCATCTTCCTCGGCACGCCGATCGACGACCAGATCGCCAACCTCGTTGTAGCGCAGATGCTCTTCCTCTCCGGCGAGGACCCGGAAAAGGACATTCAGCTCTATATCAACTCCCCGGGCGGCTCCATTACTGCCGGGCTGGCCATCTACGACACCATGCAGTTCATCAAGAACAACGTGGTGACCTACTGCATCGGCCAGGCGGCCTCGATGGGCGCGTTCCTGCTGCTCTCGGGAACCAAGGGCAAGCGCTTCGCGCTGCCCAATTCGCGTATCCTGATCCACCAGCCCTCCATGGGCGGGCTGAGCGGACAGGCCACCGACATCGACATCCACGCCCGCGAAATTCTGCGCATCCGCGAGATCACCAACAACCTGATGGCCAAGCACACCGGCCAGCCGCTGGATCGCATCGAGCGGGACGTGGAGCGCGACTTCATCATGACGGCCCAGCAAGCCAAGGAATACGGGATCGTCGATGAGATCATTGACCGGCCGCGAACCTAGCGGCCCCAACTGGACGCCCACAGGCCGGCTGCGGACCGGCCTGTAGACGGCCAAAAAAGATTGGACTATGCTCGTCCAATAGGAGCCAACATGAAACCCCGCACCGGGCCGGAAGAGGCACTCCGCTGCTCGTTCTGCCACAAGTCGCAGGACTCGGTAGCCAAGCTCATTTCATCGCCCAGCGATTACCCCCGCGCTTACATTTGCGATGAGTGCGTGGCCGTCTGCAACTCGATCCTCGAAGACGACCGCGGCGAAGCCGCCCCTGCTACCGTCGCCGGACACCTGCCTAAGCCCCAGGAGGTGAAAACCTTCCTCGACGAGTACGTCATCGGGCAGGAGCAGACCAAGAAAAAACTGGCCGTTGCGGTGTACAACCACTACAAGCGCGTGCAGATGAACCGCATGCGCAACAACGATGTCGAGCTGGCCAAATCCAACATCCTGCTCATCGGGCCGACCGGCTCCGGCAAGACCCTGCTGGCCCATACCCTGGCCAAGATGCTGGACGTGCCGTTCGCCATCGTCGACGCCACCACCCTGACCGAGGCCGGCTACGTGGGCGAGGATGTGGAGAACATCATCCTTAAGCTGCTCCAGGCTGCCGACGGCGACGTCACCCGCGCCCAGCAGGGCATCATCTACATCGACGAAATCGACAAGATCGGGCGCAAGGACGAGAATCCCTCCATCACCCGCGACGTTTCGGGCGAAGGCGTCCAGCAGGCGCTGCTCAAGATTCTGGAAGGCACCGTGGCCAATGTGCCGCCGCAGGGCGGCCGCAAGCATCCGCACCAGGAGTTCACCGCCGTCGATACCACCAACATTCTCTTCATCTGCGGAGGAGCGTTTGTGGGTCTGGAGCGCGTGGTGGGTCGCCGGGTGGGCAAGAAGGCGCTGGGCTTCCGCGCCGGCGACGCCGAGCAGGAAGTCACCGGCATGGCTTCGCACCGCGATACCGAACTGCTGCGCCGCACCGAGCCCCAGGACCTGATCAAGTACGGCCTCATTCCCGAGTTCGTCGGCCGCTTGCCCGTCATGGGCGTGCTCGACGAGTTGGATGAGCCCGCTCTGATGGAAATCCTCACCAAGCCGCGCAACGCCATCCTGAAGCAATACCAGCGGCTGTTCGAGTACGAGAATGTCCGCCTGCACTTCACCAACGACGCCGTGATCGCTATCGCCCGCGAGGCCCTGGCCCGCAAGGTCGGCGCGCGCGGTCT
>JAJZCY010000010.1 GCA_021828835.1 Acidobacteriota bacterium | reverse complement strand
CCATCAAGGCCGGAGCCAACGTGCGCCAGGTCTCCTGGATCGCCGCCCCTGATAGCAATGGTGGAATCATGAACTTCTCCCAGCAGGCCACTGCCAATCCGAATCCCGGCAGCCTGCCATCCGCAGCGAACGGCTATTCGTTTGCCTCAGGTCTTCTGGGTACGCCTGATTCAATGTCGACCCTGCAGGTAGGAGGCAGCCGGGCCTTCATGCACTCCTACGCTTTTTACGCCACCGACACCTATCAGGTGACCCAGAAGCTGACCGCCGATCTGGGCCTGCGCTGGGACCAGCCGGGCGTCTACTCCGAAGTCAACAACTACGACACCGTGATCCTACCCAACGCTGCCAGCCCGCTCGGCACCATCACAAATCCGGCAACCAACCAACAACAGGCGCTGAAAGGAGTCCTGTCGCTGGTCGACACCCAGTTGTATCCGTCGCGGCGCGAGGAGATCCTGCACTACGATCTCTTTGGGCCTCGCATCGGGTTGGCCTATCGCGTGACGCCCGACACCGTGATTCGAACGGGATACGGCATCACGTATCTTCCCTCGACGCTGTCGCAGGATGGCCCGAACAGCTCGAGCATCAACTCGTCCATCACCCAGCTCACCAACCCGTACAACTCCGATAACACCTTCGCTCAGGTGAATACCACCGCGCTGAATCCGTTTCCCAACGGCATCATCGAGCCGCCGCGGAGAAATACCACGGCTCTCGAGAAGCTCTACGGGCAGAATATTCAGTCGCGGCTTACCAGCCAGCCGTACAGTTACGTGCAGCAGTGGAACTTTACCGTTGAAAAGCAGTTCGGCAGCAGCACCAGCGTCAGCGTGGGCTATGCAGGAGCACGGGGTACCCACCTCCAAATGACGGGCGCCGCCACCTGGTCTGCCCAGAACATCAACCAGATGCCGGATCAGTACAATATCTGCGGCGTAGACTCTACCCAGCCGCAGTGCAATGGCCACAGTCTCACAGACCCGGTTCCCAATCCCTTCTATCAAAATCCGGCATTCAGTACCTCCAGCTTTACTGATCAGACCCAGCAGACGGCTTACTCCGGCCTGTTCTTCAAACCGATGCCGCAGTACAAGTATGTAACGGCTTCAGCCGACCGCGTCGGCATGTCGAGCTACAACGCTCTTCAGGCCTCCTTCCACCAGCAACTTCGTGGGGGCGGCGTGATCACGGCGGCCTACACGTGGTCGAAGCTGTTGTCCGACACCGATAGCATTACCGGCTTCCTGGATGTGGGCAACTTCGGAAACTTCTACGTCGGAGGCGTCCAGGACAATAACAATCTGAAGGGGGAGAAGTCGCTCAGCCTGAACGATTATCCGCAGGACCTGACGGTCAGCTATGTGGTTCCTTTACCCTTTGGCCGTGGCCAGCGGTTTCTCTCGGGAGTGCCCACCGCGGTAAACTCGATCGTCTCCGGGTGGCGCGTCAACGGCATCACCTCCCTTATCGCAGGAATGCCGTTGCCGATCGGGGCAAATGGGAACGTGTCCAGTGACGCAAACGGCCAGCCAAATCAACTCATGAAGTACTTCGGTGCGGGTGGATATCTGCAGAATCAGAATGTCAGTTATCCTCTGCGACCTAACCTGGTACCGGGCTGCAACCGCAAGGTCTCTGGTTCGGCCGTGGCCAGGGTGAAGTCGGGCAACTGGTTCAACAAGAGCTGCTTTGCCGAGCCAGGATCATTCCAGTTTGGCAACGAGCGCAGGGTTGATGGCGTTCTGAGACGGCAGGGCGTCGACAACTGGGACTTCTCGGTCGCCAAGGTTGTAAGCCTGGCTGAGAAGTTCAACGTCACCTTCGACGCCGAGTTCTTCAACATCTTCAACCGCGTCCAGTTCGCTCCTCCGTTCGAATCGATGTCTGCCGGAAACAACTGGGGGGCGGTTGTCCAGCAACTCAACAATCCACGGCTGATCCAATTCGGCCTGCGCATCGACCGTTAATCTAAATAGAAATATAACCGTGAGTACCGTTCGCAGTTGGGCGGTACTCACGGTTCTAAAGAAGACTAGATGAAAGTGAATGACGGCAAGCGGCGGAGCTGCGTCCTCACGGAAGGCCGCTCTCCGCTTCCTCCTATTCTGGCGAATCTCCGAGCTTTAAAAAAGGCGACCTGTGAGTCTGCTTCAGAAATGAAGCTCTACCGGACAGCCGCTCATCCCGGATCCAGACAGCAGAGGCCCTCAGGAGTCGGAGAGGATGCTCCTGCGTGAAGCGAGATCTCCGGCCGTTTCCTTGGCCGTGAAGAGTCGCTGAAGAGCGGCCATTCGGCCCGGCGGTGACGCCGTCGCCGCGTCACTGTGGTCCAATTGCGCGGCAGCGAGGACTGAGCGCTCTTCCTGCCTGGCTATACGAAGATATTTTGCGTGTTTCTCTGCCGCTCTCTTGGCAGTCATGGGATCAACACCGGAAAGCAGATAGCGCCGGGCCTTCCTGTGTTCCGCTCTTGCGCGCTCGAGGCTGATCTTTGGCCATTCCCCATACGGCATGATTCGTATCTGTCCGTCGAGCGGATAATTCCAGCGCCATAACTTACCGGCAGTGGGTGTAACCCAGAGATAGAGTCCGTCTCGATCCGGCAGCTCATATGGCGCGCTCTTACTGCGCGCTGCTGCAATTGCCTCTGTCGTTAGAGGCTGGCCGGGTATGCGGCGGCTGGCCCTCTTCGGTGAGGACGCGGACTGTCTTGTGTAACTCATAACTCGACTGCTCACAGTCTTTCCTTCGATAGATGGAATGTCAACGAGAAATACTCGGTGTGGGGTAGAAAAGCTGCCTAGAAGAATCTCCGTTTAGATCCAAAGGAAGTAGGGGCAGGAGCGGGCGGAGCCACCGCGATCCGGAGAGTATGATTTTGTGAAGACAGTGAACATGCGCGAAGACCTCGATCGAACCAGTCCTTCGCGCGCAACGGCCGTATTTGTGGAGTGAGAATGAAACTGGGAGTCAGCGCGTTTGCCTGGACGGCGAAATTCGAATCTTCGCATCTGGCTCTTTTGCCTTCCCTTAAGGAGATGGGGATCGAGGGGGTTGAGGTCCCTATGTTCGATCCGGCGGCCCTCCCGATCCGAGCTATCCGGAACGCCTTTGAAGCGGCGGAACTCGAATGCCTGGTTTGCGCCATCCTGCCAACCCAGCTCAACCCCATCAGTCCGGATGCCTTCGTCCGGCGAGCAGCCATCGAACACCTGACAGCCTGCATCGAAGTTGCAGCAGCGATGGGATGCAGGATGCTGGGCGGCCCGCTGTATTCACCCATCGGCTATCTCCCTGAGCATCGACCCACTAGCGAGGAGTGGCGCTGGGCCGTTGAGGCTTTCCAGTCACTTTCGGAGCCGCTGGAGGCCTGCGAAGTGAATCTTTCGATCGAACCGGTCAATCGCTCGGAGACCTTCTTTCTGCGCACTGCCGCTGAGGCCAAGCGCCTGTGCGAGGAGATTGGCAACCCGCGGATCGGCGTCACGATCGATACTTTCCACGCTAATATCGAGGAGCTGAGCATCCCGGCCGCCATACGATTGCTCGGTCCGCATCTAAAGCACCTACATGCCAGCGAAAACGATCGGGGGTCTTTAGGGCGGGGGCATGTGCCTTTCCCGGAGATCGTGTCTGCGCTGCGGGAGATCGACTACAAGGGGTACCTAATGATCGAGGGATTTGGGTTTGACTCAAACGAGCAGAGCGCACCAGGGTATCTGTGGGCGATACCTGATGTCACGCCCGCTAGCCTGGCTGCGGAGAGTTACAGCTACCTGCGCAGCCTGCTTCGATGACATCCGGCCGAGCACTACTCCGAGACGCTGTATTCGGTCATGTCCGAGCGCTGCAAGACGGCGTTGGTTGGCTTTGCGACCCAGTTGTAGAGCAGGGCCGCGAACAGCAGCGCAGCGCAGGCAGTTGCCAGAGCGAACCCATAGCGGAGATCGCCAAAGGCGTCGCTGACTGCACCCATGGCAAACGGGCCAAGGGCTGCTCCTCCGCAGGTGAAGAACAGCAGGACGCCAGCCACTGCTCCATGCTCCGACTTGGGGAAGCAACTGATGCCCTTTGAGTTCAGCGTTGGATAAAGAACCGACATGAAAAGACCGGAGAGGGCCAGAAGATAGACGGCGGCGTCGGTTCCCCCCAGGATGCCGCCAAGGAAGCAGGCCAGCACAGCTCCGCTAAAGACCATCACAACCGTTGCCCACTGCCACCGAGTGATAACCCATGCGCCCAGGAACCTTCCGGCGGCCCGCAAGATAAAAAAGATGGCGACAACGTATGCCGCCATAAAAGCGGAAGATGCCTTGTGCTCCAGCAGATAAGTTGGCAGCCACACGTAGACCGCGCATTCCACGATCACATAGAGAAAGAGCACCAGGGAGAATCCGAGCGCGAAGGGATTCTTCAAGAGGTGCAATGTCCGCCTGAGGTCGATAGGTTCCGATGAGGGTTTCATGGTGCGGGGATAGCGCACCATGGTTGCGGTGAGCAGCAGAATCGCGCAGAGCGTGCCGGCAATGACGTAGAGCCACTTCCAGGAGAAGTCGGCCAGAAGCAGGCGGGCCACGATCGCTGGTCCAATGATTGATCCCACGCCGAAGAATCCCTCAACCATATTCATGGTTGATGTGTGCTCGCGCGTGGATTGCGAGATGTCGCCGATCAGCGCCAGGGCGCCGGCTTTGAAGACGCCAATGGCAATTCCTGAGATGCCCAGCAGAAGCACGAACCAGAGGTAGGCATGAACAGCAGCAAACAGATAGGAGCTTACGGCAAACAGCGCGAGTCCCAGCACGATGGTGGTCTTGCGTCCCAGAAGGTCGGCGATAAATCCCAGGAAAATTGCAGCCAGGGCGATTCCAGACATGCTCGCGTAATGAAAAGCGCTGGCAGCCGTCATGCTCAGATGGAACGTCTTGATGACCGCGGGGATGATGACGCCTACCGAATCGGTAGTCATGGCGAACATCATGAACATCAGGTAAGTAAGTGCCCGGATTAAAAACTTATTGGCTTTCAATCCTTCCGCAGCCATCGTGCTCATCTTTCCTCCACTGCAGCTCCGGCCGAAAGAACATCCTGCTTGAGCAGGCGGCGCTGAAGCTCTTCGAGGCTTAGACCCTTGCTTTCCGGATAAGTGAAGAGGACAGTGAGGAACTGAACGCCAGTCATCACTGCGAAGAAGACGAAGGGGATGCTTTGGCCAAAGTAGGCCGCCGTCGCTGGAAAGACAAGAGAGATGACCGTATTCATTGTCCAGTGGCTGGCATTGCCCACGCCTTGTCCCTTCGAGCGGACGTGATTGGGAAATACTTCGCCGATGTACACCCAGATTACGGCGCCCTGGGAGAGTGCGAAGAAGGCGATAAAGGTGATCAGAAACCAGACAAGCAGATTTGCATGTGTATGGGTGGCGTAGATCCACGCCACGCCGGCAAGGCAGGCGGCATCGGCTGCAGCGCCCACCAGGAGCAGGGTCTTGCGTCCGAGCTTATCGATCGCGCTCATGCCGACCATGGTGAACACAAGGTTCGTGAATCCGATGGCGATTGCCTGCTGGTCACCGGAGAGCTGGCTGAACCCTGCCGACTGAAAGATGTTGTTCAGGTAATAAAGAATGGCGTTGATGCCCGTGAGCTGATTGAATGCGCCGATGGTGATAGCGAGGAAGAGCGGATAGCGGTACTTCCATTTGAAGATGGGCTCGCGCGCACTCGCATGTTCTTCTGCCAAGGCGGCCTGGATGTCGGCCAGTTCCGCCTCTGGGTTGGGGTCTCCCATGATGCGTAGCACATCGAGAGCTTCCTGGCTGCGGTTGTGAGCGGCTGACCAGCGCGGGCTTCGGGGGATCCCGAAAAGAAGTATGAGAAACAGGATCGCTGGAATGGCAGCGACCGCCACTTGCCACCGCCATTCCATCGCACCCAAGTGGAGCAGCCGAATGCCGTAGTTCGAGGTGTAGGCCAGCAGGATACCGAGGACAACGTTGAACTGAAAGGTGCCGACCAGCCGGCCGCGCCACTTGGCGGGTGAGAGCTCGGCGATATAAACCGGACCCAGCACCGACGAGGCTCCGATGCCCAGGCCACCCAGGAAGCGGAAGACCATCAACGAAGTCCAACTCCAGCAGAGAGCACTTCCGAGGGCGGAGATGATGTAGAGCAGGGCAGTGAGGCGAAGCGTCTCGCGGCTGCCTAGCTTGTTGCCGACAACCCCCGCTCCGAACGAGCCCACCACTGTTCCGATCAGCGCAATGGCCACCGTCCAGCCCTCACCATAGGCGCTGAGGTGAAACTGTGCTGTGAGTGCGGCGATGACGCCGGATATGACGACCGTATCAAAGCCAAACAGGAGTCCGCCCAGCGCGCCCGTGAGGGATGCCTTGATCAGATTGGAATTAGGCCGCATGCCTCATCCTTTCGCGCCAGCATACCTTCGCTCGGGTTGCCGGGCACTTTGCACCCTGCATTTACCCGATCTGCAGATGAGCCGGCAGACGATCCGCGCTTCCTGAAAACTCGAGCCGGGCTTGTCCCTTCGACAAATCCACGTCCAGGTGTGCCGTGTGCTCGTCGTTCCTCCAATCGATCTCAAGCAGATGCTGCGCCGAAGATGCGAAGCTGCATCCCCCACCAAAAGCGGGATGCGAGTTCCTCATGCGAATCAGCTCAATCAGCCGATTCACGAGAGGAGAAGAGAGGCGCGCTTGGATTTCTTCTGCGGTGAAGTAGTGCCGGTTGATATCGCGGCCTACACCAGTCCGGGCAAGCAGATCCAGATCGTTCGTGCTGCCCAGTAAGCCCACGTAGTAAACCTGCGGAATGCCCGGAACGAAGAACTGAATGGCACGCGCAATGAGATAGAGCGCTTCGTCTCTTCCCAGTGCGTCCAGATAGGTGCAATTCACCTGATATAAATCGAGATTATTGGCAGCGGCCCCGGTTGCCTGCTTGCTCTCGCCGTTGCTGCGAGTGTGGATCGTCTCCACCAGGGCATTGATTTGTGCTGGATTCAGCAGGCCCGGATTGTCTTGTGCATCACCGCCCACATCCACCACGCCTATGCCATCGTGCGTGTCCAGCACGGTAATGGCATTCAGTGGCCGAATCTTCAGCCATTTCATCAGCGGCTCGCAATCCGAGCTAAACAGTGCATGCAGCACAAGCGGCGGCAGGGCGAAGTCGTAGACCAGATCCACTTGGCGGGCGATCTCGATCTGCTGCTTGTAATAGCTGTGAATCTCAACCAGGACTTCAATTCCCAGAGCCTTGGCCTGCTGAGAAAGACCGTCGATGAATGTGAAGGTTTCGGGAATCATGAAGCAACTGGTCCCCGGCTTCTTGATTGCGTATCCGGCCGCATCGAGTCTTATCGAAGTGATTCCCGCTTCATGGAAGCGCTGCAGGATTCCGCTCAGGTACTCCTGCGTCTTTGCGTCGTTTACATCCAGGTCCACCTGTTCGGGCGTGAAGGTTGTCCACAAAAGCCGCTTTTCCCCGTTTGCCAGCGTCGCATAAGTAAACGGCAGGCCCGGCCGTGGACGGTAGATCTTCAGAAGCTGCGCTTCGGTCGCTCCGTCCGGGAAGACGCGATCCATAGTCAGGAACATGCGTCCAAATGCTGAGCTTGCCCCGTATCGAGAGAAATCCTGGAACTGACGGGATCGGCTGGAAGCATGATTCACAATCAGATCCGCCATCACATCTACTGTCTGTGTCAGCTCGCGCAGGTTCTCCCAGGTGCCCAGCCGTGGATCGACGCGGGTATGGTCGATCGGATCAAATCCCGCGTCAGCGCCATCAATTGGATCAAAGAACGGCAGCAGGTGAGCCCCGCCGAAGACGCCCTGGAGGGGCCCCTTGAGCAGGGAGTGCAATGCGGATATTCCGCCTCCGGAGAGGCGGTCGACATAGGCGATGAGGTGGACTTGATTCTTCATGTAGGAGAGCCCTGGCTTGCTCTACGAGATGGCATTTCCGATATCTGCACCAGACGAGTCAGGCAGGAGAGGTGCGGTTCAAAGCCAGTGGCGTGCTCGCCTCCCCTCTTGCTCTTCTGCCCCACTGCAAACATCCCGGTGATAGCTCGACGTGGAAGCAACACCGGCACGAACTTAGCCATCGGACGGTCCGCAAGCACCTTCGGGGCGCATTTTGCACCTGGTTCGAAAGGAACTATAGGAATCCATCGTATACGCTGTCAACGCTTCAGGCTCTGGCGCTGGACAAAGAAATGTAAATAAGTTGTATGTACAGATTGCCGATCTGGCGAGCGAATACGGGAGCTTGCTTGCTGGTCCGGTTTAGACGCTTTTCGGCAGGCCCTTTCCTTTCCTTTCCACAGTGCTATCCGGGCACAAAGCGCGCGGGCGGGCGATCAAAAACGCTCAGGGAGCGTTCACCTCAAATCTGAAACGATCCCGCCCTCCCGGACTTCTCGGCACGGAATGCGTCCTCGGCCACCGCATTCACTGAGGTGAGACATTTCAGCGGCGAATGTAATCAAGTTGTATAGGCTGGTGTGCGGGTGTTAATGTGTTGTGCGAGATTGCTCATCGTTCCTTAAGCTGCCCGGAAGGATCGCAAATGATTCAACACAAGTACCGCGAGATCTTGGAGAAGATACAGGGGGATATCGCTTCGGGCCGGTACAAGCCCGGCCAGCGGCTCCCGAGCGAGGCGGAGTTGGTGCGTCGCTATAGCGCCTCGAGAATGACGGTCTTTCGAGCCATGCACGAGTTGCAGACCCTGGGCATGGTTACCCGGCGCGTCGGCTCGGGAACCTTTGTCTCTCAGGTATCCAACTCGGGGAGCCTGGTGTTTGGGCTGCTAATTCCGGAGTTGGGGCAGACTGAGATCTTCGAGGCCATCTGCAAAGGAATGATGGAAGCGCCGCAGGCCACTCACCATTCGCTCCTGTGGGGCAACGCCGGAGCCGGATCGGAGAAAGAGAAGGAAGAGATTGCAGAGCAGCTTTGCCGGCATTACATTGCGCAGAAGGTTTCCGGCGTGTTCTTTGCTCCGGTGGAGTTTTCTCCGGGGAGATACCAGGCCAACCATCGCATCGTAGCGGCTCTCGACCGGGCGCGCATTCCGGTAGTTCTCCTCGACCGCTGCCTGGAGCCTTATCCGCGGCGCAGTAATTACGATCTGGTGGGCATCGATAACCGCCGCACGGCGTACCTAGCCACGGAACACCTGATCAACGCTGGAGCGAAGCGCATCGCATTCTTCGCTCGGCCGCAGTCGGCGCCCACGGTGGATGCGCGCATTGCCGGCTACCACGAGGCCATTCAGTCCTTATCGCAGCAGTTTGGAACGGATCTTGCTATGGTTGGAGATCCTTCCGATGTCAAGCTGGTCAAAGCGCTGCTGAAGAAACACCGCCCCGACGCCTTCGTCTGCGGCAATGACCTTACCGCGGGCGTCCTGATGCATACACTCATGGAATTGGGCCTGCAGATTCCCAATGATATTCGCATCGTGGGGATTGATGATGTGCGTTATGCGCGTCTGCTGCCCGTCCCGCTGACCACACAGCATCAGCCCTGTCGGGATATCGGCCGGGTGGCGCTGGCCGTCATGTTGGAGAGAATTGCCAATCCCGATCTGCCGACGCGCGATGTGCTTCTGGGATGCAAGCTGATCGTTCGGCGCTCCTGTGGAGCACGCCCGGGAAATGCAGGATAGCTGCTGAATCCGAGCGCGGCTCGGGGCCTCGGCCTTTTCTCGCGGCTCCTCACAGGCATCTACCGAACCCTACTTCTGAAACTCGTCACATGTGCTTAGCACGGGGCCCCCGAGTCCTTATATATAGGTTGGCGCCGGCTCAACGAGCCGGATCGGCTACCGAGTGATCCCGATCAACACCGTTGCTTGGGGAAGTCGAGGATTTTGGCGTTGACTCGATCACCCAACTAACCCCTCAAGCAGAGGGCTGCTTTGAATCCCCCAGATGGGGTGAAAAGCGCCGTAACACCCGCACAATCCACAGAAACGGGCGCAGCGGGGCATAGGCCCAGAAGAATTTGTCGGGAAGTCGAACCAAAGCGAAATCATCCGCACGGTAAGTGGCTTCCCTGAGACTTTGACGCCAAGTTTTGTGCGGTCTGAGCGCGCGATCGAATCGGATTTCGCACAGCTTTTTCCAGAGGAAGGAAAATGAGGGAACCATGGCCGTTTCCTTGAATCGCTGCAGCCGGCGAGTCGTATGTCTGATGAGAAGGGGGGGCAAATTGGCAATCGGCTCTGAGTCGTAGAAAGGCAAAGGAAGAGCATACACCTCGTTTAGCAAGCGCAGAGCTAACAGCAGGGGCCGCTCTTGAATTGCCGCTCGGGTGCGAGCATCGGCAGCATTCCAATCCACGTACTCGATGGCGTATAGCCGCGCTAGATCTCCCAGCCACTTGGCCCGGAACCATGCGTGCTCACTACCGTGCTCGCAGAGGTAGAGCGTTTGGTCGATTGAGTCCATGCGCCGGAAGGTGGCTCCCGACCAAGTTGAATGAACGCTTCTGGCCCAGCAGCCGGCAGTTTGCTCAGGCTGATGAGAAAGGATGCTCCAGTGGAGCTCCAGGAAGCCATTGCGTGGATGTACGTAGCCAACGTGATGCGCATGCTGCCAAACTGCTGCGCTCTGTTGAGGAGTCAAAAAGGATAGGAAGCGGTCAGACTCGATCGTACGCCAGCCCATGTCTTCGAGGCGCTTGGTTGCTCTAGGGTAATCCTCCTCGGTCACCAGCACATCCAAGTCCCAGGACTGCCGAATTCCCGTATCTCCATAAAGCTCGAGCGAAAGCAGTGGCCCTTTGAGCGGGATGACCGGAATCTCCGCGCGGTTGAAATTGCGAATCACCTCCGCCAGCGCCGTGGTGCGGTGAAGCGCCGCCAGGCGGCAGGCTCGGTCGCGCCTCTGCAATTCTCCTCGCACGGCAGCGGGAACATTGATGCCCGGCGTGCGTGTGAGAGCGGCCCAACTCAGCGCCGGCGTGCGATGCCGATCAACCAGCGCGAGATACTCCTGCCAGTCGGGGCCGCCGGCGACTGCTTGGCGAATCGCGTCTTCCTGATGCGCACGCCACGAGTCCGGCGCCAACCACGATGTAGCGATCAATAAGCGAAATGCAGAGCTGCATTCCTGCAGCCAGAATTGAGCTGGTGTGGGTCCAGCGATGAAAGGTCTTCTCACGGACATGATCTTTCCATTTGAACGTAAAGAGGGTGATCGGCGAAAGTGGTAAAGTCAAGCCTGAGAATGGAGACGAACGGATGGGTTCTGCTTTGGGATTGAGCGCCGCAGCGGGCGGTTGACTTAAGCGCACTTTATGCAACAGGTATTGACCATCCAGGAATTGCCAGGGCACCGGCCAGCGCGGTGAACTCGTGCCAACGCACGGAGCAGTATGGTGTGTCATTTCCCAAGATCTGAGGCTTGATCGTTAGCTGCGCCAACTCCACATGCAGACGCAGGGTCTCCATATGGCCAGCCGCCAATTCCGCGTTCCGGCCAGAGCAGCCCAGCTTACCGGCCCGCTGCGCCGTCACTCAGCTCGCCAACGTCTATTCCACTATTCCAAGCTTCGGAAACGCTCTGCCCCAATTCCATCAAGCGCACCGCCTCCTGCCGGGACTCAAGCGCGGAGACCTTCTACGGCATCTTCACCGTCTTCGTCTTCTTTCCGCAGTATAATCACTGTGCGAAGGGGCGCGTTTCCCCTGGAGAAAGCTCAACATAATCCAAATTGGGGAATGCGGGCCACCGGCCGGCGATGGCAAATTACACTGTCGTTCATTCGCTTGCTTGTTCGTCATGCGGTTCACAACGCGCGCCGAACTCCCTGCGCCTTCCGGATCGGCGGCAACCAAGGCTCTCCGAATTGACAGCCTTTCCTGACGCTGCGATTCTGCATCTGCTGGAACGGCATTTTCGCGGTCAACGAACAGTGAAAAGGGAGAAACTTGGATAGCGGCCATAGCGAAGTCCAGGGATCTCTCCGTGCGAGAGGCAATTCAGCATCGGTCCTCGCTCGGCGAGGCCCTGCAAAAGATCCTACTGTGCGGCCGTCCGCACCCCATGCGGTAGAACCAAACTCCTGTGCGCGACGATATGTCATCTCAGGACTGCTGGTTGACTCGGCTCTCGAGTTGCCCTCCGCCGTGGAGGCAGCGGCACCGTACGATATCCCCGACGTGACCATCGTGGCGGGCGAAGTGCCCGTGCACCTGTGCGACCCACGGCATTCGACCGCCGCATGGGAGGCAAGGCGCGGGGAATTTTTTGCTGCGGGTTCCGGAAGTGGCGGATTTCCTGATCAGCGAAGGCCGGCGTATCTTGTTTAAGCCGATTTCTGGGTGCGAGTTGCACACGATCGCCCTCTACCTCGTGGGAACCTGCTTTGCCATCCTCTTGCAGCAGCGCGGTGAACTTGTGCTCCATGCCAGCGCAATTTCAGTGGGTGGACGCGCAGTGCTGTTCTGCGGCGCGTCGGGAGCGGGAAAATCCACGCTTGCAGCGCTTCTGTGCCGACGGGGATATGGCCTGATCAGCGATGACATTTGCAATCTGAAGCTCTCGGCGGATGATCGCTATGTGGTGCGGCCGGACGGACGCATGCTCAAGTTGTGGTCCAATTCGCTGGACTTCCTGGAGTGGAGAACGGCGGCCCAGAGAGCTGTGCGCAGCGATCTGGACAAGTACTTCGTTGCTCCGCCGGGAAACCGACTTGCCGCGCAAACTGTGGGCGCAGTATATCTGATACATGACGCCTTGCCGGATGAGCCTGATTCCATTCGGCGACTGCGAACGCTGGAAGGCATGAGAGAACTGAGGCGCAATGCATATCGTCCTGCGCTCGTCTCTGCAATGGACATGGAAGCATCGTACTTCGCCGGCTCGGCAGCCCTGCAAGTATCCGCGCCGAGGTTCTTGCGTTCCTGGAGAAGCTGGTCACACAAGATGCGATTGAGATCGATTCTTAGCAGGTGGTCTAAATTCCGATCTCTCCATCGCAGCCGGCAGCTGCTGCTGATGGAGGCAGTGTTCTGGCTCCTGATCGCCGAATGCGTCATTCGTGTACTTCCCTTTCCGCGGATTGCCCGTCTTCTTGGCACGCTACGGCCGCCTGGCCCGGCGCAAGATAGGCCGAACGGGGAATTTGCTGCGCGCGAAATTTCGTGGGCAATCGACCGAGCAGCTCGCGCGTTGCCGGTGTCGGTGGTTTGCTTCCCGCGCGCGCTTGCGGCGTGGCACATGCTGCATAGGCGAAACATCGCGGCGCGTCTACACTTCGGCGCCTCGCGCGATTCTGGCAGCGCCCAGCTTCGGACTCATGCATGGCTGGATGCGAGTGGCGTCGAGGTGACTGGTTACCCAGAAGCACACCGATGCGTCGAGATCGGCCATTTTGCTCGGTAAGAGGTTGTCGTGGTACCACGTGCGGACCGGCATAGGAGCATCTTTAAGAAACAATCGTCATTTCCCCGCACAATCTGGAGGCTTATGAATCCCCAAGAGTCTTTGAGTGAACCGAACGCCGGCGCCCCTGCGCAGGTGCAGCAGCGGTGCGAGACGCCAACGATCGAAGTGCTTGAGGTTCGCGAAACCGAGAGTGGTGCCACAGTCCCGACGAGCGACGCCTTAACCTTACTTTCTTAATCGCAAGTCAGGTTCGATTTCTAACGTGGGCGCCGGAATAATGGACATTTCCAAGCCATTATTGCAGTCAATAGTATTGCTGCAACGGGTGGTGTGCCGCGAAAGAATCTGCCCTGGAAGTTATGTCGTCCTTGGGATGGGAGTGCGCTGGCACTCTGGGCATCCACCCCGTCTTCGTGCAGTGCGGCTGCATAAAGGCCATGAGATTGCGCATGAAAATGTCCTTCAGCAGGGCAAGCTAGAAGCCGACGGCGCGGTGGATCTTGCTATGCTGCACCAGCTCCTCCGGGAGCTGGAACACACCCGGGGTGTGGATGTGAAGAAGTAGCTCGATTATGAGCACTACACCCCCGACACCTGGCGTCCATGTTGCACACCAAAGACTACGAGGTGGTCCAGTTGAGCTGGGAAGAGAAGCGCCGCGATCTGCTGGATGGTTTGCTACACCCCCTGCCGCGTTGCGACAGGATGCTGAGGAGCGAGTGCATGGCCTCGTGGCGAGGGAGCCGGCGCTTGTAAAGTCGACCGTACTGCGGCCCGGCCAGGCAGTCGAGGCAGAGCAATCTACTTTGCACCTGGACCGAAAACCGGTGCGATCCATCCGCTCGTCCACAGGACCAAACGCCAAAGACAAGCGCGGCGCAGGAGGGCCCCACCTAGTCGATGCGTTGCAACTGGGCGGACTGAATGCGGACGGTGTTCACGACGCCATCCATATTGATGTCCGCAGGGAGGAAGCGCAGTTGGATCGTGTGCTTTCCCTTTCGCAACGAAATAGTCTGAACGCTGCTCATGCCCCACTGATCCCAGGCGTTCGCGCCGCGCTGCGGCAATACGATCGGCCCGATGCGCTGGCCGTCGATGAACAGAGTGCGGATGGCGCATCGACTGCCGGTCTTCACCGGGCCGCTGCCGTTCGCGTAGCGAAAGGCGATGGCGTAGCGGCCATCGGCGGGCACCTCGCCGGTGAGCGATAACCCAGTCACGCCGGACTGTTCGAGCGTTGCAAACGTCTGGACACCTGGTATCCCCGCAGCAGAGATCGCGGGAATCGTGATGGGTTGACCGCCGGAGGAGGTCGGCTCGCTAAGAAATGACTCCATCCCATCGAGCGAACGCGCGGCCACCTGGAGCTCCTGCAACACGCTCGCAGGCTGGACCTGAAGCGAGGTTGTGTCAATCGTACTCTGTGGACTGCCGTCGCGATAGATCTCGTAACGCGCTGCGCCTTGCACAGGCTCCCACGAGAGAGTGTCGTTCGTCAGGCGGGACTTTGGAGTTTCCGGTGCCGTGACGCTTTGAACTAAATGCACGGGTGAACTTGGACCGGAACGGTTGTCCATCTCGATCACGATGGCATGATGGCCGCGGAGATCGGCGGGCACGATGGGCTCAGTCCGTTCCCCATCGATGGTCATGCTGCGCACCATCCCGCCGAATCCATGCACTGTGATGGAGAGAACCGCGCCGCGGTAGTGAAAGTTGGTCAGCCTGCGCGAGCCGCTCAGCGCTTCGGGAACGACCGGATGGAGGTGCAGGCCGTCCTCCGTGAAGTCCATCCCGAAGAAGACGCGGTAGACCATGGCCAAGCTGCCGGCCACGCTCCACAACTGACGATCGGAGTTGACCGCGGTCCCGATCGGGCTGCCGTTTTCGGCGACGAAGTTTTCCTTGTTGGTGAGAAACAGTGCAGTTGCGCGATACATGGCGGCCAAGCCATCGAGCAGAGCTGGTTCGTCATCCTGTTTGGCTGCGGCGAGATTCCAGAATGCCTGCACGAAGGGCCAGACGGAGCGGTTGTGGTATGGAGAAATGTCAGGCGTCTCTGGATATACGGTGGGAATGCCATACGGCATCACCGGCTGCACCTTTATGAGAGACGCGCGTTGGGCTGCCGAGGGGATTTCAAACAGCACCGCGAGCGACTCGCCCAGCGCGTCCGCGCGCGGAGAGAGCGATTGCCAGATACGGCCGTAGAGGTATTGCCCATAGCGGCCCTGACTCTCGATCCACATGCGCTGGTTGATCGCGGAACGGATGCGCTCCGCCTTTACGTCCCATGCACTGTCGTTTTTCCCAAGAGCTCGATCCATCGCGCCCAGGATACGGTACACGCGGTAGTACACCGCATTCGTGCTCAGCGCTTCGCCGCTGTAGATGTCGGCCGGCTGCATCCAGCGCGGGTAGGTCTGCTCACGCCAGTCGAGAAACGAGGTTTCGCCATGCGCGAGCCCAGTGGCCGGATCGATGACCACCTGCTCATCGTCGCGGATGCTGTTCTTGAGGATCGTCGAGCTCTGCTCCAGCCACTGCCGGTCGCCGGTCACCAGATAGACCTCCCAGGCCGCCAGCGCCCAGCAGACACGATCGCTCGAGACCGGCCAGGAACCGCCGGTTCCCGTATCCTGCACGATCCGGTTACGCTTCACCTTGCGCAGCAGGCTCTTCTCTGCGGTTTGCGGGGCGATGGCGGCAAGGGAGAGCAAGGTGCTGTAGCTGGTGTCCCTGGTCCACACTCCCGGCCACAGGGCGCCGGCATCGAAGGTACCTTCTCGCGAGATGTCCTGGGTCAGTTCTTCGAGCGATAGGTTGTAGATGGCATCGATCAGCGGGAAATTGGAACGGAGAGCAGGAAAGGCAGAAAGATTGGTATGAAGTTTCCATCGCCTCTCCTGAGCTGTAGCGTTCTTGTTCAGGGGATAATTGGAGACGACTTCGATCGGAGAAACCGCCCGCGCCCGGTACGGTCCTTCGACTACCTCGTTGGCCGACACGCTGAACTGCGCGGATTGGTAGAAGGGTTTGATAGGTTGCGCTCCTGCTGAGACGATCCCGGCCAGGAACAGGACGATTGCTGCGGGTTTTCCTGAACCCCGCAAGTTTTGATTCGTTTGACGCTGCTGGCGATCGTTTTGTTCGCTTGTTGCTGTCATAGCTCCCTATCCGTATGGATGCCGGAATAGCGATGCACTTCTGTTGCGCACGCGCGAAAGCAAAGGCCGGATCGGAGCGATCCGGCCTTTGCGTGAGGATGAGCAGTCCTATGCAAGCCGGGCAATGAGATGGACCGGCTTGGGAATGCGATTAGAACTCTACCCGGAAAGTGACTTGTCCCTGGCGATTGATGATCTGCGATCCCTCACCGGTAACTTCGCCGAAGCTTCCATCACTGATGTTGTTATCGGGATTGTTGAACCGGGTGCGATTGAAGGCGTTGAAGTAGTCCACGCGCAGAGAGGCGCGAACATTCTCACCCAGATTGAAGGACTTGATTGCGTCCAGATCTTCCATCAACTGGGCAGGTTCGCGCAGCGATGCGTAAATGCGGGCGGCATTACCCAACACATACTGGCTGGCGGTGGGAGTGAAGGCCGCAGTCCTGAACACCTTCGGAACGGCGCCGGTGCCCAGGAAGTAGTTCCGCACGCTGCTGTAGCCATAGGTGGTGGGCTTGGTGCCTTGCACGACATTGGGCCGGTTGTTGCCGTTGATGCCACTGCCGTTCTCACTGACGCCGAATGGTGTGCCGCCTTCATAGTCGAAGATTCCGCTCACCTGCCAGCCACCGGCCAGTTCATTGATCAGGCCGCCGCGATTGAGGAATGCTTGTCCTCGCCCGAACGGGAGTTGATAGTAGGCTGCGAACTTCGCCTGGTAGCGAGGATCGAAGGCCGAAATCGACCATTCCTGCCTCTGGTTGTACTTGTTAAGCGGACTGCTGTACCAGCCGGTAAACCAGTAGCGATCGAAGTTCGACATCTGCCGGTCCAGATTGATGGAGGCCAGATAGCTCAACCCATTGGAGAGGCGCTTCTCGGCCTGAGCCTGAAACGCGTTGTAGAAGAACGTGCCGGTCATGTCGTAGAGATTCTGGATGCCGGCATATTGGGGAAAGGGGCGCAGAGCCTGTTCCACGGTGGCGCCGCCGCCGAAGTCCTGCACGAAGTTCGGATAAGGGCTCTTGATGCCGGCGGCCTGTGCCGCGGGCGAGTCCACCGGCTGACTCAGCAGCGAACCGTATTGCAGGATTGACGGATTCGGCTGATTAATCGGGTTGAGGGCGGAGGGCAGATGAATGTCTCGGCTGCCCAGGTAGGAAACGGTCAGGAACATGTTCCAGGGAAGTTCCCTCTGAACCGTGAGAGTCCAGACCTGGTTGTAAGGGGCAATTCCCAGGTTGCGGTTGAAATAGGTGATGTTGGCGCCATTGGCCATCGATGGGTTGAATGGAATCGCCGGCGGCTTCTGCAGCGTGGTCGAGTCCCAGCTGCCATAACCGGGAACATTGCTGCCGGTCGATTGCCGGTTGAATTCGCCGAACAGAACATTGCCCATATTCACGGAGACGTTACTGCTGCCGAACTCATAGGCACCGCCGTCCAGGAAGACAAGGTAAGCACCCCCTTGAAGGACGGTCTTCTGGTTCAGTGAATAGGCGAACCCGAGGCGAGGACCGAAATGACCCCATGCAATGTTGGCGCGGGTGAAGCCGGCGCATGTCGGGCAGTTTCCGAAGATGCTGGCCGCGCCGGGCAGACCGCCTGCCGCCGGATTGTTCGCCTGCTCGTTCAGGAAAACGATCTGATTATGTTTTTCAGTGAACGGCACCATGATGTCCCAGCGCAGGCCGGCGTTCACGGTCAGGCGCGAGGTGACGCGGATATCGTCCTGAATGTAGGAGGAGAAATCCAGGTTGCGCAGGGCCATCTCGTAGGCCTCCACGCGGCTTGCGGAGTCGACCTGGCCGAGCAGGAAGCTGGCGAACGAGCTGCCATCGCTGCCGAAGTTCGGATCGCTGGGATTGGGCGTCGAGGTCTCTGCGTTGCTGAAGTTGAATTGGCCGCCGCACTGCGTGCACGAAAGCGTGTCGTCGTAAGCGCGCCGGAATTCTCCGCCGATGTTGAAGGTATGCCGGCCCTTGGTCCACAGCCAGTTGTTCACGATGCTGATGCCGAGCTGGCGGTCGGAGTTTTTCAGAAGGCCGGAGTTCACGCCCCACGATGTGATGGAGTTCTGGCCGTTGAAGGAGACGCCGGGGAACACGTTGCTGTTCTGTACTCCCGGAAAATTCACGTTCTGGTTGCCATTGGCTTGCCCGTCCAGCTTGCCCAACCATGCGATTCCTGCGGTGGCCACCAGATTCGGGGTGACGGTATTGACGTAGTTCAGCAGGTAACCGGCCGCGTAGTTGTAGTCGTTCATCTCGCTCTGCAGCGGATTGGAGATGGGTACGATGGGCGCGGCGCCGTAGTTCTTGGTGACCTGGTTATCTTCCCACTGCGAGTAGTGAAGGCTCTGGCTTGAATTGATGTTCTGATCCACCGTGAAGCCCCACAGATTGTCACTGAGCGGGGCGGAGGTCACGGTCGGGGACTTGTTGCTCTGCAAACCGTAGTTGGTGCCGGTGCGGTCGGGATTGGGAAGCAGCGGCAGAAGCGCCTTGGAGATGGAGCTGAAACGATCCGGACAGATCACGTTCGCTGCGCCGTTGCACTGGAACTGCTGGCCGGTCTGCGGATCAAAGATGGGAATCTGCTTGCCCGTGGAGTCCACAAAGTTGCTGAAGTCGCCCTGCTTCATGGCCGCGGTTGGCACGGTTCCGATCGAGGTCAGCGCCTGGTTCTGCTTGAACCAATCTCCGCTGAACAGGAAGAAGGTGCGGTTCCGGCCGTCGTACAGGTGCGGCAGGATGACGGGGCCGCCGAGGGTAAAACCATAGTTGTTCTGGTGGTCGACCGGCGGGATGGGCTTGCCCTGGGCGTTGAAGTTCGAGGGGAAGAAGCCGTTGGAATCAAAGAAGTTGTTGCGGTTGATCTCGAAGGCATCACCGTGAAAATTATTGGTCCCCGAGGCCATGCTGTAGGTCACCACGCCCTGGGCCAAACCATATTGCGCCGAGAAGGTGGACCGCTCCACCCGAAACTCGTTCACCATCTCGAAGGGTGGGTTCATGTAAGTCTGCTGCCCCTGCATATTCGGCTGCACCAGGGGGATGCCGTTGAAAACTACACCGCTTTCGAAGTTGATGCCTCCGCTGATCTCCTTGGACCAGGCGCTGCCCTGGACGCCGGGCGCCAGAAATACGAACTGATCGATCTGCCGGGCATTACCGCTCAATTCGATGGGCAACGCGTTGAGGACGCTCGACTCCAGCGTGGTGCCCAGTTGGGGCTGGGTGGTGTCGAGCGCCAGGCTGTCGGCCTTGACTTCGACGGTCTGGGATACGCTGCCGGGGGATAGTTGGACGTCGACGGTAGGCGTCATGCCCACCTCGACGCGGACGCCGCTGCGCAGATAGCGCTGGAAGCCGGGAGCCTCAACGGTGATGGAATACTGGCTGGGCATCAGGCCGGTCAAAGCGTAGGTTCCCACCGAGGTGGTCACCGTGTGTGCGGTCGTGCCTGTCGCCTCATTGCGAACGGCTACCTGAGCTCCAGCGACCACCGCACCGTTCGAATCCGCGACGGTTCCGGTGATGCCGCTCAGGGCTTGGGCCTGGGTTCGTCCCGTCAGGAACGCCGACACCAGGCCGAGAACCAGCAAGGGCAGAAGCCGGGAAAGCCTCTGTGCTGGTCGTTGCCTCCTCAGGAATTGCAAATTCAACTTCGTCATTGTGCCTCCGTTTCGTCCGTGGAGCACAGCGGCTGCTCCCACGCCGAATATTGCTTTCGGGAGCACACTATTGGACCGCAGTGGAGTTGTCCCGCAGGAAGGGTGAGATTTTCCTGAAGAACTTCCGAGCCTGCAACTTTCCTATTCAGAGGAGGTTAGAAGTAGCGAAGGGAACGATTCAGTGCTTTGCTATAATCCAACTTTCACAGCGGAGCCATTTTGCAGGGCGATTTCTCCATTGGCGAGTGGCACGTCCAGCCACAGATCAATCTTATCCATAAAGGCCAATTCACTTTCCACCTCGAGCCCAAGGTGATGCAGGTGCTGGTCCTGCTGGCTTCCAATCCCGGCGAGCTGGTTTCCAAGGAGCGCCTGCTCCAGACCGTATGGTCGGGAGTCTTCGTGGGGGACGACGTCCTGACCCGCGCCATCTCTGAGATCCGCCGTGTCTTCAGTGACAGCGCCCGCGCGCCGCGCATCATTCAGACCATCCCCAAGACCGGCTACCGGCTGATCGCGCCCATTCAATTCGAAGTGGCGACCGTGGAAACAGCGCAGGAGCCAATCCCGGGGGAACACGTCGGCGCCCCTGAAATTGAGGTGATCGCCCCACCTCCGGTCCTCTCCAGTTCCTCAAGCCCGATTGAATTCAGCCTCCCGCAGGCCGCGCATCGGAAGCGCCGGCTTGGCTGGCTTGTCGCTGGCGCAGGCGTGCTGGCCTGCGCGGCTGCACTGACGATCTGGCACTTTTGGCCAAGTGCTTCCGACAACAACCGGTTTGCCCACTACCGGACGGTCCCTTTTACCAGCTATCCCGGCTCCGAGGGGCAGGCCGCTTTTTCTCCGGATGGCAACCAGATCGCTTTTGTCTGGAACGGTGAAAACGGCGGCAACAAAAGAATCTATGTGAAAATTCTGGGCACCGCGACGCCGCTGCGCCTCACCTCGGATGGGGCCGACGACGTGGATCCCGCCTGGTCCCCGGACGGGCGATTTGTCGCTTTCATTCGCCGATCGAGCCAGCAGAACGCTCTCTATATTGTTCCCGCCATCGGCGGTCCGGAGCGCCGGGTTCATATCCTGTCCGATCCAACCTCCTGGGACTACGCTGGAGTGACCTGGTCGGCCGACGGGAAGCGTCTTATCTATCCCGATCGAATATCCCAGCAGGAGCCATCGACGTTGTTCTCCATCGCGCTGGATACTCTGGAAGTCCAGCGTCTGACCGCTCCGCCAGCCTCCTGGGATGGCGATTGGACCCCTGTTCTCTCGCCCGACGGCCGAAAGATTGCTTTTGTTCGCGGACCGGAGAGCGCGGTGCGGGATCTTTATGTGATGAACGCTGCTGGCGGGGAGCCGAAGAGGCTGACCAATGACGGGCGGCTGATTGTGGGCCTGGCATGGACGGCTGACAGCCACAATGTTGTGTTCTCCTCCAATCGCAACGGCAGCTTCTCGCTTTGGCAGGTCCCCGCCGCGGGAGGAGGTGTGACGCCACTTCCGGTGGGCGGCGACAACGCCTACAGTCCTGCCATCTCCCGGCGTGGAAACCTGCTTGCTTACACGCACGGAACCGGCAAATGGGATATTGTTCGCCTGGATCTGAAAACTTTCCGGGCGAAAGATGAGGCCGGGCAGATTCTCAGCTCCAACGAACAGGATTCGGCCCCCCAATATTCTCCGGATGGTGCCCGGATCGCCTTCCAATCCTGGCGCTCGGGAACCCAGGAGATCTGGATATGCAACGCGGACGGATCCGACCCGGTGCAACTGACCTCCTCTGGCGGCGCATTGACCGGCAGCCCGCGTTGGTCTCCCGACGGAAAGGAGATCGCCTTCGATTCCCGGCCCGAGGGCCGGCCGCACATCTATATAGTGTCCCCTGACGGCGGCACGTCCCGGGCGCTGACCTCGGGCCAATCGAACGATATTGTTCCCAGTTGGTCGCCCGACGGGAAGTGGATCTACTTCGGCTCTACGCGCAGCGGAAGCTGGCAAATCTGGGCCCAACCGGCCGATGGGGGCACTCCGCATCAGGTGACCTCGCAAGGCGGCATGATCGCCTTGCCTTCACCCGACGGAAAGTGGCTCTACTACACCAAGAACGCTCAGGCCGGACTATGGCGGGTCCCGATCGCGGGAGGCGCCGAGCAGCAGGTTCTCCATAGCCCTGCGAATGGCTTTCAGGGGTACTGGGCGCTCACCCGCGATGGCATCTTCTACCTCGACACCACCAACCGCCCTGGTGAGATCCGGTTTACTTCATTCTCCGCTCTGGACCGGTCGGTCCTCGTGCACAAACTGGTCGCCATGCCCACCCCCCTGGCGGGTTTGAGTGCTTCACCCGATGGCCGATGGCTCGTCTATGCGACCACCGCCGAGGCGAGCAGTAACATTACCCTGATTGAGAGCCAGCCGTAGAGCGATTCCGGCAATCTCAGGAAAACCTCAGACATGCCCCATTCTTTCCTCGGAGTCCTGTAGCTAAGCTGAGGCCATGAAGATCTGGCGCGGCCTCATCCTCTTCCTCTTTTTTCCTTTTCTTCGCGGCCTCGCATCCGCGGCTCCCGCCAGTTCCATTCGCATCCAGGACGTCTCCACCGATCTGGCCCGCTACGCTCCCGGTGAGCCTGTCTCGATTCACATCGCGATCAACCCTGGTGGCGAATCCATTCCGCAGACCGGGCTGCTCAGGGTCTCCTTCTTCCATGTCGGGGAACCGGTGGGATCCCCCATTTCTGAGCCGGTTCATCTTTCTGGATCCGCAACGCGCACGGTCAACATCCGCTGGCAACCGCCCCATCGCGACTTTACGGGCTACTTCGTGGACGTGCAATTCCTCGATGGCACCGGACGGGAACTGGCCCGGTCCGAAACCGCGGTTGATGTCTCCTCGGAGTGGAATCGCTTTCCCCGCTACGGCTATCTCGCCCATTACAGCCGTGCCGAAGGAGCAGATCCCAAGGCCTGGATCAGTGAACTGAACGAATTTCATATCGATGGCTTGCAGTTCTACGACTTCCAGGACCGGCACGAGCAGCCGCTGGCTGGAACGGTCGCCCATCCCGATTCTCACTGGCTCGACATCGCCGGCCGCGAGATCGACCGTAGCGTGCTGGACGGCTATCTTGCCGCCGCTCACCAGCACCACATGATGGCCATGGCGTACGACAGCGCGTATAGCGCCTACTCCAGTGCATTCGCCGACGGTTCCGGCGTCCGGTTGCAGTGGGCCACGTGGAATACGGGGAGCGGCCCCAGAACCCTGAAGACCGCCAACTCGCTGAATCTGCCCACCAATGGAAGCTGGCAAACCCACCGACTCATCATCATGAATCTGGACTGCATGGCCTGGCAAAACTATCTATTCGGCCGGATGGCACAGCTCTTTCAGGTTTATCCGTTCGACGGCTGGCATATCGACACCTACGGTGGACACGGCGCTTACGCCTACGACGGTAGCTACTTGGACTTCATCTCGGGCTTTCGCTCCTTTGTAAACCGCGCCAGCGAGACGCTTCACAAGCGTGTGCTCCTGAACACCGTAAGCACGCTCGGCCAGGAACAGATCGCTCGCTCCAATGCTGATTTTGTCTATTCGGAGTTGTGGGATCAGAACGAAACCTATGACAGCATTCTTACCGCTGCCGATCAGGTGCACCAGGCCAATCCCAATGCCGGCCTGATCTTTGCAGCCTATCTGCATCGCCGCGACGGAAAGTCGGCCGCTGCACCGGCCGCTACCGAGTTCAACATGCCCAGCGTCCTGCTTGCCGACGCCACGATTTTTGCTGCCGGCGCGGGACATATCGAATTGGGCGATGGCACGCGCATGCTCTCCAGCGACTACTTCCCCAATGACGCGAAGCTGCAGGTGTCTCCCGCTCTGCACGTCGCTTTGCGGCATTACTATGACTTTCTCACTGCCTACGAAAATATCCTTCGCGACAACCTGCACCCACTCCCGCTTTCAGTGGAACTACCAGGCCATGCGTCCAGTTCGAACGGCACACCGAATACCGTCTGGACCATCAGCCGTCGAAAGAATGATCGCATTATGGTTCATCTGATCAACTTGCTGGGCTCCAACAGCGATCATTGGCGAGATGTCAATGTGGATCGCCCGGACGCACCACTCCTGCACCAGGTTCGCGTCCGCATCGATTGGCCGCAGAAGATTCTCTCCGCAGGCTGGGCCTCGCCCGACGTAGATGGCGGACGGTTTCACGCACTCGCCTACACCTACGGATGCACCGCGGGCAAGCGATACATCGAAGTCAACCTGGCTTCGCTCAAATACTGGGATCTCGTCGTCTTGAACGTTGCCAAGGAATCGAATGCTGTCCATGACCGCGCGAAAGAAAGCACATCCGATGGCCTAACAGAGCGCTCCTGCACCCATTGAGGAACTGCGTGCAGACGCCGGTGTATGGAGATCTCCTGCACCGCGCCTTCCGTTCAGTCTTTACCTTCTGGAGCGGCCAGAGTCGCGCCTGGGCACCGGTGCTTTGCCGGGTGTTGCTCACTAGGCCCGCAACCCGCGGTAGGCTCCGGGCCCTGCTGCCCCTCACACCTGCATCACTTCGGCTTCCTTCTTCTGCCCCATCTCTTCCATCTTGCGGATTTCGGCGTCGGTCATCTTCTGCACCTCTTCCATGGCCCGCTTCTCGTCGTCCTCGCTGATCTTCTTGTCCTTGGCCAGCTTCTTGACCGCCTCATTGCCGTCGCGGCGCACGTTGCGGATGGCCGTGCGGTGCTCCTCGAGAGCTTTGTTCAGGTGCTTGCAGACGTCGCGGCGGCGCTCCTCGGTCATGGGCGGAACCGGGACGCGGATCACCTTGCCGTCCGACTGCGGATTGAAGCCGAGATCCGAGGTCTGAATCGCCTTCTCGATCTCCTTAGCCACGGTCGGGTCCCAGGGAGCAATCACAATGAGCTGCGGCTCGGGTGTGGAGACCTGCGCCAGTTGGGTGATCGGCGTCGGCGTGCCGTAGTAGTCCACCTTCACCTGGTCCAGCATGTGCGCGCTGGCCCGGCCCGTCCGTGTGGAAGCCAGCGTAGCCTGAAAATCGCTTACCGACTGATCCATGCGCCGCTTGAGGTCGGCACTGAGTTCCTTGAGCGCCGGAATTCCGGCCATCGTCGAAGCTGACATTGCAAAACTCCTTGCTGGTTCCTGATGCGCAAGGGTTATTCTACAAAAAACTCCGGTGGGGCGCATTGCATTCCGTTCTTTGGCCGCTTCACGCTGCTTCGCCAAGCCGTTGTTTCAGGAGAGTGCCCCGATGATCGCAGGGTTGATGCGAAGGTTCCCCGCTGTCCTGCTTTTCACCCTTGCTTCCCTGATTCTGGCCAGTGCCGCGCCGGCACAGCAGGCCTCTCGCGGCACCGTCGCACCGCGGCTCGACTTTCAAGCCGTCGGTGCTCCGTTGCAGCCTGGACCGGTCGATCCGCAGATTGCGGCGGCGCTGAAGCAGGTCTCGCCGCAGCGTATCCGCCAGGACATTGAGCGGCTGGTAGCATTCCGCAATCGCAATACGGTCGGCTCGGCTGAGAAGAATCTTGCCCCGGGAACCGGCGTGCTGGCCGCAGCCGACTGGATCAAAGCTCAGTTCGACGGCGACAGCAAAGCGTGCGGCGGCTGTCTGGAGGTCTCCTTCGACGACTCCGTGGTGCAGCCGGAGAAGGCCGGCTTCGGCGGCGGAAGTCCGCGCATTGTGCAGCCGACTCCATTGCGCGACGTGGTGGCCATTCTGAAGGGGACCGACCCAGTCGCGGCAAAGCGGATCGTGCTGGTCACCGGCCACTACGACTCCCGCGAAACCGACGTGATGAACACCGCCGGTCTGGCTCCCGGGGCCAACGATGACGCCAGCGGCACCGCGGTTTCGCTGGAAGCGGCGCGTGTGCTGAGCCGATATAAGTTTCCGGGAACCATCGTCTTCGTCGCGGTGGCGGGAGAAGAGCAGGGCCTGTACGGATCGCACGCTCTCGCCGAGCGGGCCCGCAAAGAGGGCTGGGACCTGGAGGCGGTGCTCAACAATGACATTGTGGGCGGCGACACCACACATGGCGACAGGCTTCAGTCGAAACGCCGGGTGCGCGTGTTTTCGCAGGGCATCGATCCCTCAGCGCCGCTCCAGCAGATCCGCCGCGAGCTGATAACGGGCGCGGATAGCGACTCGCCTTCGCGGCAGCTTGCCCGCGAGGTGATGGCCGTGGGACGCACCTATCTGCCCGGCAGCTTGGACCCGGTGATGGAGCTGCGGCTCGACCGCTTTCTGCGCGGCGGCGACCATTATTCCTTCAACCAGGAGGGATTTGCCGCGGTGCGGCTGACGGATTGGCGCGAGAACTTCGACCACCAGCACCAGGATGTGCGCGTGCAGGATGGCAAGCAGTACGGCGATCTGATCAAATACGTCGACTTCCATTACATTGCCCGGGTGGCGCGGCTCAATATTGCAACCCTGGCGACGCTGGCCAGCGCGCCGGGAGTGCCGCGAAAAGTCCGGGTGATCACGTCGGAGCTGGACAACGATACCGTCCTCAGGTGGGACCCTCCGCAGAACTGGGCCCAGCCTGTGAAGTATCAGATCGTGTGGCGCGAGACCCGCATCAACGACTGGCAGTATGGCGTGGATGCCGCGCGCTTTCCGGGCGGCACGCCTGACAGCGTGCGTCTTCCGATCTCCAAGGACAATGTCTTCTTCGGCGTGAGGGCGTGCACCACGAAGGGCATCTGCAGTCAGGCAGTGGCGCCGGTCCCAAGCCGGAAGTGAGGCTGCATCTTTCCAGCCATCTGCAGGCCGGGCAGCTACAAGGCGCGGATTCTCAAGGACGAAGCCGGTCGAGCGCCGATTGCACGGAGAAGCGCTGGGCGAGAAGGACCGTTGCCGCGGCAACGCAGGGCAAACCAGACGCTCAGAACCATCGTGCCGATGGCAACGGAGATGGGATACCAGAAGGTGGGCGAGGGGCTGACAAAGGGCAGCAGTCCGACCGCGAGCGCAGGCGGCATGTGCATGCGGAAGAGACGCAGCAGGACGATGGAGGCAGCCACGGTGAGAACCACGCTCAGCATCGTGTTCCCCAGCGCGTGCAGATCGAGCAGGCCGGTCAGAGCCGTCAGAAAGCACACCAGAGGGAAAAAGGCGGGGCGCTCGATCCAACCGGGCAGTTCAGGATGGCCAAAGAGCTCATAGGCCATCACAACCAGAGGCGGGAAGAGGAGGAACCGCAGTCCCGTCAGCTGGCCGGCCACGCCAAGAACGGCAACCAGACCCAGCAGGTGCAAGAGCCAGAAGCGATCGTGGGCAGGGGTTTCGAGGGTGTCATCGATCAACCACTCTTCGGCGCTGTTCTCCGCTTCCGCTGCGTGTGGAACCCATCTTTTCCAGAGCCAGAGGATGACTGAGAGAGAGACCAGGCCGCCTGCGATGGCGGCTGGATAGAGCCAGTGGCGTTCCCCGACAACCAGCGGCAGCAGCCCGGCGGAGATGGCCGGGCCGATGGCTGAGCGCAGCAAGCGGATCACTGCCAGGCTGACGATAACAATCAGAAGAAGGGAGAGCGCGCCGTAGGGCAGGTGCCGGGTGACGAACAGACCGGCCGTCGCCGTCAGCACCGGAGTGGCGATCAAGCGAAGAGGCTGACTGGCCCATTTCCCTCGCGGACGCGCAAGTACGTCGTGCGCAAGAGCTGCCAGTTCGGGAAAAAGAAAGAGACTGACGCCGGTGGTTCTGGCCAGAAGGGCGATGAAGCCCATGAACGAGATCGCGAGGAGCTCGGCGAGTGCGAGTTTGCGTCGTTCTGACGCCAGCAACGAAATCAACCCGGTCATCTCCTCCAGGAACCAGTGTTCCGCTGCGCTTCAGATTGGAAATGTTTCAGGCCCGTTCCCGGGAATGAACCGCACGCGGGCTTAACAGGACGAAGAGGGGAGCGCCGCGGCCTGCGACTGCTCGTGTGCGTGGTAGCTGGAGCGCACCAGCGGGCCTGACTCCACGTGGCGAAAGCCCATCTTGAGAGCTTCGGCCTTGAGCTCGGCAAATTCGCGTGGAGTGTACAGCCGCTTCATGGGCAGATGGTCGCGGGAGGGGCGCAGATACTGGCCTACGGTCAGGATGTCGCAGCCCACCGCGGCGAGATCGCGGAAGACCTCGAGCAGCTCCGGCGTCTCTTCGCCTAAGCCCACCATCACGCCGGATTTTGTGACGCCTGCCGGATTCAGCTCCTTGGCGTAGCGCAACAGCTCCAGCGTCCGCTCATAGCGCGCTCCGGATCGCACCACGCGGTAGAGCCGCGGCACGCTTTCGATATTGTGGTTCAGAATCTCCGGCCTGGCCTCGACCACAATCCGGATCGCCTCGCGATCGCCCTGAAAGTCGGGAATTAGCACTTCCACGCGGCATCCCGGCGCCTGCCGCCGAATCTCCTCGATCACCATGGCGAAGATGCGCGCGCCACCCAGAAGATCGTCGTCGCGGTTCACGCTGGTGACCACTGCGTGGAGCAGCCCTAGCTTGGAGACTGCCTCGGCGACCTTGCGCGGCTCATCGTAGTCGATGGGTTCGGGCCGTCCCTTGGGCACTGCGCAAAAGCCGCAGCGGCGCGTGCACAGGTTGCCGAGCATCATGAAGGTCGCGGTCTTGTGATGCCAGCACTCGCCGATGTTCGGGCATTGCGCGCTTTCGCACACCGTGTGCAGGCCCAGCGAGCGCGCCAGCCGCTTCAGGTCGTGGTAGTTCTCGCCCACCGGGGCGCGCGCCTTCAGCCACTCCGGCTTGGGGGCGGGTACGCGCCGTGCCGGTTCGATCTGCACCAGATCCATCACAGTTCCATTCTATGCGGGAACGTTCCTTGGCGCTGCTTACTTCTTCGCCTGCTTGCGCGCCTCGATGCGCCCCTGCCCGCGGCGGCCCAAGGACAGCACGATCATGCCAAAGACCAGCAGCACGACTCCCCACCACAGGTCGGCTTCGGCGTGCGGAATCCTGGCGGCCAGTTCGGAGCGGTTGTGCACGGCCAGTCCAAACGACAGCAGCACGGCGCCCGTCATCGCAAACATCATGCCCATGGGAATGCGCAGGTCGAGATTCATCGGAATAGTCCTCTCAGGCAAAGATGGCGGTCACAAGAATCGACAAAACCAGGATGGCGCTGGCAAGGAACTCGGGCCGCTTCCATCCGGCAACATTGCTGGGTGCCGGGGCGGGCTTGTACATCAGCGCCGCCACCTCGCTCTGCTCGCGGGGTGTGGTCAACAGGCTTGCCACGACGGTCACAATCCCATTCACCACAACCGCCAGCAGTGCCGTGCCTACGTTCTGCGTGAGGGCGCTCGCGGTGTGGTGCAGCGGAGCGATCCAGCCGCCTGCCAATCCGCGTTCGGCGCCGGGCGGCAGGGTGAGCCCGTAGTGTGCCACCGCCGCCAGAATCCCCAGCAGCAATCCCGCAAAAGCGCCCTCGCCCGTGGTGCGTTTCCAAAACATGCCCAGCAACACCGTGACCAGCAGGGGCGCATTGAAGACGGCAAGCGAAATCAGCAGCAGGTCGATTGCTCCCGGGCCACTCGACAGCCGCAGCCCGAGCCAGGTCAGCAGCATGGTCACGACGATCCCGCCCAGCGCGGCCCATCGCCCCACCACCATATAGTGCCGGTCCGGCGCTTCCTTGCGGAGCCAGACCTGGTAGATGTCGCAGGTGAAGATGGTGTTGAAGGCCGCGATGCGTCCGGCCACCACCGAGGTAAGGCAGGCAAACAGCGCAGTGAGCGCCAACCCCAGCAACCCGGTGGGAACATCGTGCGCCAACAGCCCGGAGGTGGCCGCGGTGTAGTCGAGCTCAGCATGGCCGGCGCTGTCGTGCAGCACCTTGCCGTACATCGGATCCACAATGGAATCGGTGCGCGCCGGAACGAACCCTTGGCCGTTCTCCTGTGCCTGCGGAACGACGTAGATCTCGCGGAAGATCGAGCCGTTCTCGTTGTGCTCCACGATCGAGGTGTGCGGCGTGGGCAGCGCAATGGCGATCACCCCGGGCACAATCAGCAGGAAGGGCAGCACCGCGCGCAGCGCCGCCGCCAGCAACGGCGCACGCCGCGCGGCCTTCAGGTTCTCCGCGGCGAAGGTCGTCTGCAGCACGCTCAAGTCGGTGAACCAGTAGCCGGCGGTCAGCAGGCAGCCGATCGCGACGGCCAGCAGCAGCGCTCCAAATCCACCCGTATGACCGGCTAGCCACGGCCGGGTGGCGGCGGTGGAGGCGAATGCTGCCCGCATCTTTTCCCAGCCGCCAACCTCCCGCAGCCCGAAGAAGACTACCGGAAAGAATCCCGCCACCAGCATAAAGAACTGCATCACCTGTGTGTACATGCTGGCTGCCAGTCCGCCCAGCACCACGTAGAGCAGCACGATCGCGCAGAGAATGCCGCTGGTCAGCAGCAGCACTCCCCGCGAGCCCAGCTTTTCCGCATGGAAGAGGATTACGAAAAGTTGGAGCGAGGCGCTGATCCGCGCCATGATGTAGACCGCAACCGCTGCCGCCAGCAGCGCGCTCGCAGCAGAGAAGATGGCAGCCAGACCGCGCGTCTTGACGTCGAAGCGCAGGCCCAGATACTCCGGCACCGAGCGGGCCTTCGACCGGTAGTAGACCGGCACGATGTAAAGGGCCGCGAACAGGAGCGGCAGCACGGAACCTAAGCCGAAGAAGGCCGCGCTGGAGAGACCGTATCGCGCCCCGGCCGCGCCCATCGCCAGCACCTCCAGCGAGCCCAGGCTGACGCCGGCGAGGGCCAGTCCGCAGAGCCAGCCCGGCAAGGAACGGCCGGCCACCAAGAACTGCCTGCTGCCGGTCATCGACTCCCGCAGGCCAAGGCCGATGCTGATCGTGAAAAAGAGATAGATCAGCAGAATGATCCAGTCGACGGAAGAGATTGGCGTCACGCGCGAACTCCTTGAAACATCGGAAGTTTCCTGTTCGGTCTCTGTCCACTGTACGTAGTTGCAGCCCGCCGCGTCCAGAAGACTGCGCGGGGCGGCCGCCGCAGCCTACAATCGGAGTGACGATGAAACGAAAACTCCGCGTGGGCATTCTCTTTGGCGGGCGCAGCGGCGAACATGAAGTCTCGCTGCTGTCCGCCGCTTCCATCCTTCAGTCCATCGACCGCACCCGCTTCGACGTGGTCCCCATTGGCATCACCAAGCAGGGCCGCTGGCTGGCGGCCGCCGATGCGCACAGCCTGCTCAAGGGCGCCCACGATGCCGAAGGCCGCCATCTGCGTGCCGGCGATCCGGAGGTGACGCCCGGGGCCCGCCTGCTCCACGAGGGCATGCCCACGCTGCTGGCGCCTTCGCCCGATCCGCAGAAACCCGGCGGCAAGGCGCTCGACGTGGTCTTCCCGGTGCTGCACGGCACCTTCGGCGAAGACGGCACCATCCAGGGCCTGTTCGAACTGGCCGGCATCGCTTACGTCGGCTCCGGCGTGCTTGGCTCTGCGGCCGGCATGGACAAGGACGCCATGAAGCGGCTCTTTGCCCAGGCCCACCTGCCAATTGTGAAGCATGTTACGCTGCTGCGCTCCGACTGGGAAGCTTCGCCGCGCAAGGCCGTGGCGCGCATCGAAGCCGCGCTCAAGTACCCGCTGTTTGTGAAGCCCGCCAATCTGGGCTCCTCGGTGGGCATCAGCAAGGCGCACGACCGCAAGGGGCTCGGCCCAGCTCTCGAACTGGCCGCCAAGTACGACCGCAAGCTGGTGGTCGAAGAGAGCGTGGGCGGCAAAAGGAGCCGCGCCCGAGAACTCGAGGTCGCCGTCCTCGGCAACGATCGCCCCGAGGCCAGCGTGGTCGGCGAGATCATTCCCGGCAGGGAGTTCTACGACTACGAGGCCAAGTACCTCGCGGAGGGTTCGGTACCGGTCATTCCCGCGAAGCTCAGCCGCGCTGAGAGCAAGCAGATCCGCGCGATGGCGGTGGCCGCTTTCCAAGCCTGCGATCTCTCCGGCCTGGCCCGCGTGGACTTCCTGATGGAGCCCGAGGGTAAACGCCGCATCTATCTGAATGAGGTGAACACGCTGCCCGGCTTCACCCAGATCAGCATGTATCCCAAGCTCTGGGGGGGCAGCGGCATCTCCTACAAGGACCTCATCACCCGGCTCATCGAACTGGCTCTGGACCGCAAGGCGGAAAAGGATCGCACCGTCTACACCCGCGCCGAGTAAGCCGGCCGAACTTGCTGCAAACAAAACTAGATTTTGATGGTGTCTAATAGGGAGGGAGGACAACCGGTCTCATGACTCTGCTCGATGCTCCCGCATTTGACGAACGGCGCGCGCGCCGCAATCGCATCCTCGTGTGGTCCTCCGTGAGCGCCTTTTTCGCGCTCGTGATCTTCTGGTGGCTCCTGGCCGGGCGGCCTATCGACTGGCCGTGGAACTGGAACAACCACCTCTTCGGCCGGATGGCCGTCAACCACTTCATGGACGACCTGGAGAAGGGCGATCTGAAGGCGGCCTACGGCGTCTGGATCCACGATCCCAACTGGGAACAGCATCCGAATCAGCACAAGTTCTACACGTTCCAGCGTTTCTCCGACGACTGGAACCCGAGCAGCCCCAACGCCGAGTATCACCAGTGGCGCAGCCACCACATCGCCGCGGCGCGCATGTACGGCAATGTGCTGCTGGTGGCGATTCTGGTCAACGGAGCCAAGCAGAACGCTCTCGACCTCACCTGGGATCCGCATACCAAGGAGCTCAGCTATCCCCCGCCGGGCGTGCGTCTCTCGACGGTTCCCTGGCGCGTTGTCCCCTAACGCAAGCGCTTGACCCAGGTCTCGCAGGAGGCTGGGAGACCAAAATCTCCCGCCTACGATTTCCCTTATGCCGAAACGCAGCGCAGGCCTTCTGCTCTACCGCCGCCGGAAGGGACTCGAGGTCTTCCTCGTGCATCCCGGCGGGCCGTTCTGGGCGAAGAAAGATCTCGGCGCGTGGTCCATTCCCAAAGGCGAGTACGCCGAAAGCGAAGAGCCGCTCGCGGCCGCGCAGCGCGAGTTCGCGGAAGAGACGGGGCAGGCCGTCTGCGGCGTTTTTCTGGAACTGGGCACCGTGCGCCAGCCCAGCGGCAAGTTGGTGACTGCCTGGGCGGTGGAGGGCGACTTCGATCCTGCCGCCCTGGTCAGCAATACCTGCACCATCGAGTGGCCGCCGCGCTCCGGCAAGAGCCTGGAGATTCCCGAGGTGGATCGCGCCGCCTGGTTCCCGCTCGCCGAAGCCCGCGAAAAGCTGATCGCCGGTCAGCGCCCGTTTCTCGACGCGCTCCACAACCTGCTTGCGTCGAGCTAGCGCGTCCCGCTACGCCCGCAGCGTGAAGCACATGCCGGTGGCGCGCGGCACGGCGAGCGTGCAGCGGCCGTCGTTGAACTTTCCCAATGGACTCGAATGGCTGATGGCCGCGGTGCGGCTGTCGAGCGCCGGCGCGTGCAGCGTGGTGGCTTCGATGGTGCCGCTCGGGCGCGTTCCGCATCGCAGATCGATGGTCAGGTCCCGCTGCGCGTCCTTATTGAGGATGGTGATTCTGCGCTCGCCGTTGGGCATGCCGGCCGCGTAGGCGCGGGCGTCGATGCCGGCGGCGAGGAGGCGGCCTGAGAAATCATCCGCATAGAACCTGCCGCCGATCATCTCGCCGGCGAACTTGAGCCCGTAGGCCACCGGTTCCATCCTGTACTCCGCGCCGAAGCTGGCGATCGGGGTGTAGAAGGGGTGCGGGTGTGAGGCGATCTGCGCGGCAGTTTCGCCCTGGTCGCGCAGCAACTGGTCGCCGGGCAGCGAGCCGCCCACCGAGTTGGCTACGGACGGGCCGCTGCCGCCGTGCAGGTTTACGCCGCTGTAGCCGTTGACGGCCAGGTGCAGGGCGTAGTCCGCGGCCCACATCGCCGCCGCGAAGACGTCGGAGACGCCGGGCTTGCCGCCGCGGAAGCAGGTATTTCCCTCGGTCATGCGCAGGCTCACGCCCATCCTGCGGGATGCAGCCCTGGCGATATCGGCCATTCCCTGGACGGTGGCCGCCGTTTGCGGGCTCAGCAGATTGGGGATGTTCACGTTCGGGTTGGTGGCCGGGCCGCCGAAGTAATGATGGTGGGTGAGGCAGACCACCTTGGGCGGGTTCTTGACGGTGGGCCAGAGGGCGGCGATCTCGGTGAGCCAGTCGAGGCGGCCGGCAATGTCGGGCATGCCGAACTGCGCATCGGGCACGGCGGCGGTGATGGCGCGGGCGAAGGTCAGCCACTGCTCCAGATAGGTGCGCGGATTCCAGGTCTTGGGGTCGCGCAGATGGCGGCTGAAGAGATCGACCTCGTTGCCGACCTGGAAGTACTCGAGGCGCGGACCCAGCGTTTTGGCCACGTAGGCGGCTTCCTGAGCGGCGCGCGCGGGCGTGTTGGTGCCCAGATTGAGGCCGTAGATGCACTTCCAGCCGGTGGCGCGCAGGAAGGCGTCCAGGTTGTTCACGGCCTCGGCGGAGACCGGATAATACTGGGCCTGCGGTTCGCCGGCGGCCGCGCGGGTCTGCGGATGCTGCGGCTCCGGAGAGTCCGGCGCGGGCTTCCACCAGCCGTACTCGCTGGTGTTGCCGCCGAGGCGCAGCACGCCGCGGCTGGAGAGCGCGCGGAACTGGTGGATGAGGCCGGTATTGGAGGCGGAGAAGAACGCCGGGTCCTTCAGTTGCTGGATTTCATAGGAGAGACCCACAAAGCCGGCGGGCATCTGCGGCCCGGCTGCCTGCGCCGGGAGGGCCAGCGAAACGTGCACGGCTGCTTGCGCGTGGAGACGTGCAGCGGCCACAGAGGCCGCCGCGCCGGCAAGAAAAGTGCGTCGAGTGAGTTTCGCCATCGCCCAACAGTGTACCCGCCGCGGCGGGCGAGGGCGGCCGTCGCGCCGGGCCTGGAGACCGCAATGCGGATTGCAGGTGCAACCAGCCGGTTCGGCGCCTGCGGCGGCTGCATCGAATCATCGGGCTTTATGAATCCCTGGGAAAGGCGGCGAGCACCTTCGCGCCCCGGGCGCCGGCTGGAGGAACGCAGGGAGAGAGTCGATCCGGAGAGGTAGGCCGGGGGTGCCCGTCCCCCCCCCTCTATTTTTCCGCAAATTCGTGATTCCAGGATGGTTCAGCTTTGCTCGCCTTCCAAGTACCTGATTTCGGGAGGCTTGCGTTTATCTTCGTGAAAGCACGGGACTTGCTGGAGGTCATGGGGGCTCGCGGCGGCTCCGGCTCCCTGCTGCTCTCTCTCCATTCCGAGTATGCGCCTTGCCACGAAACAGCTCGCAAAGGGTGATTCCCGGCTGTGGCGGCGGGCGCTGCTGTTTTCTGGCAGGGCAGTTGTGCCTGCGTTTTGTTGCCTGGGCCGCAGCCTGCTGCCTGCACGCCTATACTGGCTGTGAGCCCGTCTACCCATGCGCCCCGAACTCAATCAAGCCGTAAGTTTGCTGCGGACCAACACGCCCGAGGCGGTGGACCAGGCGCTGGCGCTGCTCCAGAACACGGTTTTCTCGTTCAGCATGAAGCTGTGCGGGCACCGCGAGGATGCGGAAGACACCATGCAGGAGGTGCTGTATCGTTCGCTGCGCCACCTGGCCCGCATCGAGGAGCCGCGGGCGCTGGCGGTATGGCTGTACACGGTGACGCGCAACCGCTGCTGGCGCATGCGCAAGACCAGCTCGTACGCGCCGCGGCAGACGCTTTCGCTGGATGAGCTGGTGCCCACCGACGCCGAGCTGGCGCGGCTGCTCCAGGATCCAGGCGCCGGACCCGAGCAGGCCGCGCTGGTGGAAGAGCAGATCGAGCAGCTTCACCAGGCGGTGTTGCGGATTCCGCCGCAGCTTCGGATCGTGCTGATTTTGCACGATATGGAGGAGCTGCCGACCGAGGATGTGGCGCAGATCCTGAACGTGAAGCCGGGGACGGTGCGGGTGCGCCTGCACCGTGCGCGGCTGGCGGTGCGCAAGGAGCTGGCCCAGCCGGCGGAGGCTGCCGCCGCGCCGCCCAAGCCCGCGCCTAAAAGGGCAAAGACATCGCGCCGGGTGCCGGCGGCGTGCCGCGAGCTGTTCGCTAATCTCAGCGAGTATCTGGATGAGCGGGTGGAGCCGCGCACCTGCGAGGAGATCCGCCAGCATATCGAGGGCTGCCCCTCGTGCGTGGCCTTTCTGCGCGACCTGCGCGGGGCCATCGACCGCTGCCGGGCGATGGACGCCACCTGCGACCCGGCGGTGGCGCGACGGTTGCGGTCTATCCTGACGCGCGAGTACCTGCGGCTGGTGGAACCGGCCGGCAGCCGGCGCTAAGTCCGCAACGAACCTGCGGCAGGTGGCCCGGCCATGAATTAGCCGAAAACGCCGAGTGCCCCATCCATTCACAGTTTCATCGTGAATGGGTGGGAAACCACGAACCTCGGCCAGGTGGCCGGTTCTTTTTCCGATGACCGGGGGTAAGATGGCTTCATGCCGAGCGGCTTGAAACGGTTTCAGCAAGCGGAAGCGCTGCACTTCGTCACCTTCAGTTGCTTCCACCGGCTCCCGCTGTTGACCGCAGCGGGAGCCCGCGAGTTTGTCGAAACCGTACTCGAACAAACTCGCGCGCGGCATCAGGCGCGCCTTTACGCCTACGTCTTGATGCCCGAGCATGTTCATCTGTTGATGAACGAGCCGCCGCAAATCGTACTGGCGCAACTCTTGAAAGCCGTCAAGCAGATAACTTCACGGAAGCTGCGCGGGTCGCGCGAGCAGTTCTGGCAGAACCGCTACTATGACAGCAACGTTTACGGAGAGAAGGCCTGCTCCGAAGTAATCCGCTATATTCACCTCAATCCGGTGGTGCGCGGCTTGGTCGAGAAACCGGAAGACTGGCCGTGGTCCAGCTTCCGGCACTACGCGACGGGCATGGAAGGCGCGGTCGAGATCGAATCGCAATGGACTGC
This sequence comes from Acidobacteriota bacterium, assembly GCA_021828835.1. Taxonomy (GTDB): domain Bacteria; phylum Acidobacteriota; class Terriglobia; order Terriglobales; family Acidobacteriaceae; genus Telmatobacter. The sequence continues at coordinate 222 of JAJZCY010000010.1, read as the reverse complement.
GTTCCAGCGCGGAAACCAGTTGCCGGAGGGAATGCGCCTGAAGGTAGGCGAACGGTTCTGCTTTCCCACCCAAGCCGCCAAAGGCGCGGCTTGGGTGATTGCATGACAGCGTCGGCTCCTTCGGCTGAGTAGACTGGTTGCTGCTAGACGACCATGTAGCTCGGGAGAAGGAGCCGAGCATGATGATTATAGGCTGTGATTTTCATCCCAGTTTTCAGCAGA
>JAJZCY010000231.1 GCA_021828835.1 Acidobacteriota bacterium | reverse complement strand
GTCCGGAGACCGAGCACGCGGTGGAGAAGGTGCTGGAGCTGGCGTCCGCGCTGCCTGCGCCGCGCATCGTGGATGTGGGCACTGGTTCGGGAGCCATTGCCGTGGCGGTCGCAAAGCACCTGCCGGGCGCGGTCCTCACGGCGGTTGATCTTTGGGCTGCGGCCTTAGGTATTGCGCGCGAAAATGCGGAGCGCAACGGCGTGGCCGGCCGCATTCGCTTTCTCGAAAGCGATCTGCTGGCTGGGGTTGCGGGCGAGCGGTTCGAGATCGTGGTCTCCAATCCGCCGTACGTGCCTGAGGGGGACCGGGAAAGCCTGGCCGTCGAGGTGCGGGAGCACGAGCCGGAGATGGCGTTGTTCGCAGGCGGCGAGGGGCTGGCGATCTACCGGCGGCTGATTCCGCAGGCGTTTGCCGCGCTAGTTGCCGGCGGCTGGCTGGTGCTGGAGATTGGCTGCGGCCAGGACGCTGAGCTGGGCACGCTGCTCGCCGAGGCCGGCTTCGCAAACATCGGATTCACCGCGGATCTACAGGGGATTGCGCGGATCGCATGCGCGCAGCGGCCGCGGTGACTTACTGCGTGCCGGATGCGAGAGCACGAGCGACCTTTCCTCAGGACGGAACTACTTTGCCCGCCCGGTGTTATCCAAATTACGGAAGAAGCCGAGGTCGCGATTCTGCAGTTCCTTGGTGATGTAGGCGATCTGGCCGTAGTGGGAGGCGAAGTGCTCTACGCAATGAAAGACCGCGTAGAGCCCCGTCACCGTGTAGCCCTGAATCTGGTAGCTGGCCTGCAGGTCGGCCTCGCTGAGGCGGCCCAGCACGGCGCCGGCCTCTTCCACTGTGGAGCCCAGGCGGGCCAGCAATCCGGCCACCGGCGCGGGCCCGCGCTCGGCAAACTCGCTGGGGCGGTTGCGCGCGTCCTCCGTGCGATTGAAGGTGGCGACGATCCACTGGCCGACGTTGCCGTTGAGGTGCAGCAGCAGGTTGCCGATGCTGTTGCTGGCCTGGTTGGGCCGCCACCAGACTTGCTCGTCGGTCAGTGTGCACACGCACTCGCGCAAGCGCGGCCAATGTTCGTCGAGCAGGCTTTTGCGGGCGGTGGAGAGGAAGAGTTGGGTTGTGTCGGCGGACATGCGGCTACCTCCTGAAGAGAGAAGTCGACGGGAACGAGACCGGACCGGTTTCGTGCTCTCCCACCCATTTCGCGATGAAGCCGCGAAATGGATGGGGCACCCCAAGAGATGCCGGTCGAGCGCGCTAGAGCAGTTCGTAGCACCCCAAGAGATGCCGGTCGGGCGCGCTAGAGCAGTTCGTAGCCGGCGAACCAGTAGCCGATCTCGAAGGCGGCCGTATCCTCGGCATCGGAGCCGTGGATGGCGTTCTCCTGGATGGAGGCGGCGAACTTCTTGCGGATGGTGCCTTCCTCGGCGTTGGCTGGGTTGGTGGCGCCCATCAGCTTGCGGAGATCGGCGATGGCGTTGTCCTTCTCCAGAACCATTAGCACCAGGGGGCCGGAGGACATGAAGGTGGTCAGGTCATTGAAGAAGGGCCGCTCGCGGTGGACGTAGTAAAAGCCCTCGGCCTCGGCCTTGGAGATGGACTGCTTCTTGATGGCGACGATGCGGAAGCCGGCCTTGGCGATCTCGGCCAGGATGGCTGCGGTGTTGCCGGCGCGGACCGCGTCGGGCTTGACGATGGAAAACGTACGCTGGGGCAAAGGAATCTCCTCAAATGCGGGGAATGGTTCCGGAGAACATTGTAGAAGATCACGGCAGCAAGTTGGCCCCGCTGCGCGGGTTGGCAAGTCTGCGAGTTGGCGGGATTGGTGGCCAGGTCCGCTGGCCGGAACTCTGGCGCTGCCCATTACACTAAAAGAGTATGCAATACCGCACGGGAAACGAGATTCGCGAGCTGTTTCTGCGCTTTTTTGAGACGAAGGGGCACCGCCGGGTGCACTCTTCCTCGCTGGTGCCTGCCAACGACCCCACGCTGCTGTTCACCAACGCCGGCATGAACCAGTTCAAAGACCTTTTTCTGGGCGCGGAGAAGCGTGAATATGTGCGCGCGACCAGCTCGCAGAAGTGCGTGCGCGCCGGCGGCAAGCACAACGATCTGGAGAATGTGGGCTTCACCCGCCGCCACCACACCTTCTTCGAGATGCTGGGGAACTTCAGCTTCGGCGACTACTTCAAGCGCGACGCCATCCAGTTTGCCTGGGAGCTGGTGACCAGCCCGGAGTGGATGGGGATTCCCAAGGACCGCCTGTACGTGACCATCTTCGAGGGCGCGGAGGGTGTGCCGCGCGACGACGAGGCCGAGCAGTACTGGATCGAGGCCGGCGTGCCCAAGGAGCGCATCCACCAGTACGGGGCGAAGGACAACTTCTGGCAGATGGGCGAGACCGGGCCGTGTGGGCCGTGCAGCGAAATCTTCTACGACATGGGGATCGAGGCGGCCGAGACGCCCGGCGTTGATAAGCCGTTTGGGCAGGACGACGCGCGGTACGTCGAGATCTGGAACCTGGTGTTCATGCAGTTTGAGCGCTCCGCGGTCGTGGACGCTTCTACTCAAAAGACGACCTACACGTTGACGCCGCTGCCCAAGCCCTCGATCGATACCGGCATGGGGCTGGAGCGCGTGGCGGCGGTGCTGCAAGGGAAGGTTTCGAACTTCGAGACGGATTTGTTTACGCCGCTGATTGAGCGGGCGGCGGAGCTTGCCGGGAAGCGAGTCAGCGAGTCAGCAAGTCAGCAAGTTAGCCGCGCCGCGGACGACGAGGCAGCCAGCTTGCGCATTATCGCCGACCACGCGCGCGCGGCGACGTTCCTCATCTCGGATGGTGTTCTTCCTTCGAACGAAGGCCGCGGCTACGTGCTGCGCAAGATTCTGCGCCGCGCTATCAGGCACGGACGGTTGCTCGGGCAGGAGAAGCCGTTTCTGTTCGAGATGGTGTTTGCCGTCCGCGATCTGATGAAGGGGGCTTATCCGGAGCTTGTGGACTCGGCTGACCGCGTCGCCAAAGTGGTCGAGGCGGAGGAGAAGCAGTTCGACCGCGTGCTCAAGATCGGGCTCACGCGCCTGAATGAGGAGATGAAGGGCGACTTCACCGGCGACAAGGCTTTCCACCTCTACGAGACCTTCGGGCTGCCGCTGGACTTCATGACCGATGCGGCGCGCGATGCCGGCATTGCCTTCGACATGGAGGGCTTTGAGCGTGCGCGCAGCGAGGAGCAGGCGCGTGCCCGGGCTTCCTGGAAGGGCGGCAGCCAGAAGACCGCCAGCCCCGCCTTCCGAGAACTGCCCCGGACCGTCTTTGAGGGCTACCGCCAGCTCCAGTCCACGAACTGCGAGGTGCTGGCGATCGTGAAGGACGGTCAGGGCGTTCCCGCAGCCAAGGCCGGCGACACGGTCGAGATTGTGCTGGATCACACCAGCTTCTACGGCGACTCCGGCGGCCAGATCGGCGATACAGGATTTTTCCTGACCACGGACGGGAACTCAACCGTAGCCGAGGTTACCGGCTGCGTGCTGCCGGTGCAGGGCGTGCGCGCGCACCGCGCCGTGCTCAAGCAAGACCTGGCGGTCGGCGACCATGTGAATACTGTGGTGGATGGCGAGCGCCGCGACGCGATTCGCCGCAACCACACCGGCACGCATCTGCTGCACGCCGCCTTGCGCCAGGTGCTGGGGACGCACGTGAAGCAGGCCGGCTCGCTGGTCGAACCCACGCGGCTGCGCTTCGACTTTTCGCACTTCACCCAGGTGGCCGACGAGGAGTTGCAGGAGATTGAAGATATCGTCAATCGCGAGGTGCTGAAGAACGCCCGCGTGGATACGCTCGAAGACGTGCCGATCGACGTGGCGGTGAACGAGTACCACGCCATGGCGCTGTTCGGTGAAAAGTATGGCGACAAGGTGCGGGTGGTGAAGCTGGACGACGGCTTCTCGACCGAGCTGTGCGGCGGCACGCACACGAGGGCAACCGGCGAGATTGGTCTGCTGAAGGTGACGGGCGAAAGCTCGGTCAGCTCCGGCGTGCGACGCATCGAGGCGATCAGCGGGCTGGGCTCGCTCGATAGCTTCCGCCGCGGTTTCGAGCTGGCGCAGTTTACCTCGCAGATCGCCCCGGCGGGGGGCAGCCTTTTGGATGGGCTCCGTGGCAAATTGGACGCCCAGGAAGAGGAGCTCAAGCGCCTGCGCCGCGAGCTGGAAGAGATGCGGATGAAGTCGGCGGCCGGGGCGCTGGACGAGGCTGTTGCCGGTGCTGTCGAGGTGAAGGGCATCAAGGTGCTGCGGCACCGTGCCGATCATCTGGAGCGCGGGCAGTTGCGCACGCTGGTGGACAATCTGAAGCAGAAGGTGGGCGAGGGCGTGGTGGTGCTGGCGTCGGCGCAGCCGGAGGGCAAGGTGGCGATCATCGCGGGCGTCACGCCGGGGCTGACCAAGCGGGTGCAGGCGGGCAAGCTGGTTGGGGCGGTGGCAAAGCTGGTGGGCGGATCGGGCGGCGGCAAACCAGAGATTGCCGAGGCCGGCGGCAAGGACGCGGCGCAGATCGATGCGGCGCTGGCGGCGACGCCGGAGATTCTGGCGCAACTCCTGGGTTGAGGACGCAACCCCTCTTCAGAGCGGCGGGCGATTGACTCCGCGCCTGCCGACTCGGAAGCTGTAGGCTACTCCAAACGACAAGACCGGATAGAACCGGAGCAGGCGAAGGCTGCGCTGGTCCTTGACCATCTGCGCGTGCAGGTTCTTTTCGACTGAGGCGTCGCCCACGACGTTGCCGCAATAGGTGCCGTCGGGCCTGGAGCAGACCTGGCCGCCCGTGAAGGTGACATTGGGAACCGGTGCGCCGATCATGGCTACCCCGAATTCAAACGGAAAAGAGAAATGGCGGTTGGGAGCCACCATGCGTCCCCAGCCGGTGCTGAGCGTAAAGGCCGGCACCTGTTTGTGCAGGTTGAGGGTACCGATGGCTGTGACCGGCTTGCGCGGAGACGAATAGTAGGTGGAGCCATTGAAGGTGAAGGACGTTTTGCCGGTAGCGTTGATGGCGGCATTGACTCCGCTCTGGTTGTAGAAGAGCATGCCCGGGCTGAACCGCAGCCCATGATTCCGGAAGGGAAAGTAGTCCACCGCCATGCCGGCTGCGGCAAAGGCCAGATTGCCGTCCACTAGAAATCCGCGCTGCTTGAGGTGCCGGACCGAGTACCCGAAGTTGCTTCCGGTCATGCGCAGTTCAAGATGCGGGGTGAGATACGTGCCTGCCTCCAGGTGGATGCCCATGCTCGACATTCCGGCGGCAAAGCCGATCCGTGAAAAGGGAGCGGGATGCGGCAGCGGCGGGGGCAAAGAGGAGCGGGTGAAGGCTGCGCCGGCCGGAGCGGGAGCTGCAGCCGGCGTGCCACTGGCAGTCGTGGTTGCGAGGACAGCGGGTGGATTTTGAGCGGCCAGAATGGCGGAACAGAGAACCAGCGATGCCATGGCAAGCATACCCAGGCATGAGAAGCGCACAGCAATACCTCCACGCGACATGAGGAGCGTGTCCTGGACCCAGGGGAAGCTCGTCCGGAGAAGACACCGGAATCGCACTGGCGCTGTGCCGGGATAGGAGCCTGAACAGAAGATGACAAGAGGGAAGCCGGCAACACGATTGCAGTGACCAGCGAAAGACCGCGCCAGTTAACCCGCTTGGATTCGGGTCGGATCGCGAAAGATGCTCATGCGCGGGGTGAGCATGGGCGGGACCGAGTGTTGCGTAAGGGAAGCGAGGAGATCCATCGCAAGACGAAAATGCAGTGCGGGGGTGAAGCCCGCACTGCATCGGAGAGGAGACGCCACGCATGGCGAGGCGTGCGTGGCGGATCGTTAAAGGCTGGCGTGCCGGTGCAAGCCGAAGCTGTAGCCGACGCCGAAGGAGACGATGGGATAAAAGCGGTAGGGGTTGAGGTCCTTCTGGTCTTTGGCGATCTGGGCCTGGAGATTGTTGTTGACGTCGGAATTGCCTACAACGTTCTGGCAGCCGAGGGTGCCCTGCGGATTGGCGCAGACCTGGCCGGAGACCAGCGACATGGCGAGCTTCGGCTGGCCCATGTAGGCCGCGCCCACCTCCACCGGGAAGGACCAGTGGCCACCGCTTCGGGGAATGATGTTGCCCCAGCCGAGGGTGAGCGTGGGGGCGGGGCTCTGCTGGTGCAGGTTCAGCGAGGCTACGCCGGTGACCGGGTTGGATTGCGAGGAGTAGTAGGTGACGTTGTTCAGGGTGAAGGAGGTGCCGCCGGCCGCGATCATGGTGGCGTGCACGTCATTCTGGTCCGTGAAGAGCAGGCCGGGGCTGATGCGCAGCCCGTGGCTCGGAAACGGGAAGTAGTCGAGCGAAACCCCGGCCGCGGCGAGATTGAGTGTGCCGGTGACGTTGAAGCCGTGGGTGGAGATGTTGTTGACGGTGTAGTTGAAGAAATTGCCGGTGCCGCGG
>JAJZCY010000230.1 GCA_021828835.1 Acidobacteriota bacterium | reverse complement strand
GGAAAAGATCAGCCCTCCCGTCGATTCCAGGTTCTTCTTCATGCGCTCGGGATAAACGAGCAGCCGGTCGATCAGGTCCGTCGTCTTGGCCAGCAGATAATCCACCAGGATTGTCGAATCCGGGAAGATCACGCGCTCTACCGAGGAGTGAGAGATGTCGCGCTCGTGCCACAGGGGAATGTCTTCAAACGCCGCCTGGGCATTGCCGCGCAGCACGCGCGCCAGCCCGCTGATCTGTTCCGAAGTGATCGGGTTCTTCTTGTGCGGCATCGCCGAGGAACCCTTCTGCTTCTCGCTGAAGTACTCCTGCGCCTCGCGCACCTCTGTGCGCTGCAGGTGGCGAACCTCCACCGCAATTTTGTCGAGCGTGCTGCCGACAATCGCCAGCGTCGAGATGTAGGCGGCATGGCGATCGCGCTGCAAAACCTGCGTCGCTACCGGCGCCGGCTTCAGATCGAGCCGCGCGCAGATGCGCTCCTCATGCTCCGGCTTCAAATGGCCGAAGGTGCCTACCGCGCCGGAGAGCTTTCCCACGCGCATGCCCTCGGCGGCGGCATCGAAGCGCTCCAGGTTGCGCTGCATCTCGGCGTACCAGTTCAGCAGTTTGAGCCCAAACGTGGTGGGCTCGGCGTGAATCCCGTGCGTGCGCCCGATGGTGGGCGTGTGCTTGAACTCCAGTGCGCGGCGCTTGAGCACGGCCATAAAGCCCACCATGCCCTCCCGCAACAGGCCGGAGGCTTCCTTGATCTGCAAGGCCTGCGCGGTGTCCACAATGTCGTTCGAGGTAAGACCGTAGTGCAGCCAGCGGGACTCGGCGTCCAGGCCTTGGCCTTTGAGACTCTCTGCTACGGCGGTGGTGAAGGCAATCACGTCGTGCTTGACCTCAGCCTCAATCGCAGCCACGCGGTGTGCGTCCACGGTGGCCTTAGTGGCGATCGCTTCGGCGGCGGCAGCGGGAATCACGCCGTCCTCGGCAAGCACGGTGCTCGCCGCCGACTCCACCTTCAGCCAGCAGCGATACTTGTTCTCCTCGGTCCAGATGCGGCCCATCGCGGGGCGAGTGTAGCGGTCAATCAAAGGGCAGCTCCCAGCTTTCAGCTCTCAGCCTTCAGCTTGATCTTGGTGGGTTTGAAGAATGGGACCAAGCGCTGCGTTGCAGCGCCTGCGGCGTCCTCACCAACACTTGATTGTACGGGGTAAAGACCCTACTCGCGCGGAATTCCCAGACGGCGATGCAACTCATCGAAGAGCAGACCGCGACCCGGCGCATAGGGCTGGAACCACTCGCCGTCAATGACCAACTGCGGAACGGCGCGCTTCCCCACGTGGCGCATAACCTCCGCCGAGGCGGCGGGATTCGCGTCCACATCGATTTCGGTGTAGGAGATACCGTGCCGGTCGAGAAATTGCTTGGCGGCCCGGCAGTCGCGGCACCAGGCCGCGCTGTAAACCTGTACGATCATGCTGATTTCATTGTACTGCGCAGTCTTGGCGCCGTACCCGCGATGCGATCAAAATGCCGTACTATCGGAGGATGAACGCGGAAGACCTCAAGCGCACGCTCAAACTGGAGCCGCATCCGGAGGGCGGCTTTTACCGGCAGACCTACATCTCCGAGGAACGAATCGGCCTGGCCCGCGGCGCCCGCGCCCTGGGCACGGCGATCTACTATCTGCTCGAGCCCGGCACCTTCTCTGAGATGCATTCCATCGATTCCGACGAAGTGTTCCACTTTTATCTCGGCGATCCAGTCGAGATGCTCCAGCTCAAACCAGATGGCAGCTCCGCCCTTTTTACTCTTGGGCAGGACTTGGAGGCCGGGCAGCATGTGCAGTTGCTCGTTCCCGCCGGAGTGTGGCAGGGCACGCGGCTCGCCGAAGGCGGCAAGATGGCTCTCCTCGGCTGCACTGTGGCGCCAGGATTCGATTTCGCGGATTACCGCAGCGGCAGCTACGCCGAGCTGGCGGAGAAGTGGCCTGAGCAGGCGGAGCGGATTCGTGTGCGCACGCGGAAGTGACGGCGGTTACCGCCGGTCCCGAAAGAAGTTCCGCAGTAGCTCGGCGGATTCTTCCCCCAGCACACCCAGCTCCACCGGCATCTGGTGGTTGAGCTGAGGATGATTAAGCACCGTGAGAACCGAGCCGCAAGCCCCTGCTTTGGGGTCGGGCGCGGCGTACACCAGCCGGCCCACGCGCGCGTGGATCAGCGCCCCGGCGCACATGGCGCAGGGCTCCAGCGTGCAGTAGAGCGTGCAGCCCAGCAGACGGTAATTGCCGATGACCTGCGCTGCGCCGCGCATGGCTACGATCTCGGCATGCGCCGTGGGATCGAGCCGGCGCAACACCGAGTTCTGCCCGCTGGCGATCACGCGTCCCTCGAAGGCTACCACCGCGCCGATCGGCACCTCGCCCGCCTGACCCGCGGCGCGGGCTTCAGCGAGGGCGGCCTGCATGAATTCAAGATCGGCAGTCATGGCCGCACCACTCCTGCCGCCGGTTGCTGCTGGGTCATGCAGTGCAGCGCGCCCAGGCCCCAGATCAGGTCCACGCTGTGCACCCCGACCACCTCGCGGTCCGGAAACACCTCGGCCAGAATGTTCATGGCGATGCGATCGTTGGGATCATGGAAGGTCGGCATCAGCACCACGCCGTTGGCAAGATAAAAGTTGGCATAGCTGGCCGGCACCCGCTGCTTCCGAAAGATAATCGGCCGCGGCATGGGCAGTTCGACAATCGTAAACTGCTTGCCTTGCGGCGTCCGCGCGGCTTTCATGCGCACCAGATTTTCTGCCAGCGGCTCGTGATTCGGATCGCTGCTGTTGGGCTCCACGGCGGCGAGGATGGTATCCGGCGCGGCAAAGCGCGCGATGTCGTCCACGTGACCATGCGTGTCATCCCCGGCGATGCCGCGCCCCAGCCAGATCACCTGGTCGATACCGAGGTAATCGGAAAAGACCTGCTCCAGTTGCTCGCGCGTGACCCCGGGGTTGCGCTGCTGCACGTCGCTCAGCAGGCACTCTTCCGTGGTGAGCATCAGGCCCGCCCCGTTCACATCGATCGAGCCGCCCTCCAGCACTACCCTGTGCTGCACTCCATCCGGCAGCGCCAGCGCGGGTTGCCACTCGGTCAGGCCAAGCAGCTCGTTCACGCGGCTGGGCAACTGATCGTCAAGCTGCCAATCTTCATACTTGGCCCAGGCGTTGAACTGCCAGTTGGTAAGCGCGACCTGGCCCTCGGCATTGCGCACGAAGATGGGGCCAGAGTCACGCGTCCAGCCGCGATCGGTGGGCCAGGCGTGAAAGCTCACGTTGTCCAGATTGGCATGAGCGCGGCGCAGCATGCCGGTGACGCGGCGCTGCGTCTTCGCGTCTTCCACAACCAGGTGCACGCGCTCGCGTTCGGCGAGCAGGCGCACGATCTCCGCATAGATCCAGGGGATCGAGGAGAACTTGCCCGGCCAGTCCTCGGGATTATGGGGCCACGCCAGCCAGGTGGCCTGGTGCGGTTCCCATTCGGCGGGCATGCGGTACCCGAGTTGGCGCGGCGTATCGGACGGAGACATTGGGCGTCGGTACTCTTTCTGTTCTGAATCCGTTCTTCCACCCTGACCGCAAAGGACGCGGTCGGGCTGGGGCAGTTATTTTTACTGCGGCTCCCTGTCCTGTGTGGGATCCAAAAAACGGCGTGTGATGGGCGCGTAGGCGTCGATGCGGCGGTCGCGCAGAAAGGGCCAGTTGCGGCGCGTCTCCTCGATCAGGCGCAGATCGACCGTTGCGACCAGGATCTCCTCTTTGTCGTGCGACGCTTTGGCGATCATGCGGCCGAAGGGATCGGCGATGAAACTGCCGCCCCAAAACTCGAGTCCGGCGCCCTCTGCCCGGTTCCCCAGAATATCGCCCTGTTCCATGCCGACGCGGTTGGCGGCCACCACGTAGAGGCCATTGGCAATGGCGTGGGAGCGCTGGATGGTCTGCCAGGCCTCGTACTGCGCGGTACCGAACTCTTCCTTCTCCGCCGGGTGCCAGCCGATGGCGGTGGGATAGAACAGGACCTCGGCGCCCTGCAAGGCGGTGAGGCGCGCCCCCTCCGGGTACCACTGATCCCAGCACACCAGTGTGCCCACCCGGCCCACTTCAAGATCCACCGCACGGAAGCCCAGGTCGCCGGGCGTGAAGTAGTACTTCTCGTAGTAGAGCGGATCGTCGGGGATGTGCATCTTGCGGTACACGCTGGCCAGCTCGCCGTGCGCATTCAGGGTGACCGCCGTGTTGTGATAAAGCCCCGGAGCGCGGCGCTCGAACAGAGAGGCAACGATCGACACCCGCAGTTCGCGCGCCAGGGCGCTGAGCCGCTCGGTGGATGGGCCCGGAATTGGCTCCGCAAGATCAAACAGCGCAAGCTCTTCTCGCTGGCAGAAATACTGGGTGCGGAAGAGCTCGGGCAGGCAGACGATCTGGGCGCCGCCTCGGGCTGCTTCCCGGATGCGGTCGAGGGCGACCGTGAAGTTAGCCTCGGGATCGGGACCCATGCGCATCTGCACGAGGGCGACGGTGTAGGTTCGCGCGCTGGTCATGCTATCCATCAACCTTTCACGTCAGAGATCGTGTCTTCGCAGGTCTGCGCCCGGGCGTCTGCGCTGCGGCAAACGGCACTTGGCCGCTTCAATCAAGGCCCGGCAAGAACAAGGCCAATCCCGCCGCGCGGAATTGGCCTCGAATCATCGTTGCGCTGACGCCTATGCCTGCCAGAGATTCCTTTTCAAGCCCCGCTGCAAGCGGCGCCTACTCTTCGAGGATCAGAACCGCCGCGGCGATGGTGGTGGTCCATTTGCCGTTCTTGTCGCCTACCGCCGACTGGGTGATGTTGCTGGTGCGAACAATCTTGTTGGAGATGCGGTAGATCTCCTTCTTCTCGTCCCAGCTCTTATCCGGATCGAAGTCGACGTCGAGGGTAGTGGCGAGCATCTCGGCCGCCAGTTCCTCGGCATACTCGCCCGCCTGCTCCTCGGTCTCGCCAAAGCTGTGGTGCTCGCTCAGGTAGCCGTAGGTGTTGCGGTCGGCGGGGATGGCCACGCCGATACTGGACACGATCAGCCGGTGCGGCTCGCGGGTGGAGTTTTCCGCGATCACCGCAAACACGATTTCACCGTGATTCAGGTACTTGAGACCTTCCTTGCGGGAAAGAATCTTGCACTGCGGCGGGAAGATGGAAGAGACGCGTACCAGGTTCTGCGAGGCGATGCCTGCGTCGCGAAGGGCCAGCTCGAAAGACGTGAGCCGCTCCTTGTGTTTACCGACGCCCTTCGTGAAGAAGAGCTTCTTTGGGACCATGTTCTTGCCCAATTTCGATGTGCCCTCCGGGGGTCAAAAATAGCGGTTCCGTCAAGGGGTTCCCGCATGAGTCTATCGCATCCGGGCAGGCAAAAACAGGATTCCGAATAAATTCATGGAGGGTCCATCCCGGAATGCGGGGAAGGGCCGATTTTCAGAAGAAAAAGGTGGTCCGGCGATCCGGCTGCAAACCCGGTAACCCGCCTGCCGGGTAGAGCTCGACCGGCGCCGCCAGCGCGATTCGCTGTCATTGCCACCCTGGATTTCAAGGTGTTAGCCTCGAAAGTGGTTTCATTCGCAATTTTTTGCACGCAGGAAGGGGCGCCGCACAGACAATGCAGAACACGTACAACGGGCTGGAACTGCCCAAAGACGGCCAGCCGATCGAATACAGCAACGGTCAATTCACAATCCCTGACAATCCAATCATTCCTTACATTGAGGGCGACGGCACCGGCCGCGATATCTGGAAGGCCTCGCAGCGGGTCTTCGATGCAGCCGTGGAGAAGGCCTACGGCGGCAAGCGCGCCATTCGCTGGTATGAGATCTATGCAGGCGAGAAGGCTTTCCGCAAGTTCAACACCTGGCTGCCCGATGATTCCGTGGCGGCGGCGCGCGACCTGCGCATCTCCATCAAGGGACCGCTGACGACGCCGGTGGGCGGCGGCATCCGCTCGCTGAACGTGGCCCTGCGCCAGATTCTCGATCTCTACGCCTGCGTCCGTCCGGTGAAGTACTACCAGGGTGTACCCAGCCCCGTGAAGCACCCCGAGCAGGTAGACATCGTGATCTTCCGCGAGAACACTGAAGACGTGTACTCGGGGATCGAGTTCAAAGAAGGCACCGCCGAAGCCGCCAAGCTGATCAGCTTCCTGAATGACGAGATGCTGAAGGGCGGCAAGAAGAAGGTCCGCACCGATTCGGGCGTGGGTATCAAGCCCATTTCGATCTTTGGCACCAAGCGCCTGGTCCGCTACGCCATCCGCCACGCGATGGAGACGGGCCGCAAGACCGTGACCCTGGTGCACAAGGGCAACATTCAAAAGTTCACCGAAGGCGCCTTCCGGGAGTGGGGCTACGAAGTGGCCACGCAGGAGTTCCGCGACCAGGTGGTGACCGAGCGCGAAAGCTGGATTCTGGGCAACGTCGAAAAGAATCCCGGA
>JAJZCY010000229.1 GCA_021828835.1 Acidobacteriota bacterium | reverse complement strand
GTGATTCCAAGGCGAGGACGACAACGACGTATGAGGCAATTTTCCCCGCAACCCGAAGGGCCGGGGCCGATTTTTCCGATTTCTGTGTCGGTCGTCGCTAGCAGACACCCGGTATCCACCCCGCGGACAAAAATCCGTCCGCAGGGACCCCGGTATGCCTCGCTCCTCCCTTCTTGAACTCAGAAAAATCGGCTCCCGGCGCCGCCGTCCGCGTAGTGTGAACAGGCCCTAGCTTCCACCCGCTGCCTGAGCCTGAAGCACGCCTCTCAGCGCTTGACCGGCGTCACGCCAGCCTCCTCGCTTCGATAGATCTCCACGTAATCCAGATAATTCTGCGCGTATTCGCGAATCAGCGCCTGATCCGTGTCACCCAATTCCCGGCGCATCCTGGCCGGCACTCCCGCCCACAAGGTCCGTGGCGGCACCACCGTGTTTTCCGGAACCACTGCCCCGGCTGCGATGATCGAGCCCTCGCCGATGCGGCAGTTGTTCAGCACCCGCGCGCCGATGCCGATCAGCACCATGTCCTCCACCACGCAACCGTGCACCGTGGCGTTGTGCCCGATCGTCACCCAATCCCCCACAACCACCGGGTAACGGTTCCGCTGCCCGTGGAGTACCGCGCAATCCTGCACATTCGAGCACGAGCCCACCCGGATCGAGTTCACATCTCCCCGCAGCACCGCGTTCATCCACACCGAAGAACGCTCCCCCAGGACCACGTCCCCAAGGATCTGCGCTGATTCGTCCACATAACAGCTTCCTGCAATCTGGGGTAGTTTCCCCTGATAGCGACGGATCATGCCCCCTCCTTTTCCACCAGTGTACCGGCGAAGCTTCTGCCAGACATTTGGGAGGTAATTGTTCCCCCAACCTGCTTTCGAATTCCTGCTAAATCCGTCTGAAAACTAGGGATTATCCCAGTTTGGCTGGGGACCGGAAACTCCGGTATGATAATCCAAGCCCAGTTTGGCAAGTTGGGAGGTGGGTCCCGTTGGCTGAAGTTCGCGTTCAGGAAGGCGAACCACTCGAAAATGCGCTCCGCCGCTTTAAGCGCAAGGTGCAGCAGGAAGACATTATTAAGGAAGTGAAGCGTCATTCCTACTATCTGAAGCCCGGCGAAAAGCGCCGTGTCAAGGCTGCCTTGGCGCGCAAGCGGAATCGCAAAAAGGCTCGCAAGGAACAAGACTGATGACCTATACGCGGCTTGGGAAGTTCGGCAACAGCACCCTCCCCTCTGTGGGAGGCGCCGCTGAAGATCGTGTAATGCTATAGACTGCCCTGCTTCCCTGGCTCGCTCTTAACCCATCGCGAATGCACCGTCCCAGCGGCTTCCGTAAAGGAAGCCGCTGAAGAATCTAGGAAAGATCCGGGACGGCAGGCGCACGCGAGTTCCCGTAGTTTGACGCTTCGCGTCATGTTCTTCCTCCGTCCCCTTTTGGGAACGAAGGCTTCTCGCCAAAACTTTTTCTGGCAATCCGGGCCCTTAATAAGCATCACGAACGAGACAGGGAACCGGAACGGCAAGCTCCCATCCCAGGCCGCTTTCGGTGAGTTTCCCTGTCCAGGGAAGCCGGCCACATGGAATTCACCGATCGAGTATTGAAGTGCACCGACTGCGGCGCCGAGTTCATCTTCACAGCAGGCGAGCAGGTCTTTTTCCACGATAAACAATTCAAGAACGACCCCAAGCACTGCAAACAGTGCAAGGCGAAGCGCGCCCGTGGCAATCAGCGCGTCCGTCCTGAAACCCGCACCACTTGCTCCGAGTGCGGCGCAGAAACAACCGTTCCGTTCAAACCTACTCAGGGCAGGCCCGTCCTCTGCCGCTCCTGCTTCCAGAAAAAGCAGCAGTCCGCGCCAGAGCCGGAGACTACCTTGGCACAGGATTGATCAGAGAATCGGCACCATCCGCGAGTCTACCCCGGCGTCCGTTGCCCAGAAGCAATACGCCGGGAACCACCCTTCTGGTCATCGCTGCGTTTTTTGCATCGGCCCGCTGAAAAGCGCGCACCGCTCAGCCCTTCTTCGGCCCGAGCGCGCGGTGCCCGATATCGCGGCGATAGTACATGCCTTCGAACTGGATCTCGCCCATGGCCTGGTAGGCGCGGTCGAGGGCCTGCTGGAGTGTGTCGCCCACCGCGCTCACCGCCAGTACCCGGCCGCCTGCGGTCAGCAGGTGTCCATTCACCTGCGCCGATCCCGCATGAAAGACCTCCACCCCCGGCACCTGGGCGGCAGCCGCTAGGCCCGTGATCGGAAAGCCCGTCCGGTAGGTGCCCGGATACCCCGCCGAGCTCGCGACCACGCAGGCTGATGCCCCCGGGGTCCAGCGCATCTCCGACTCGGCCAGACGGCCCTCCACACAGGCCTCCAGCGCCTCCACCAGATCCGACTGCAAACGCAGCAAAATCGCTTGCGTCTCCGGATCCCCAAAGCGCGCGTTGAACTCCAGCACCTGCGGCCCCCGCGCCGTCATCATCAGCCCGCAATACAGCACACCGACGAATGGAATCTCCTCGGAGGCCATCCCCTGGATCGTCGGCTCCGCGATGTGCCGCAGAATCCACTCCTGCATCGCCGGATCCAGCAGCTCGTCGGTCGAATAGACCCCCATGCCGCCGGTATTCGGTCCCGTATCCCCTTCGCCGATCCGCTTGTGATCCTGCGCCGGCACCAGCGGCGCCACGTGCTTCCCATCGCTCAGGCAAAGGAAGCTGATCTCGTCGCCCTCCAGGAACTCCTCGAGAACAATCTGCCGCTCCGCCTCCCCCAGCAGCGCTCCGGAAAACAGCCCCTTCGCCGCCTCCACCGCCTCGTTCCGCGACGAACAGATCAGCACACCCTTCCCTGCCGCCAGCCCGTCCGCCTTCACCACCAGCGGCGCGTGGAACATATCCACCGCCTGCTCCACCTCCGCAAGGCTCGCACACACCGCATAATTGGCCGTGGGGATGTTATGCCGCTGCAAAAAGCGCTTCGCAAACCCCTTGCTGGTCTCCAGCATGGCCGCCTTCTGGGTCGGCCCGAAGACTCGCAGCCCTCGCGCCTTGAGCGCATCCACAATTCCCAACGACAGCGGCAGCTCCGGCCCCACAATCGTCAGCCCCGGCTGTTCCGCCTCCACCAGCCGCAACATCGCATCCAGGTCCTTCAGGTCCACCGGAACGCACCGCGCCACCTGCGCAATCCCGCCATTCCCCGGCGCACACACCACCTCCGTCACGCGCCCGCTGCCGGCAACCGCCCACGCCAGCGCGTGCTCCCGTCCACCCGAACCAAGGATCAGGACCTTCATCGCTCCACCTTTCCAAATCTGCAGTGTCCCAAAACTCATGGTCGGCAATGCGGCCGACCCAAGTCAAACAGCGCCGCGTTCCCCCTATACTGGTCGCGGATGCAATCGCAAATCAAACCCTGGGCACAGCATCAGGCTGCGCAGGACCGCCGCGCCGGGCAGCGCCGCCTCTTCCAGCGCAATCAAACCTTCGGGCTCCTCATCCTTGCCGCAGTCGTCTGCGCCTGGTGGCTTCTCCACACCAACCCCAAATGGATCTTTCCACCCGGGTGGTGGCGGTGGTAACCACAGTCGAAGGCAAAATGAGAGATCAGCGAAGCCGCAAAGACAGCGGGGATCCGTTGCTTGTCATCCTTCTCGGCCCCACCGCCAGCGGCAAAACCGCTCTCTCCCTTGCGCTCGCCGAGCGTTTCCACGGAGAGATCGTAAGTTGCGACTCCGTCGCCGTCTACCGCGGCATGGAGATCGGCTCGGCCAAGCCCACCCTCCAGGAACGCGCCCGCGTCCCCCATCACCTCATCGACGTCACCACGCCAGACAGCCCCTTCACCGCCGGCGACTACAGCCGCGCCGCCCGCCTCGCCCTGCGCGACATCACCGCCCGCGGCTGCTTACCCATCATCACCGGCGGCACCGGCCTCTACCTCCGCGCCCTCACAGAAGGTCTCTTCTCCGGCCCGCAGCGCCATGAGGATCTCCGTAGCCGCCTCCGCTCAAGTGCCGACCGCCGTGGCAGCGGCTGGTTGCACCGCATCCTCACCCGCCTCGACGCCGCCTCCGCCGCTCGCATTCACGCCAATGACACACCCAAGCTCATCCGCGCCATCGAGGTCTGCCTGGCCGCCCGCCAGCCCATGTCGCAGGTCCTCACCCGCGATCCCCTCACCGGCTTTCGGCTGCTTCGCATCGGCCTGAACCCGCCGCGGCCCGCACTCTACGAGCACATCAACCAGCGCTGCGCCGCGATGTTCACCGCCGGGCTCGTCGAAGAGACCGGAGCGCTCCTCCACCAGTACGGCCCCGTCAAAGCGCTCGATTCCCTCGGCTATCGCCAGGCACTCGCGGTCATTCGCAGAGAAGAGAATCTGCCCCACGCGCTGGCCGCCGCCCAGCAGGGCCATCGCAACTACGCCAAACGCCAGATGACCTGGTTTCGCCGCGAGCCGGACGTCCATTGGCTCACAGCCTTTGGCGATGATCCCCAGACGCTCCGCATCGCAACCGAACTCATCGCCGCTGCAACTGCGGGGTAAGCCAGCCCGCTTCTAGGCGCTCTCCCCGCCCCGGGCCTTCACCTTGAACCAGATCGGCGTCCCCTCAAATCCGAACGCCGCGCGAATCTGATTTTCCAAGAAGCGCTCGAAGGCAAAGTGCGGCTTCACGTCACGATCGGTGAACAAGACAAACGTCGGAGGCGCCACCGCCGCCTGGGTCATGTAGAAGATCCGCACCCGCTTCGACATCGGCACCGGCGCACGCTGAAAATCCACCCTCTCCAGGAAGCGGTTCATCTGCCCGGTGGAGACGCGCTTGCGCCGCTCCGCCGCCACTGTCTTCACCTCGCGCAGCACCCGGGCCAAGGCCTTGTGCGCCGCGCCGTGGCCGGCCTCGCCCGCCTCGCGCGCAGAGAGAAAGAGCACCGGCGCATAGCTCAAATACTTGAGCACGTTGCGCAACTGCTTCTCGAAGATCTCTTTGCTTGCCGGCGGCTTGCCGTCGGTGCGCCCGGTCGTGACTGCGTCCCACTTGTTCACGAGGATGATCACGCTGCGCCCGCTCTCGTGCGCGTAACCGCCAATGGTCGCATCGCTCGCCGTCACGCCCTCCGTCGCATCGATCACCAGCAGCGCCACGTCGGCCGCTTCGAGATGCCGCCGCGCCATGACAACGCTGAGCTTCTCGGCCATCAGCCGCGTCTTGCCCTTGCGCCGGATACCCGCGGTATCCACAAAGCGCAGTTGCGAGCCTTCAAACTCCACCACCTCGTCGACCGCGTCGCGCGTGGTGCCGGCGATCGGGGACACGATGGCACGAGAGGTCCCGGTGAGGGCGTTCAGCAGCGTGGACTTGCCCACGTTCGGCCGCCCGATAATCGCGATGGAAGTCTCAAGCTGCTCGAACTCGCCGTGGGTACGCGTCTTCGCCGCTCCGCGCTTCTCCTCAGGCTGATCCAATTCGCCCGTACTTGCAGCGTCCTCATCGCGCAGCTCAGCTTCTGCGCTGACTTGCTGACTCGCTGACTCGCTGACTCGCTGCTCTTCCGGAATCGCCGCCGTCACCGCATCCAGCAGCTCGCCAATGCCCAATCCATGTTCCGAGCTGATCGGGAAAACCTCGCGCAGCCCTAGCTTGCGGAAGTTCTCCGCCTCGGCCTCCATGGCCGCGCCTTCGACCTTATTCACCGCCAGAAAGACCGGCTTGGTGCTGCGCTGCAACAGGCGCACCAGGTCGTAGTCGGGCCGCGCCAGCTCCGTGCGCACGTCCACTACCAGGATCAGCGCATCAGCTTCCTCGAGCGCGACTTTGGCCTGGTTATAAATCTCCTGCGGGATCAGCTCGGGATCGTCGGGAATAATGCCGCCGGTGTCCACCAGGCGAAAGCGGCGGCCGTCCCAGTCAAATTCCCCGTAGATGCGGTCGCGGGTGATGCCCGGCTCGTCGCCCACAATGGAGCGGCGGCTGCCGGTGAGCCGGTTGAAAAGCGTGGACTTGCCCACATTCGGCCGCCCGACGATGGCGACTAGCGGCAAAGCCGCAGCTCCGGGCTTGAGGGGCACAACCGATCTGCGATAAGTAGGCAAAACCAATTCTCCAATCGTCCCGCGCAACCTGCGGCCTTACCGGCGGACACTCTGATAGTGTTTCATCTCCAGACCCGCTTCACACCGTACCGGTCGAAGCATTCGTCTCCGCTGAGAACCGGGATGTTCAGATCGAGAGATTGCGCAATCAGAAGCCGATCGAAGGGATCCTTGTGGTGCAAGGGCAGCAGCCCGCTTTGAATCGCATGCTTGACGGACGTCTCAAGAACCTGAAAACCCGCCGCTGCTGTCAATCCTTCAAAATCCGCGAGAATTTCCTCGCTGTTCTTCAGTTTCCCCATTCCAGATTTGATCGCGATCTCCCATGGAACGATCATCGAGAGGAGCAACTCTGCGCGGGGATCGGCGAGGATGTTCCTGGCGCGGTTGCTGATCTCGGCGGGCGAACGCATTGCCCATAGAAAGACGTGCG
>JAJZCY010000228.1 GCA_021828835.1 Acidobacteriota bacterium | reverse complement strand
TCCAGTTGGCCGCCCTGGACGGTCAACGCGCCGACGTGGGCGTTCCTGCGGACAATGAGCGTCTGGGTCGTACCGCCGAATGCCGACAGGCGAAGCGTGAGCGAGCGCGTTCCCTCCTGCTGATCCAACACCTTCATCTGGCGCGTCTCTGCGCCGGGCTCGGGCAGTTGCTCCGCGACCGCAACCTCCACGTCCGGCAGAGGAATTTGCAGCGCGCCCTGCACTGCGCGCGCTCCGGCAATACGCGACTTTAGCTCCACACCGGAGCCGCTGGCCCGCACAACCAGCATCGCGCCTTCGCGATGGAAGGTAAGATCGATCGACTTGCTGCCGAAGGGCAGGCGGCGAATGGTTGCGTCATTCCAGGTTGCGGGCAGTGCTGGAGAGACGGTCAGGATGCCGGCCGACGCGTTCCATTCCAATCCGAAGAGGCCGCGCAAGGCCGGCGAAATGACCATGGCCGCTGACCAGAGCTGGTGCGCGGTGCTGCGCCCCAGCGCCTGATAGAACCTGCCGGAGAGCAGCTCGGTCGAATTGCCGGGATCTTGCGCCCAGATCAGGTTCGCGTTCTGCATCAGGTGGACATAACCCGACAAGGAATGGCCCGCGCGGTACTCTGCCAGCGACGCCCAGCCGGTGAACAGGGGCCACACAGAACCCTGGTGATAGCTGATCGGATCGTAGAACGAGGTCTTGTCGCTGATGTCACGAACACCCCAGTCCGTGGAGAAATCGGCGGAAGCCCAATCCTGCATCATCGCACCGGGATGTTGGAGAGCATAGCTTCCGTCCCACCAGGCAACCGCGGGGAAGATGCTTGCGGTCTTGTCCGCGCCGGCAGCTCCATTCCAACTGAAGGCATAGAACTGCGAATTCGACAGGTAATACTCCCGCTCGATGGTCTGCGCGATCTTCTTCGCGCGGCGGCGGGCCTGCTGTGCGGCGGCGGGATGGCCGGTGGCGCCAGCGAGATTTGCGAAGGCCGCGCTGGCCTGCTCGTCGAGTGCCGCGAGATAGATCTCCTGATGCGGCATCCGCGGAATCCAGGATTCGACCCAGCCCGAGCCCTGGGCGTTGTCGTAGATGCCATCGCCATCGGCGTCATGGCTGTTTTCGAAGGCCCATGCGTTCTGGAGATGCGGCCATACGGACGCAGTGAAGGACTTGTCCGCACTTACCCGCAGATAGTCGTTCGCGGCCATGAGAAACAAGGGGGTGGCATCGGCGGAGGCCCACTCGTAGGGCAGTGCCTGCCAATCCACCTGGCTGGCGGTCTGGGACAGCTCGTGCATGATCTTGCCGTCGGCCCGCTGCTGCTGCGCGAGAAACTCGATCTCTTGCCGCGAAGTTCGTAGTGCGCCGTAGCTATCCGTGGCGTCGAGAGACCAGAGGGCGTCTCTGCCGAAGAACCAGCCGAAGCCGGGACGGGCGGTATCGCCAGATCGCAGCAGGCCGGCAATCAGCGCTTTCTTGTGCGAATCCGGACTGGTGGCGACGCGCAATTGATGGATGGAGACCTCGGCCCAGGTGAACGCCTGGTTGAGGCGCGGGTCGGGCGTCTGGATCGCCGTATGCGCCGCAAGAAACTTCCGGTAGTAGTCGCGATTCGCTGTCAGAAGCGACAATGCCTGAGTGTTGAGTTGATCGAGGGCGCTCGCGAAGGCTTGCTGCGTGCCTGCCGCCTGCGAGTCCGCAAAGGTGATCAGCAAGGGGTACAGCTTGTCTTCATCACGCTGGGGATCGAAGTGGAGAACAAACTGCAACGGCCAGGACTTCGGTCCTTCCTGGTAAGGCGGCAGGATGCCGGGCTGCGCGCTGCCCAGCGACAGGGCGGCCGAGTGGTTGGGAAGGTCGAGATGCAGAATGTAGAAACCGTGCCCGCTTCCCTGATTGATCCACTCCGGTGCGGGATCGCCCTCCGACTTCGCGGGCCACATGGGCTGCATCACCGGATGGAAACTGAAGGTCAGGGTTATGGGACGGATGGCTTCGATCTGATAGAACACCAGCACGCCCGCGTGGGCCGGCGCGGATTGCGGCGCGACCATGATCTGGCGAATGGTGAAGTTGGCGTGGGAGTAAGTGATGGTGGTGCGATCGGGCTCCACGTCGATCTGCGACGCGTGCGCGTTCACATCGATGGGCACATCGTAGTCCTGCATCCGCGCCGAGATGCGCAGGTTATCGAAGATCTTCCATGGATAGATCCACGCTTCGAAGCGGCCATCCTGGGTGCCGAGCAGCGCTCCGTGCCGTCCAGCTACGGAAAAGGGATCTGCGGCGATGGCCCGCTGCTGGATGCGGGGCATGTCTGCGGCACGGGATGAAACCGGGGCCGGGGGCGGCGCCTGAGCAAAGGCAGAGCACACGAGCAGCAAGCAGAGCAGAGGCGTCTTCATCATCACCTTTACACACATTTCACTGTTGAGCCGGCGGAAATTCCCGAACATCGTCCTTCGCATGATCTCAGGGCTCATACCACCCCCGCAGATCCGTGCCCGGCGGACAGGACTTTGCGACGTGTTGCGCCATCATGCGAATGAGCTGTGGCTCTGTCCAGGGTGTCCAGCCGTGTCCCTTCTCGGGGCGGCCATAGGTGAACTGGGCGCGGGCTTCCGGGTGGTTGCGGAAGAAAGCATCCAAGTCATACACGGCCAGGTTGAGATAGTAGCTATCCATGTCGCCTACCCAGAGAAAGATCTTGCCGGTAAGCTGCGGACCGATGCGCGTCCAGTTCTTCGCGAGGTAAGCCTCCAGATCGTAGCCATGATCGCGCATGGATGCAGCAACGCTGGGGTCGATTGCTCCCGTGTGCAGGTTCCACAGCGGCTGCGGGTAACCATCCTGCCCTGCCGGCGCGAACACAGACATCCAGGCATCGAGTTGCTGGCCCGAGCGCCCGTGGCTGCCCAGCGCCGCTTCCAACTGGCTCATCTGGCGCTCCGTCTCCTGCACCTGACCCTGGTCATCGCGGGTAAACGGCCGTTCGCGGTCCACGGGGCTGACCGGAGGAGTGAAGGCATTCTTGTCCCTGTAGATATTCACCAACTGGTAGTGGTGGAAGTCGATGGGATCGGGATACCCGGTGAAGGTGCCCCCGAAGAATTCGGGATGATAGAGTTGCAGCGCCAGCGACTCCCATCCGCCTGTCGATCCACCGGTCAGTACCCGCGCCCAAGGCTGGCGAATGATGCGAAAATGCGTCTCGATGTACGGGATCAGCTCCTGCATCAGTGCGTCGCCGTAAGGACCGTTGTTGGCGGAATTCACAGCGTACGAGTCGTCATAGTAAGGCGTCGGATGCTGGAAGGTGACCGCAATCATGCGCGGGAAGCGCGGGCCGCTCCATGCCTGGAAGGTGTGGTAAGCCTCCTGCTGCCAGTCTTGCGCACCCGGCCGCATGCGCATGGAAAGAGGGGGATCCAGCGTGAAGTGGCCCTGCTCGTAGATCACCGGGTAATGCTGCCTGGGATGCTGATTGTAACCAGCCGGCAACAGGATGGTCGCACCAATATAGATCGGCACGCCCCAGAACCTGGTCAGGAGCCGGCTTTGCAAGCGAATGTGCTTGACCCACTGCGTGTCGGGCGGGATCTGAACCGGCGGAATCAGGTGCGAGACCTCCAGCCGGACGCTGTAGCCGCGGGCTGGATCGAGGTGCACCCGACGCACATCGCTGTACAGATTTCCCGGGGAGGTGTTCAACTGCTGGCCTTCCCACTGGTCCATGTGCGCCCAGAGGATGTGTCCGTCCGCTCTTGGAAAGCGTGTGTATACGTTGACGAAGGCCTGCACGAAATAATCGCCCACAGGTAAATCACGCAGACTGTTGAGTGGATATCCGGCGCTGGCGGCACCGATCACGGTCACATCGCCGGCTGCCACTCCCACCATATCCTGGCCAAAGAAGGGGTCCTGCTGATCGGGAGAGCCGAAGGCGTTGCGCAGATCGGAGGCCGGCACGCGGCTGAGGATGACGTAGGCACGGCCGGTAACAGGCACCCGATGCGCGGCCGGGGGAACGACAATTTCGAAACGCGAAGCTGCCTGCGCGCGATTGGCGAGCAAGAGGAAACAACCGAGCAAAAGGATCTGACGCCGGGGAGTGAGCTTAATCATCTGGTTTTCTGTTGAGGCATCTCGGATGAATCTGCGAGAGCGCCGGCCGCCGCGCGGACGACCGGCACTCCCGGGGATGGGCGGACAGGCTCAGAAGGAAAAGCGGCCGGTCAGCATCAGCATGCGCGGCCCTGCCCCTTCGGCGTACTGCAAGCCACTGACCTGTCCAAACGCGCCCGAGTCCACCTGGACATTGGGAATGTCATAGTTCCTGTGATTCAGCGCGTTCGCCGCTTCGAGTCCCAGATGCAACTGGGCGCCTTCGCGGATTACAAAGCTCTTCAGTAGGGACAGTGACACCGACTGGGTGCCGGGGCCGGTGACCGAGCCCACTGGAGCGTTGCCGTAACGCCCGATGTTGTTTCCGGGAATCGGGAAGGCATTCACATTGAGGGTGACGGGGAGGCCTCCCACGTTGCCTGAGGCATACGGAGAGACGGTTCGATCGATATCGGTGCGTGTAACCCCGAGCAGGCTGAGAATGTTGGTACCGGCCGGATCGGTAGTGCCCTCGTAGGGAGTGAGGAACGGCCCGGTCTGGAAGAGCAGGACGCCGCCGAGTTGCCACGATCCCAGCAGGTTGTCCGCGGTCCGGCTGGGGAGTTTGAACCGCTGGCCCGTGCCGAAGGGCAGGTTGTAGATGAACGTGCCCAGGAAGCGATGACGGCGATCGTAGGAAACGTTGCCATAGTCGATGCCGGGATGGAAGCGATCCGTGGACATGGCTCCGCCCACGCCGACGATGTTGCCGGGATTTCCGCCTTCAGCGTTCGACAGATCGCGAGTGAAGACATAGCTGACGTCGAACTGAAGGCCACCGGAGAGGCGCTTGCTGGCATCGGCCGTGAAGCTGTTGTAGTTGGACTCGGCGTAGTTGCAAACGCAGTCGAGCACGCCCCAGGCCGTATAGGGCCGCTGAGCCGCCACGGCGTTGTAGCCCACCGTGTTCGGGGGCACCTGGTTCATATCTTCCTGCGAGTCAAGATGGGTGCCGTGATTGCCCATGTAGGTAAAGCGCAGACCGATATCACGTCCGACCGTACGCTCCACGGTCAGGTTCCACTCCTGAACGGTGGGGTCGATGTAATGCAGCGGGAACACGTCGTAGAAGTTCGCCAGTCCAGGGACGAACAAGTTGGATGGAAAGGGCGACGGAAACGCGAGTTCCGGCTGTCCGTTGGGGTTATAGGCGTTGGGATAGTTGGCAAAGTAGCTGGTATTGACCGCCCATCCGGTGTAAGACGAAAAGCCGAGCGGGATGGCCACATAGCGGCCATATCCGCCGCGCAGCACCGTCTGGTCATTGCCAAACGGACGCCACGCGAAGCCGATGCGCGGACCCCAGTCTGTCTTGTTGGTATAGCGCAGCGTGGAGGGAATGCCCGCCTGCCGCGCGGTCAAAATCGGGGTGGGCGCGATCGACTGCGCAAAACCAGGCTCGGTCAGCGCCAGGCCCTTCTGGTCGGGAACGACGACGGCGCCGTTGATGACCTGCCCATTCACCACAGCGGAGTAGTCGGGCATGAAGGCGGCTGTGTTGTGGTTTTGGGCCGAAAGCGGAGGATGCAGTTCGTAGCGCATGCCCCAGTTGATGGTGAGGTTGTTGGTGGCTTTCCACTCATCCTGCGCGTAGAAGATGTAGGAATGCCCGATACCGACCATGCCGGGGTCGCTGACCTGCGCGAGCGACACGATATCGGGATACCCCAGCAGGAAGGCCGTGTAAGGATCGCCAATCTGCTGGCCGACCGGGGAGGACATATCGTAGGAGTAGGCGCCCACCTCGGAACCGCCGAAGACGTTGTCGTCCTGGTAGCGCAGCCGGTTGAACTGCACGCCGAACTTCATGTTGTGGCGGCCGTGGTTCCAGCTCAGGTTATCGATGAACTCAATGCTCTTGTTCTTCTGTTCGCTGGCGTTGCCGCCGCCGGTGCTCACAAATCCATTGATCGCAAAGTTGGGAGCCGCGGCGAAGGTTGGGATCTGCGCCAGCCCCTGGATCCCGATCTGCTGCACGAGCGTGGCCGCATTGGCGTTGAAGTTGGTGCGGTTGTCGGTGGAGCTATAGCCGGCCCGAAGCTCGTTCACCAGAGTGGGACGAATCACCCAGTTGTAGGCGCCGGTCAGGTTAGAGAGCGTTTGCGGCGTTTCCACCGTGCCCAGCACCGGCGAGCCCACCGACAGCGGGGACTGGCTAGAGCCCATCGCCTTATAGCTGTACCGGACGAACATGTTCTGGTTGCCGGTGAAGTAGTGGTCGATGCGCAGGTCGCCTTGGTCGCTCGAGATGGGAGTGGAAACATTCTCCTGGTAGTTGTTCTGGTAGGAGTCCGCCGAACCGAAGTTGGGAGATGGGAAGAGCGTGGTCAGCGCATTGGCGGAGGTAGCGGCGATGGGGACGCTGTTGCAAGGAATGGGCGTGCCGTCGGGCTGATACACCTGCGAC
>JAJZCY010000227.1 GCA_021828835.1 Acidobacteriota bacterium | reverse complement strand
GGTGAGGCGTACCGTCACCTTCAGCGGAGCCGAGAACGTCATGCCGCGCTCTTCGCACTCCTGCTGGTCGTACTTCAGTTGCAGGCTCACCGGGTCGCCGCACTTGTTGCAGAAGTCGGGCGTGTTCTTGTTGTAGGTGCCGCACTTCTGGCAAAGCACGTCGCCGGGCAGGAACGGGTCCGTAATCACCATCGCGCCGCAGTGCACGCAGGCCGTGCGCAGGTGGTGCAGCCCCTTCAGGTGGCCGCACTTGCACTCCCAGTTGCCGATCGAGAAATCGACGAAATCCAGCTGCGAGATGCCGCGAAAATCGGTGATCGGAAACACCGAGACAAACACCGACTGCAAGCCCGAGTCGTCGCGCTCGTTGGGCAGCTTGTCCATCTGCAGAAACCGCTCGTACGAGCGCCGCTGCACTTCAATCAGGTTGGGAATCTGCGTTGCGGTGGGAATCTTCGAAAAATCGAGCCGGCTGCGAATCGCGCGCTTCTCGTTGGACATGATCGCTCCTGAGGTCCGTCACTCCGGGCGCTTGACGCGCCCCGGGCAGGCGCCTGAACCTCGCGGCGCCCGCTGATTACGATAGGTATTGGCGAAAACCAGAGAACCGGCCCCGTGAGACCCAGCTCCCTCTCCTGCATTCCACCCCGCTCCAAAGCCGATCTCCGGAGCGCGGGGCCCTCTCTTCCGCGGTGAGGACGTGCAGCAATTCAGGCTTGAAAAGGTTCCGGCCGGTAAGCTAGACTGCGCTCATTCGAGCAAGGCGAACTGGGCGGCTGATTCCCAACTCCTCGAATCAACCGCAGAGGCGATGTCTGTGCCCAGGGCGGGCATTCCAATAAAAACAGGTGCGACCTACCAGGGAGACACAAAGAGCTCGTAAGGACGCGATTCCTCACGAGCGTGGCCTGCCGCCATGGCTCCCATCCGAATTCTTTTGCCCTGCCTCGCCGATCCCAAAACTCGCTTCTGCGCTCGCTCGCCAGTCACTCATTCTCGCCAGCAGATCACGCCTCACCCGACGCGTAAACTACTGACCCGGATACCTTTAGCCACAGCCTGAAACCTACTCCAGAACCTCACCCGCCTGGAACCAGACTTCAAACCGCTGCAACGCCGCACGCGCGCCACTCCCTCCAGCCCGTTCCCGAAAAAAGACGGAAACAGGCCGGAAGACGCGCAACCTTTATCGTAACGCGTCCCGGCCCACCGTGCAAGCTGCAGGGTTAACTACTTGACTTCGATGGTGGCGATGCCTTCAAACTTCTTCTTGATGGCCTCGGCCTCATCCTTGGTCGCGTTCTCCTTCAGCGGCTTGGGCGCGCCATCGACCAGGTCCTTGGCTTCCTTCAGACCCAGCGAGGTCACTTCGCGAACCGCCTTGATGGTGTTGATCTTGTTGGCGCCCGCGTCCTTCAGGATCACCTGGAACTCGGTCTTCTCCTCAGCCGCGGGAGCTGCGCCACCCGCCGCCGCGCCGCCCGCAACCACCACCGGGGCCGCTGCTGCCGCCGACACGCCCAGACGCTCTTCCAGCTTCTTCACCAGAGCCGCCGCTTCCAGCAGGCTCAACGAAACAATCTGCTCTTCCAACTGCGCGATATCCGCCATGTTCTTCTCCAATTCCAAATCGTTTGAATTTCTCGTCCAAAAGGCTGCTCCATGCAAGGAAAGTTTCCGATGCGCCAGACATGCGCCCTTCCCATGCTCCCGAACAGCCAAAACCCTTAAGAACAGCTATCAGCTTCTAGCTGCTAGCTCCATCCCGGAAGAACCTATGCCTCTCGCGCCAGCAGAAAACAGCTAGAAGCTAGGGGCCAGGAGCTAGCAGCTCGCGGACGTCAGGCCGCGCTGAACTTTTCCTTCTCCACGCCCTGGTTCAGCACCACCGCCAGGTCGCGTCCCGTGGCATTGATCACCGTCGCCAGCCGCTGCGCCGGCGCGTTGATCAGGAACAGCAGCTTCGAGAAGATCTCTTCCTTGCCCGGCATGGTCGCCAGCTGCTTCACTTCGTCGACATTGAGCAGCTTGCCGTCCACGATGCCCAGCTTGAACTGGAACTCCGCGTTGTCGTTCACCCACTTGGCGAACGCCTTGGTCAGCGCCACCGGATCGCCCGAGGTAAAGGCCACCGAGTTCACGCCCTTCAAGCCCTGCAGCGCGCCCTCCACCTGGGTGCCCTTGCCGGCGATCGGGGCCAGCTTGTTCTTCACCACGCGATACTTGCCGCCCGCTTCGCGGATCACCTTGCGCAGCTCGTAGTCCTTGGCCACCGTCAGCTTCGCAAACGTGCCAATGATCGCTGTCGTCGAGCCCTCCAATTCCTTGGTGAGCAGCTCAACCTTCTCGTTCTTCTTCGCCTTCGAAATCGCCATTGCCTTCGCTCCGCTCCGGCAGAGATCAGAGAACAGAGATCAGAGATCAGCCCATCTCAGCCGATCCACCTTCTCGCCTCTTTATCCCGCCTCGCTGCTGCCCACTCGGCAGCGCATTACAAATCTCTTCGGATCTGACGCAAGTCGCAGACACCAGCACATCACCAACTGATCTCTGAACCCTGATCTCTGCTTTTTAGTGCTTGCCCGCCGCGTCCGCCACAGCCGAATCCAGCGGCACCCCGGGGCCCATCGTCGAGCTCAGCGTCACGCTCTTGATGTACTTACCCTTGGCCGCCGAAGGCTTGGCCCGCACCACCGAGGTGATGACGGTGGTCGCATTGTCGATCAGCTTCTGCGGATCGAAGCTCAGCTTGCCCACCGGCACATGCACCAGGCTGGTCTTATCGGCGCGGAACTCCACCTTGCCGGCCTTGATCTCCTTGACCGCCGACGCCACATCCATGGTCACCGTACCGGTCTTGGGATTGGGCATCAGGCCCTTGGGGCCGAGCACCTTGCCCAGGCGCCCCACCACCTTCATCATGTCCGGGGTCGCGATCAGGGCATCGAAGTCGGTCCAGTTTTCCTTCTGGATCTTCTCGACCATCTCCTCGCCGCCCACGAAATCGGCGCCCGCTTCCTGGGCTTCGCGCTGCCGGTCGCCGGTGGCGATCACGGCCACCGTCTTGGTCTTGCCCAGGCCGTGCGGCAGAACCACCGTGCCACGCACCATCTGGTCGGCGTGGCGCGTGTCCACACCCAGGCGCATGGTCAGATCGACGGTCTCGTCGAACTTGGCAAACTTGACTTTCTTCAGGAGTTCCACCGCGTCCGCCAGAGGATAGACTTCCTTGGTGACAGCGGCGCGCGACTTCGCAATATTCTTGCCAGCTTTAGCCATTCATCCCTCGTCTCCCACCGCAGTTGCCAGCCCCGCCTAGCGGGGAACTCAACCAAGCGTTGCACCGCTCAGGAGCCCAACGGCCGTGGTGCTATTGACGGCCCGGAGTCTTCCTCCGGACACATTGAAATATCCTATCGGAGTGGCCCGGGAATTGCAATGCGATTTTTCCGACTCACTCCCCTAAATCCCACGGGGCGCTTCGGGGCTTGGAAAAGCACTCCCCCCCCGCTCGCGCCGCAGGCGCACCGGTCGTTAGCCCCGCGCTTCAGCGTGGGGAACCCGGACAGAAGAGATATCCAGAGTCCCGTAGGGACGGCGCAATGGAATCTCCGCACCCCTTCTCTACCAAGGGTGAAACGGCAGGTGGCCTGATGACTATCCCAACCCTCGATGAGCGTGCCCCCGGGTCTGAACAGGTCCCTCGCCGCCCCCCCCGGCCGGCAGCGTGAACATCAACCTGCTTCCCTTGCCCAGTTCGCTCTCGACCCACAGGCCGCCGCCCGAATGGATACGACGCAGTACTGTTTCACGCTTCAACGCCGATCAACGCGGCGGCCAGCAGAAAGCGGCCCGAATCGGACAGAGCGGAGTCGGAGCTGACGAGCCCTGCCTCTCAAATCCTCATTTCTACAGCGGATCTACCGCACCACATCCACAATGGAAGCATCCGGCTCACTCCAGGCTACCGCGCCCGTGTGCGTCAATTGCCGGCTCGCGTTATTCCAGTGCAGCTTCGTGATCCTCCCACCGCCCTTTTCATATGCGTAGGTGGTCCCGTCGTCTGCAAACAGTGTGAAGTCTCCATCTACTCCCGGATATACGCGCACCGACGCAATTGCCTGCGGCTCTTTTGTACTGAGAACTGGCGATCCGAGCGGAACAATGCTCCCAGCGCGCACAAACAGAGGAAGTGTATCGATCGGCGCAGCCACCTTGAGGGTTTGCCCGCCATGCAGCCGTTCGTTAGTCCAGAAGTTATACCAGTCGCAGCCGGAAGGCAGGTATACCTCGCGGCTGGTTGCGCCTTGCTCGGTCACCGGAGCGACAAGAAACGCTGGTCCGAACATGTATTCATCGCCGATGTTCGCCACCTTCGGGTCCTGGGGAAAATCCATGAATAACGCGCGCATAAAGGGCGCGCCCGTCTGGTAGGTTCGATAACCAAGCGAGTAGATGTAGGGCAAGAGCTGATAGCGCAGACGAAGATATTTTGACAAAATCGCTTCAGCCTGAACACCATACGACCACACTTCATTGTGCATGCGCTCGCCGTGGGCTCGCATGACCGGCTGGAAGGCACCCCACTCGAACCAGCGCACAAACAGCTCGGGATAGTCTTCGTAGTGGCCGATCACTTCGCGCGCGTCCGATCCATCCACCAGTGGCTTGTGCGCTGCATGATAGTCGGGGGGAATCTGCGGCGAGGAGAAGCCCCCAATGTCGGTATCCCAGTACGGCATGCCGCTCGCGGTAAAGTTCAATCCGGCGGCAATCGAACGCCGCAGCATATCCCAGGTAGATTGAATGTCGCTGGACCAGAACACCGTTCCATTACGCTGCGCGCCAAGATAGGCGGCCCGCGCCAGGATCATCACACGCCGGCTGTCGCCAAAGTCGCGCCGGAATCCCTGGTATACCGATGACGTATGAAATAACGGATACACGTTGTAGTAGCGCGTTCCTGATCCAATGTAAAACACATCCTTGGCCGGATCGATATCCGGCTCCGTCTCATCGAGCCAGATGTAATCGAAGCCATACGGCTGGATGTAGCGGTCGCGAATCTGCTCCCAGAACCAGTTCGCCGCTTGGGGATTCGTGGTGTCGATGTTTGGCCCAATCCGCTCCGTGAAGACGCCGAGATTGAATCTGCCATCTGGCGTATGGATCAGCCATTTCTTGCTCGCGAGCATGTTATAAAACTGCGTTCTGGGCGCAAAGTGCGGCCAGACGCTCAACAGTGAGCCCACGCCCATTGCATGCAATTCGCGATTCATCGCTGCCGGATCCGGCCAGCGCTTGGGATCCAGATCCAGCGCGCCCGCTTGCGTCATATTCATGAAATCGACCACCATCACGCTTAGCGGCAGCTTCTTTCTCCGATACTCCTTGGCTACATCCAGCACCTGCTCCTGTGTTGGATAAATCGCCTTGCTCTGGATGTAGCCATAGACCGGCTTTGGCAACATATGCGTGACGCCGGTCAGCAGCCGGTAGCCTTCATAAATCTCGTCGCTGGTGTTGCCGGCGATCACGAAGAACGAAACACGATCCCCCACTTCCGACGACCACACATTGCGCTCGTTGAACCCTAGGTCGATCGTCGTCTTCGACGGGTTGTCCCACACCAGCCCGTAGCCGTTGCTCGATACCATGAACGGCACGCATACGTCTTCGCCGCCAAGTGCGCCGTGATCGTGCCAGCAGTCGATGCGGTGATCACGGAGATCCATCCAGCCCTTCTGCTGCTGGCCCAGCCCGTAGTAATGCTCGCCGGCGGGCGAGTCGAAGGTCGCCCCGATGCGCCAGGTCTTCGCCCCCATCTCGGCGGGGTCTGGTTGTGTGGGGAACATGAACCACGTCCGCATGTGCACCAGCGTCTTGCCGCCCGTAGTCGTCACCTGCACGGGATCGTAGCGAGAGCCGCGCCGCCCCCCGCCGCCGCCAAAGTTTTGCCGGATCAGTTGGTTGACCAACGCATCCAGCGGCATGGTGTGGGGCAGCTTGTCGGCAGGCAAATCGCCCGGGGCAATGCGAACCACCAGCCGTGCGGAGCGATACACATCACTTCCGTCCGCCTCCTGCTGGTGTACCCACCCTTTCGTTTCGGGCTTGCCCACAAACCCGTAGCCAGGCGCGCTTTCCGCCGCGGACTTTTCCGTGCTCATGGTGATGCGGATGATGTTCGGCGCGTAAGGCTCCAGCACAACCAGAGCGCCGCCCCGATTCAAAGTCAGTCTGCCATTTTGATCGTGCGCCTGCGCGCAGGCCACCTGAATCGCGCCCAGCGCTGCAAGCACAAAAACAGCCAGCGCGGCCACCTTCGCTATCGTTGGAAAAGGGCCCAAACGATAGCGTCTAAAGCAAGAAAACGGCGAGTATCCCATTGCCATCGCACCCGATCGATCAGTTCTCACTTTGTCGGAATTCGCCCGAAAGCTGCCCGTCCATAGCGCAGACTCCCGTCGCGCCGCACGAGATAAGCCCCAGATAGCCGTCTCTTTGAGGCATTAGAGAACCTCGAGCTGCTTTCGCGGGCCAGGGAAAGCCTCTATCGAGTCTCACGCTTCGTCATATTCGACAAGAAACATCGCAAAGACGTCGA
>JAJZCY010000226.1:3602-6619 GCA_021828835.1 Acidobacteriota bacterium | reverse complement strand
CAGGCCAAGATTTTGGAACGCCGTCTCGAATCCCCGCTGGCATGGCCCGCCACCCGCTGAGCGCGGCGAGCAGTTTCATTCCAGTGTTTACAATCAGGGGAGTGGATCTTTTTTCCCCTCCCACCATGGCGCGGAACAGGCACGTTGTTGAGGTAGCCTCCCTCGTGCCGCGTAACGATTTGTTCCGGAGGAATACGTGTTGAAAGCGTTTTGGAAGTTCTCGGTTATCCCCGCGGTGCTGCTGGCTACAGCGGGCATCGCTCAGGCGGCACAGTTGGATACGGATGCGCGCGGAGCCATTCCTCGGGATGTGCAGCAACTGGTCGTGATCGACTATCAGGCTATGCAGAACTCGCCGTCGGCCATGGGCCTGCGGAACCGTGTTATGCCCCCGGAGCTGAAGCAGTTCGATGATGCGCTGAAAAGGGCTGCGCTCAACGGCAAGGGCAGCATCGACCAGTACGTAGACGAGCTCGCCTTCGCGCTCTTCCGTCCTTCGGCCAGCAGCGACGGGCTGGAGACGGTGGGCATCGCGCAGGGGCAGTTCCCTGAGCAGGACATCATGGCCACCTTCAAGGCCAAGAAGATCAAGCCCAAGATGGTGCGCTCCAACAGCATCTATCCGATGAGCCGTACCGGAATGGTGCTCTCCTTCGTCGATCCTTCCACCATGATCTTTGGCGATGAAGATGCGGTCACCAAGGCGCTCAACGCGCGCGACGGTCTCAGCCAGAGCCTGCTGGCCAATGGGCCCATGATGAGCGAGATGCAGAGCGTGGACTCCAGCGCACTATGGAGTATCCTGGACGACAAGGGCACGCAGACAATGATGAAGCAGTTGATGGGCCAGGCCGGTTCGGTGACCAACTTCGACACCGTGCGCAAGCGCCTGCAGGGTTGCTGGTACTCGATGGACTTCGTCCATGGAGTGACCTTCAATCTGGCCATCGCGACCGGCGATCCGTTCACGGCGGCGACGGTTTCCTCCCTGCTGAATGCCGCGGTGCTGGTGCGCAAGATGAGCAGCTCGGATACCGAGAAGGCCGCCCTGACCGATACGACCATCGCCTCTAACGCAGGGCAGCTGAACATCCACTTCGCCTCAACGGATGCGGAGTTCGCAAGCCTCCTGCAATCGCCCCTGTTCCAGAGCATGGTGCACTGAGGAAGTGCAGAGACGTGAAAAGGGCGGACCGGCAACGGCCCGCCCTTTTTGTTCGGTGCGCCGATCTCCCGGCCCGTTCAGGTGCGCTTTCTGACTCGTGCTTCGTTCGTGCCGGATCCCGCTTATTGCTTCACGGAAAAATTCGGATGGAACTCCACTTTGCCGCCGGGCAATAACACGATGGTCAAACTACCCTGGGCGTGGTCCGCGAGCTCCGGCCCTGTCGCTTGAAACTGCTTCGCGCCCGGCCCGGTGTAGCTGACCTTGACCGGGCTGCTGCCTTGCACCTGGATGCGGTAGTGGAAGTCCGACCCTGCTGCAATCTGATCGGCGCCAAAGCTCGCGCTGGGGTAATCAACCTCCAGGAGCTGGACGGTGGCTCCGGTGCGGTTTTCGATCGTGATCTGCACGTGGTTGGAGCGGCAGGCAGTGAGCGCAAGCAGCGGCAGCAGGCAGACAACTGAAAGCAAGCAACGCAGAAAGATTGGGCGATTCAACGTTCGGTCTCCTGGCTCTTCGGCGCTTCGTGTTCGCTTGCCAGAGCCTTCTCGACCCGCGCTTCAAGCTGCGTGAGGCGCTTGGCAAGTTCCGGCAGCTTCTGGAAGAGAGTGACGGCGCGCAGCCAGATGCGATTGTCGAATCCAGGCGAGCCGGAGATCATCTTGCCGGGCGGAATATCATGCGAGATGCCGGACTGCGCCGTGAGGATTGCGCCGTCGCCCACCGTGCAATGCCCGGCTACGCCCACCTGGCCGGCGAGGATCACGTTGTTGCCGACCACCGACGAGCCTGCAAGCCCAGTCTGGGAGCAGAGCAGCGTGTTCTGGCCCACGCGGGAGCCGTGCCCGATCTGCACCAGATTGTCCACCTTGGTGCCATCGCCGATCTCGGTAGCGCCCACCGTGGCCCGATCGATGGTGGCGTTCGATTGCACATCGACCCAGTTGCCGATGCGCACCGGACCTGATTGTGGAATTTTCTCCCAGCGGCCGGTTTCGTCTTTCGCAAAGCCGAAGCCGTCGCCGCCGATAATGACGCCGTTCTCCAGGGTTACATGATCGCCAAGCGTGCAGTTTTCTCGCACGACGGCATGCGCATGGGCGAAGAAATTGCTGCCGATGCGCACTCCGGGATAGAGGACCACGTGCGCCAGCAGCGTCGAGTACGGCCCGACGCGTACGCGCGGCCCCACGACCACATACGGGCCGATATGCGTGGCCTCGCCAATGTCGGCGGTGGGATCGATGACAGCGGTGGGATGGATTCCCGGCGCATAGGCGGGGGTGCGATAGAAGAGGCCGAGGGCGCGCGAGAATGCCAGATACGGATTCGCGATGCGCAGGGTGGCTGTGGCGATCTCCGGAAACCCGGGCTCCACAATCACCGCCGCGGCCTGGGTGGTGCGCGCCAGAGCTGCATAGCGGGGATTGGCGACAAAGGTTACTTCGCTCGGCCCCGCCTCTTCAATGCCCTTCACGCCGGTGACTTCGACACTTGCGTCACCGCGCAACTCCGCACCCAGCCGACTTGCGAGCTCACCAAGGTTCATCGGCTTCCATTGTAACGGACTGCTCGAGCGATGCTGCGTTAGCGCTGGTTCCCCAAGGCCACCGAGGGATCAGCCGCGGTGGGCATGTCGGGCGGCGGAGCCTGCAACGTCTGCGCGCCGGCTTGCGCCGCGTGCAGGGTGACGTTGGGCACGATGCCCAGCGCCAGCGTAGCGGCAACGCAAAGGGCCAGCCCAGCGGAGACGGCGATACCTACCCGCGGCCGCTCCGGCATAGGCTCATCGGCTGCCGGCCGCTGCGCGGAGACCGCGGCCAGGCGCAGATAATACGCCGCCGCCACGCCG
>JAJZCY010000226.1:0-3592 GCA_021828835.1 Acidobacteriota bacterium | reverse complement strand
GATCAGGGCCAGGATCACTGCGCCGCCATCAACGGCAGCCGTGAACGAATAGAACTTGCCGAAGAAGCCGCCGGTGAAGGGAATTCCGATGAGCGAGATCAGGAAGAAGATCAGCAGGCTGCCCAGGACTGGCGATTGATAGACCAGTCCGCGGAAGTCTTCGATGAGCGGGCGCTGGTCTTCGTAGCCGCTAACCAGGGTGACCACCGCGAAGATGCCCACGTTCATGGCTGCATAGGCCGCGGTGTAGAAGGTAGCGGCAGCGATGCCGATGTGCGGCAGGCCGGCGAAGGCGGCCAG
The DNA here is from genome assembly GCA_021828835.1 of Acidobacteriota bacterium. GTDB lineage: Bacteria > Acidobacteriota > Terriglobia > Terriglobales > Acidobacteriaceae > Telmatobacter. Next base: position 3,292 of record JAJZCY010000226.1, on the reverse strand, counting down.
CAGGTAGCCGGCATGGGCAATCGACGAGTACGCCAGCATGCGCTTCACATTCCGCTGGCGGAGTGCGGCCAGGTTGCCAATGGTCATGGAGAGCACCGCCACCACCCACAGCAGCGGAGCCCAGAAGGCGTGCAGGGCAGGGAAGGCTTCGTAGACGATGCGCAGTAGCACCGCGAAGGCGCCGGCTTTGGGCGCAGTGGAAAGCAGCGCGACGACGGGCGAGGAGGAGCCCTCGTAGACGTCGGGCGTCCAGACGTGGAAGGGCGCGGCGGAGACCTTGAAGAGCAGCCCTACCAGCATCATGGCCAGCGCGATCACCACCAGCGTCTGGTTTTGTGCAACCGGCGCGAGGTGAGCGATTGCGTAGATCTGCGTGGTGCCGGTAGCACCGAAGATCAGCGCGATGCCGTAAAGCAGGAATGCCGTGGCAAAGGAGCCGAGCAGGAAATACTTGATTGCGGCCTCGGGGCCGCGCCCGGTGTTCTTGCGATAGCCGGCGAGAACATAGGTGGAGATCGAGGAGATCTCCAGCGCGACGAAGACCACCAGCAGTTCAATGGCGCTGGTCAGCAGGCACATGCCCACGGCGCCAAACGTGACCAGCGCGTAGAACTCGCCCTGATGATGGCTGTCGACGGGCAGCGTGTCGAGCGAGAGCAGCAGCGCGACGAGAACAATCCCGCAGATGAGCACGTGGAAGAAGACCGTGAACGCGCTGGTCTCAACGGTGCCGTAGAAGCCGGTGCCCTCGGGTAGGGAGAGCTGCCAGAGGCTGGCCCACAGTGCGATGGTAGCGCCGATGGCGGCGACCCAGCCTAGATTGCGCCGCTGCCAGCTCGGCGGCAGCGAGGCATCGATCAGCATAATGGCCACGCCGGTCAGCGACAGAATCAGCTCGGGGAGGATGCGGTAGATATCAGGTACGTGGCTCACCGCTGGACCTCCGGGGCGATCTTGGCGAGTTGAACTTCGGTGGTTCCGATCTTCGGGACCGCAAGGGACGGTACGGATGGGGTACGCAGATTGTGGGTGCTCGCGACAGCGCGAGGCGGTGGCGGCGGATGCACGCCGGATTCAATCGAATGCAGCCAGAGCGTGGGCGCGACGCCCATCACCAGCATCAGCACCGCCAGCGGAGTTAGGATGGCCAGCTCGCCGAAGCGCAGGTCGGCAGCGGGCGTGGTGGCGAGCGTGCTCTCCGTTCCGTAGAAGACGCGCTGCACCAGCCAGAGCATGTACGACGCGCTCAGGATCACGCTGACGGCGGCGGCGATGGCCCATCCGCGGCTGACTTGCGTGAACGTCGTCGAGAGGATGGTGAACTCGCCGACGAAGTTGCCCAGCAGCGGCAGGCCAATCATGGTCAGCGTCGCGATCACGAAGTAGGTGGCAGTGCGCGGCAGGCGCGCAGCCACGCCGCCATAGGCCGCAATCTCGCTGGTGCCGTAGCGCTGTTCCAGAACCGCGAGGAGCAGGAAGACTGCGCCTTCAACCACGCCCAGGGAGAGAATCTGGTAGACCGCGCCATTCCAGCCGGTCACGGTGAGGCCGTAGATGGCCAGGATCACCAGGCCGAAGTGGCTCAACGCGCCGAATGCCAGCAGCCGCCAGAAGTCGCGTTGCGCCAGCGCCATGCAGGCCCCGTACAAAATCCCGATCACCGCCAGCGCGATCAGCACCGGGGCTTCATAGCGAGCCTGTCGCGGAAACAGACCTACGTGGAAGCGCAGCATGGAGTAAAGACCCATCTTGCCGGCCACAATCATGGCCATGGCCACGGGAGCGTCGGCAAAGGTGTCGGAGAGCCAGCCGTGCAGCGGGAAGAGCGGCACCTTCACCGCAAAGGCGAAGAGAAACGCGAGCGCCACCCAGGAGAGCGCGCCCGCCGGCAGAATGCCGCTGGCGATGTGATACTGCAGCTCGACGAAGTTGAAGGTGCCGGTGCGGGCATAGAGCCACAGGATGGCAACCAGCAGCGGCGCCGAAGGAATAAAGGTGAAGAGGAAGAACTTGAGCGCCGTTTTAGGTCCGTTCTTGCGGCCGTACATGGCGATCAGCACCGCCATCGGCACCAGCGACAGCTCCCAGAACCCGTAGTAGAGCATCAGATCCAGCGCCATGAACACGCCGAAGATCGCCGTCTGCTGCACCAGAAAGAGCGAGTAGAAGATCTTGCGGCGGCTCTGGATGGCGTTCCAGCTCGCCACCACGCCGATCGGCGCCAGCAGGCCGGTCAGCACCACCAGCCACATGCTCAGGCCGTCCACGCCTACGTGGTAATAGATCGCGGGATTCACGATCCACAGGCGGTCGATCTCAAACTGGAAACCCGGTTGCCCGGTGATGAAGTGCGCCGGCAGGTGCAGCGTGAACGCAAACGTCAGCAGCGACGTGAGCAGCGCGATCCAGTTGGGAAGCTTGCCGCGATCGGGCAGCAGCGCCACCAGGATCGCACCCGCAATCGGTACCAGCAGGATGAGGGTCAGGATGATGGGATCGTATTGGTTCATCTCAGTACCCCGCCCAGTGAAGATGAATTCCGTAGGTGCCCAGCAGGAAGGGAATCAGTGCGAACAGCAGCAGCGCGGCCGCACCGGCCGCAAGCCATGCCGCGTAGGAACGCAGATTTCCCGATTGCCATCGTTGCAGGATGGCTCCGCTGAAGGTGGCGATGCCGCCCAGGAACCATGCGGCTCCGCCCAGAATCGCGGTATCCACCACCCACTCGAGCACATAGCGCGAGCCGGCCAGCAGGGGCTTCACGAACACCGCGCCGTAGAGCTCGTCCACGTAGTACTTGTTGGCCACCAGGTTGTACACGCCGGGCATGTGCGAAACCAGTTGTGCCGGACGCTCCGGCTTGCGGCGGTAGTACTTGTCGGCGATCAGCCAGCCTTCGAGCGCGACCAGCACCGCCAGGATGCTGAGCCAGAGTTCGGTGTGGCCGCCCACGCCCGGAGCGATGCGCGGACCCACAGCCGGCGCCAGGTAATTGCCGAAGCGCTCGATGCCGATCCAGCCGCCGCACACCGACAGAATGCCGAGAATCACCAGCGGCGCCAGCATGGTGAACGGCGCTTCGTGCGGGTGGGCGTCGTGGCTGCGCATTTCGCCGAAGAAGGTCATGTACCAGAGGCGGAACATGTAGAGCGCGGTGAGCAGCGCCGTCACCAGGCCGACGAACCACAGCGCCTTGCCGCCCGCGCCCTGCTGAAAGGCGGCGTACAGAATCGCATCCTTCGAGAAGAAGCCGGCAAAGGGAAAGATGCCGCAGATGGCGAACACTGCCGCT
>JAJZCY010000225.1 GCA_021828835.1 Acidobacteriota bacterium | reverse complement strand
GCTTTCGTCCGCAGAACACTTCCATTCTCGTTACCCTGCCGTTCCTTGTCTGCCGTTGCCCCATTCCATCTCAGATATGCGCTCAAGGGAGGAGGGGTTTTGTGAGCATAATCAGCCTCATCTCACGGTCAAAAGTAATACTCCACAGTTGCCCTTAAAGACCACTTTACGTGTTCTGAACGCGGCACTGTCAAGGGATAAGCTAGGCAAATCAGGAAAAGTTGCCTATACGTTCCGCAGCTCTCGGCAGTCTCAACGTGTCGTGTTGCCAGTACGGAAAGAAATGGGAGATGTGCAGTTGCAGACAAGCTTCGCCGCAGGGCCGCTTTGTAGATTGCGCGCAAGAGGGAACTCACCCTTTTGCGCGCTCGTTGCTGCCGGGGCGGCCGCCTGGATTTGGAAGCCATGGCGTCGGCGCCGGCGAGAAACCGCGGCTAAGCAAGTGTGCAGGGCAATTGATGTTTATTGGATCGTCTGGCGCTGATTCAGAACGATCGCGGTTTCCTGGGTCATCTCCAGAATCGTGTCTTTGATGCTTTCCCGTCCGATACCACTCAGCTTGAATCCGCCGAAGGGAACGTTGCCCGGGCGGAACGAGCCGGCGCCGTTGACGACCACTCCTCCCACCTGAAGGCGGTGCGCTACCCCGAGGGCATTGTGAATGTTCTCGGAGAAGACACTTGCCTGGAGGCCATAGGGCGCGGCATTAGCGACTTCGATTGCAGCAGACAGGCTCTTGAATGGCTCAATAGGCGCAACCGGCCCGAAGACCTCGTCGGAGATGCAGGGCATCTCATTGCTGACGTTGGTCAGTACAGTGGGTGCATAGAAGTTCTTGCCTACGCGCTTTCCTCCCGCCACGCAGTTCGCTCCCATTTCAATGCACTTGAGTACTTCGCTATGGACCCGCTCTGCCGCTCTTTCACTGATGAGCGGGCCCAAGTCGGTCCTATCGTCGAGTGGGTCGCCCATGTGGATCGTTTCGACCTTCTTGAGCAACAGCGCAAGAAATTCGTTGTACACCGGCTCGGCGACCATGATGCGCTTGACAGCACAACAGATCTGGCCGGCGCCGTTGGTCAGGCGGCCCTGGACCACGGCATCGGCAGCCGCAGCCAAGTTGGCATCTTCCAGAATGAGCATGACATCCACGCCACCCAACTCATAGGCGGTCTTCTTAAGATGAGGAGCTGTCGCCTTGGCAATGGTTCGCGCCGAGTGGAGGCCGCCGGTGAAGCTGACCATAGCGACTTCAGGATGCGTCAAGAGGAGATCGCCCATCTCGTGCGGATAGCCGGTGAGCAATTGCAGGCCGCGGGGCGGCAGACCCGCTTCGACAAGGATCTTCCCCAACTCGAAGACGGTCAGCGGACATTGTTCGGGAAGCTTGGCAATCACCGCGTTTCCTGCGGCGAGCGCGCCCGGGACTTTATGCGCGAACAACTCCGCCGGATAATTGAAAGGAATGATGCCCACAATCAGCCCCAGCGGCTGGCGAATGGTGTAGGCGATCATGTGCTCCAGGCCGGCGACTGCGTCCATGGGAATGGTCTCGCCGTGAATGCGCTTTGCCTCTTCAGAGAAGTCCAGAAACAAGCGCTGTGTGGCGGTCATTTCCGCCCGGCACTGGCGAATGGTCTTGCCGTTTTCGCGGCATAGCAGGCGGCTCAGTTCCTCGTGGCGTGCGGCAATCGTCTCCGATGCCTTGCGCAGAATTTCGCTTCTCCGGTGGGCAGGCAAATTGCGCATTTCGCGTCGCCCTACCAGACCTTCTTCGATTGCCCTTTCTACATCTTCGATTCCGGCACGGCGAACCGTATCGATAAGCTCTCCTGTTGCCGGATTTCTGATTTCGAGAGTCATTTGCGCAGCCTCTGCCACGGGTGCATTCATAGTAGACATGTGCAAGATCCTGCCTTTCTGCTGGGAGGGGGGGTGTCCCGGTTGATCTGTAAGAGTGCGATTTAGCCGTGGGCCACTGCCATGGCCTCCTGCTTGTCCTCTTCCTTGCGGAGGAGGTTACGAGAGACGAGGAAGATTGCGGTGATGATGCAGGAGAGAATCGGGAGCAACAGGAGACCGCGGCGGATTCCTGAGGCATTGGCTCCGGAGAGCCAGCCAATCACCGGTGAGCTTAGCATGAAACCGCTGAATCCGCAGGTGATCGCGAAGCCGATTGCCGTTCCAGATTGCTCTTTGAAGAGCTTTCCTACAATGGCAATGGTGGTGGGGAATATCGGAGCCATTGCCATGCCGGTGAAAAATACGACGGTCCCCGTCATCCATGCAGACATGGGATAGAGAACCAGATAGGTGGTGCAGATCATCGCGATCGAGCAAGCCGTCGCAACTACGAATGGAGGGATACGCCAGAGCACGCTCGTGGCCACCACCCGGCCGACCAGCAGCCCGCAGGCGAAGCCAAGCGACAGAATGTTGAGGGCAAGCGCGCTCGACATTCCGGTGCTGATGAGATATTTCGGCAGCCAATTCCAGATGCCGAATTCGCAAGCGGTGTAGAGCAAGGTTATGGCGGACAAAATGTAGAGTGCGGCATGTGTGAAGACGGTGTGTCCTGCCTCTGTCTCCGGCGACCCGATAGTTCGGGACTGTGGGATGGGCGTGAAGATCACCACGCCCAGAACGGCCAAAGACGCGGCCCCGCCGAAGAGCGCCGTGTGGCTGGCGCTGGAGCCAAGCAGGTTCCCCGCAACGAATGGGGTGATGAGCCCGCCCAGACCGGAAAATACGTTGAGAAAATTGAGCGCTGCGGCGCGGCGCTTGTCGCTCACATCGCTGGTAATCGCATTTGCGCCCACGATGACGATACTGCCGCCGCAGCCGAGAATGAACATCGCGAGCGCCACCAGCGCCATGCTCGTGGGATGAAGCAGCATCATGAGGCCCGCAATTGTCGCGCAGAGGCCCAGAATCACACCCAGCTTCTTGCCTTTCCGGTCCATGAGCGCGCCGGAGAGAACCGACATGCCCGCCAGCCCGAGCCCTTGCGCCAGGCCGATATATCCAATGTCCGCGTTGGTAAGGTGCAGGGAATCGGCCAGTCCGGGGATGATCGTCCCCAGGAGGGAGGACAGCAGACCGTAGACGAAGATGACGAGGCACGAGACAAAGATCAACATGATGGATCTGCCGTCCTATTTCTTACGAACACCCAGCGGATAGGTACTGCCGGAGCAGTTGCTCCTTCAGTTCACGTGCATGCGCTGGTGAGTTCGGGTGCGCTGCGCTGATCGGGAGCATTGCAGTGTGCAGCCGGACGAAGCTCTATCTTCGTCCAATAACTACTCACGCCAGCCTATGATCATGGGTCCGACACTGCGGGTCAAGCCCCGGACCGATGGCTATTCCATGAAATATGGCCGTGCGGCCACGCAACTCTGACCGAGATCTCGTGAATTATCTACTACTTACATTGGCGGCCGATGGGGAACTGCCCGCCGACCACGGCAAATCATCGCACTTAGAAAGTTCCCTAGGCATCGGGCGCATTCTGCGAATGCGGAGTTAATATGCTCGGAGATGTAACTCAGCCATTGGACATCCAAATGCCCCGAGAGCTTCCATGCCTTCCAGATGGAATGCGGATCTGACCCGTTCAAAGTGCACGAAGAGGAGGCAAGATGAAGCGGCGGTTCCTGAGTTGCGGGATAGGGGCGGTAATCCTGGCGGCGTCCTGTTCCTGGGGCCAGCAGGCGGTGTCCTGTGTGAAGCTGATGAGCTTCAAGGCCCCGGACGTGGAGATTACCAAGGCAATTGCCATTCCCGCAGGGAGCGTAGCGCCAACGCCTCCGGGGGTGCCGGTGGGTGGGCCGCTTCCTGCTTACTGTCGCGTAGAGGGCATCATTGGCAAGCGGGTGGGAGTGGGGGGAGAAGAGTTCGGCATCCGCTTTGCACTGGCCATGCCTGACAGATGGAATGGTGATTTTCTGATGCAGGGCGGGGGCGGCAGTAACGGAGTGGTGCTGCCGCCGACCGGCTATATTGCCTCAGGGACTGAGCCGGCTCTGACACGTGGTTACGCGGTCCTCAGCAATGACACCGGGCATCAGGCGCACAGACGCGGGTTCGACTTCAGCTTTCAAAAGGACCAGCAGGCCTATCTTGATTTTGCCTACCAGGCGAACGCCCGTGCGGCAGGAGTGGCTAAGAAGATCATCGCGGAGCGCTATGGAAGACCGGCCGCCTATTCCTACTTTGCCGGATGTTCGACAGGCGGTCGGGAAGGCATGATCCTCTCTCAGCGTTTTCCCACAGTTTTTAACGGGATCATCGTAGGCGATCCGGCGATGCGCACCGGCTTTTCGAATCTTGCGATCGGCAAATGGATCCCGGCGGCATACAACCAGGTCGCGCCCAAGGATGAACACGGCAAGCCGCTGATCGCAGAGGCAATTACCGACAGCGATCGCAAGCTCATTCTGGGTGCACTCATGAAGCAATGTGACGCGCTGGATGGGCTGGCGGACGGCATGATCTTCAATCCGCTCGCCTGCCATTTCGATCCGGAAGAGCTGGCATGTAAGCCGGGGCAAACCGCATCCTGCCTGTCTCCCGCCAAGGCTGCGGCAATTCACAAGGCTTTTGCCGGACCGAAGACCTCAGAAGGGATCCAGGTTTATCCAGGATTTCTTTACGACTCCGGTATCGCCAATCCCGGCCCGATTCGCGGCCTGCTGGTTCCGGGCCCTGGGCTCTTTGGTCCGGCGCCTACTCTCATGCACGTGGACGTAGAGGCGGACGCGCTCAAGGCATCGCAGCCGCTTACGGACTCTACCTACACGAATCTCACAACCTTCGAGCAGCATGGAGGAAAGTTGATCTTCTTTCATGGCGATAGCGATCCCTGGTTTTCGCCACTCGATACCCTCAACTACTACAAGGAGATGGCGGCGGACAATGGCGGCCTCGACGCCGTCTCGAAGTGGAGTCAGTTTTATCTGGTTCCGGGTATGAGCCACTGTGCGGGCGGACCATCGCTCGACCAATTCGATCTGGTGGATGCACTGGCGCAATGGGTGGAGAAGGGCACCGCGCCACAGTCGGTGGTTTCTACAGGACGGGCTTTCCCAGGGCGGAGCAGACCGCTATGCCCCTATCCGGAACATGCGCAATACAAGGGCCAAGGCGACATACAAATTGCTTCCAGCTTTGAATGCGTTCCGTAGTCAGCGGTGATCGCCAACGCAGGCGGTCGTGCGAGTCGCAATGCCCTCGACGCATCACCCGAGAGGCATTCCGGGCCGGCTCTGTTCTTTGCAGAGCCGCTTGATCGTCACATAAGGGGAGGATCGGAATGAGAAGAACGGATCTGAATCGACGCGAGCTCTTGCTGGGCGGCGGCATCATGACCGCCGGAGCACTTCTTCCAGCAACGGCCGCTGCATTGGGCGGAAATTCAGCAAGCGCCTATCCTGATCGCGCCCCATCCAGTGGTGATCCAATTGCGATCGGCAAAGAGATTGCGATTGTCGAAACCCGGTATGGCAAGGTCGCCGGATATACCGACCGTGGTGTGCTCGCGTTCAAAGGGATTCCCTACGGGGCGACCACGGCCGGCGCGGGACGTTTCAAAGCCCCGAAACCGCCGGCCGCTTGGACTGGAGTACGCAGCAGCCGGCACTTCGGGCCGGAATCGCCGCAGGCCTATCGTGCCATTTGGGAAAACGATGAGGAGGGCTTTCTCTTCCAGTGGGATTACGGCCGCCAGAGCGAGGATTGCTTGCGGCTGAATGTCTGGAGCCCCTCGACGGAAGGCACGCGCCGTCCCGTGCTTGTCTACCTGCATGGCGGCGGGTATTCGGTGGGGTCCAGCTCGGAACTGAAGATGTTCGACGGCGTCCATCTCGCCAGGCGCGGCGATGTCGTGCTGGTCACCATCAATCACCGACTGAACGTGGTTGGCTATTTCGACTTATCGGCTTACGGTGACGAATTTGCCGAGTCGGGCAATGCGGGAACGCTCGATACCGTTCTGGCTCTGCAATGGGTCCATGAAAACATTGCCCAGTTTGGAGGCGACCCGGCGAACGTGATGATCTTCGGGCAGTCGGTCGGTGGCGGAAAGGTGTGCACTCTGATGGCCACGCCGGCCGCGCGCGGACTCTTTCACAAGGCCGCCGTGGAAAGCGGTGCGACCATCCGGATCGGAACTCAAGATCGCAGCCGCGAACTGGCCGAGCGCACCTTAAAGCGCCTGGGGATTGCTCCCAGCGAGGTACGCACGCTCCAGCAGATGCCCTATGCGCAATTGGAGGCCGCAGCGAGCGCAGTGATTGCCGAAGCGCGGCCGAAGGGCCCGTTCGATATGAGGCATCTGAACCGGTACCTGGGTTACGTGCCGGTGGTGGATGGGAAGGTGGTCACCCAGCAGCCATTCGATCCGGCTGCGCCGGCCAGCGCTGCTCCGATTCCGCTTCTGATTGGCAACACGCTGAACGAGATGACCAACGGCATCAATCATCCGGACGCGTTTGAGATGACCGAGGCGCAGTTGCAGGAGAAAGCCAACCAGAGCTTCAATGGGCATGGCACGGAGGTGATCGCCAGCTATCGCGAGTTATATTCCAATGCCAATCCGTTTCAGCTATGGTCGATCCTCAATACTTCGCGGATGCG
>JAJZCY010000224.1 GCA_021828835.1 Acidobacteriota bacterium | reverse complement strand
GTCGCAGACGGTCCTCTGCTTCCGGCGCAGGAAATGCGTTCGTGGTGAGGCGTTGCCCAAAGTAGGTCACCGCCGTTGCAACGGTCCTGACGCTGAATGGAAGGTTTTATGATGATTTTATGATGCCAGCTAAATTCAATCAAATGATCATGTTACGTTGCTAGCGGCGTCGGTGCTAAAATGAGCTACGTCCCGCGGTGATTTTGTTTTGAGAACGAATTACTCGATCGGCGAGTGGTTGGTTGAACCTGCGTTGAACACCGCTTCGAGGGGTGACGTAGTCGTTCACCTCGAGCCGAAGGTCATGCAAGTCCTGGTCCACTTCGCCCAGCATCCCGGCGAGGTGCTCACCAAGGAACAGGTCATTGAGGCCGTCTGGCCCGACACCTTCGTCAGCGAGCAGGCCTTGACGCGCTGCATCTCGGTTCTGCGCCGCGAGATGCAGGACGATGCCCACACCCCCCGCTACATTCAAACAATCTCTAAATCGGGTTACCGCCTGGTCGCAGAGGTGCGCATGCACCAGGTCGAAACTCCGCATCCGCCTTCGGAGCCGCATCTTGCCTCCGAGCCGCCTGCCAACGGAACCATACCGAAGATCGACCTCGCAGCGACCGCGCCGGCCCCCGTCTCCCGGAGAAGGTATTGGATCTGGGGAGCCGCTTCCGCCTTGCTCGCCGTGGCTGGGGTGGCGAGCTTCTTCCTGTGGCGTATGGGGCAGAGCGCGGACTTGCCGCCGTTCCGCGTCATTGCATTGACCTCCTACGCGGGCCAGCAGGACCAGGGCGCCTTTTCGCCGGCCGGCAACAGCGTTGCGTTTGTCTGGACCAGTCCCGAAGACGGCAACCGCAACATCTTCGTCAAGCACATCGGCGACGAGACTACCCTCCGCCTCACCAACGGCCCGGAAGCGGACTACTCGCCCACCTGGTCCCCGGACGGAACCCGCATCGCCTTTCTGGCTTCCTCCGACAAAGGCCTGGGCATCTTCCAGGTATCCAGCTTTGGCGGCCCCGTCACCCGCCTCTACACGCCCCAGGGCATCATTCACTGGGAACAGGGCGCGCTCTCCTGGTCGCCGGACGGCAAAACCATCGCCTTCCCGGACGGTGTTTCGTCGCGCTCCCCCTCAGCCATCTATTTGCAGTCGCTCGAGTCGCTCCAGGCGCGTCCTCTCACTGCGCCTCCTGCGGAGTGGGACGGCGACTTCGATCCCGCATTCTCCAACGACGGGAAGCGCATTGCCTTCATCCGCGCCAGCGACTACGCGGTACGCGACATCTATGTCATCCCCGCCGGCGGCGGAGAGGCCAGGCAGATCACGCACGACGGCCGTATCGTCGACAGCCTGTGCTGGAGCCCCGACGACAAGTCCATCCTCTTCTCCTCCGACCGCGCCGGAAAATTCGCCCTGTGGAGAGTCTCCGTGCGAGGCGGTGAGCCGGAGCGCCTGCCCGTCGGCACGGAAGACGCCTTCCAGCCGGCCTTCTCCCCGGTCGCCCACCGGCTCCTTTACACCCAGAGCTCGGCTACCTGGAGCATCCTGGCCATTCCCTTGCGCCCGGGCGTCAAAGCCGGCAGCCTCGCCCCGGTGATCTCCTCCACTGCCCAGGACTCTGCCCCGTCCTTGGCTCCCGATGGCAGCCGCATCGCCTTTCAAAGCTGGCGCTCGGGCACTCAGGAAATCTGGATCACCTCGCGCGACGGAAAGAACATTCATCAGCTCACGTCCGACGGGGACGGACTCACCGGAAGTCCTTCCTTTTCTCCCGACGGCATGTGGGTCGCCTTTGACAGCCGCGTTGAAGGGCATTCCCATATCTTTGTCGTCCCCGCCGTAGGCGGCGCGCCGCGCCGCATTACCGCGGGCGATTCCAACAACATCCTGCCGCGCTGGTCGGCAGACGGCAAATCTCTTTACTTTGCCTCCAATCGCAACGGCACCTGGCAAAGCTGGAGGGTACCGGTTGCCGGAGGCAATCCGCAGCAGGTTACGGCAAACGGTGGCTACGTCGCCATGGAATCGCCCGATGGCAGGTGGGTCTATTTCACCAAGGGCGACCTCTCGGGAATTTGGCGCATGCCCATCACCGGCGGCGCCGAGCAGCACGTCCTTCCTCAGCCGCGTGGCGGCTATTGGGGCTACTGGTGCATGGGCCGCCGCGGTATCTACCTGCTCGACACCGATCCGCCCGCGCCTCGCATCGTGCTCTATGACTTCTCCACGCGCAGAACCTCGACAATCGCCACGCTCGACCACTCGCCCCCTCCCTACGCGGGCCTCACCGTCGATCGAAATGAGAACGAACTGCTGATGACCGATGAGCGCAACGTCGGCAGTCACCTCACGCTGGTCGAAAACATGCGCTAAAGAGCCTCCGCGTTCCGCAAAGCCCCCGGTTTCATCCCGCCCCCATCCTCCGCCGAATCTTCAGGGCGCCGCCCCATTTCCGCTGTCCTCTGTCTAAACTGGCTGAAGGGCCACTCGTTCGACGGGGTCTTCGCCTGCTCTCCGGTTTGCCGTCTCGGCTATTTTCGGGGGCAAACAGGCTGCTGCTCATCTGCCGGAAGACCTCCGCTGTTCCATCAGCAGATTGAGAGGTGTTCCTTGGCTTACCCGATGTCCCCCGCCGATGCTTCCGAAGGTCGCGCCATGCGGACTTGTTCTCTTCGCTCTTTTCTCGCGTACAGCATCTTCTTTCTTCTCACCGCGTCGCTTGTATGGGCTGCCGACGCTCCGCGCCGGTTCTCCATTGCACCGCAGCCGAACGACGTAATTCCTACCGGCAACGAGTGGATCGCCCTCCCCGAGATTCGCGCCCGCGACGGAGCGCTCGCCAGCTTCAATGCGCTTTCCATGCGCTATCGCGGCCTGCTCCAGGTCCGCGGAGACCAGGGCGCACCGGCCCTTCAGCCCTACTTTGAAGCGGATGGCAAGCCGGTGCGCTTTCACAATCCCTCGTGGGACCTCATTGAATACTGGATTCCTGCCGCGCATCTGACCGCTGATGGCCTGGAGATGACCCTGACCTGGTGCGCCCCGCCCGGGATGCGTGGTGCGTTTCTCCGCATGACCATCACCAACAGGCGGGCCCGGGCTGTTCCCATTGCTCTGGGGGTCAAGGCTTCCTGGGGAGAGCTCGAGCGCGTTACCTACACTCCCGTGCCGCTGCACGGCCAGCGCGCCGTGGCCGCGGCGCCCTGGCTTCAAGCCGGAGAAGTCTTCAGCTACGTCACCAACGACACGCAGTTTGCATGGTCGCTTATTCATCCCGGATCGACGGCGCAGACCATCGTGCCCCCCGCCGCACCGTCCCCGCTGGTCGATGCCCGGCACGTCGCCACGCTCGCGCCGGGAGCTACCGCGGAGGCTGTCTTTATCTTGGGCGTGGGCTTGGAGGAATTCAGCGCGCCCCACAATGCGCATGAACTGGAGATGCTGATCGATCGGCATGGCGCCGGCGCCCTGATCGATCGTGCCGCCGCCTGGTGCAGGAGTCACACCCGAACCACCGGCCGCCCCGATCTCGACATGCTCATGAATCGCAACTTCCTGTTCACCGCGCTCTATGCCTGGGGACACACCATCGATACCGAGCAGTTTGTCGGTGTTACCTCGCGCAGCCCGCGCTACTACGTCTCTGCGGCATACTGGGACCGCGACGCAATGCTGTGGAGCTTTCCCGCGCTCCTCGATATCGACCCCCATCTGGCCCGCGAGGCGCTCCAGTACGCCTACTCCACGCAACTCCGCGACACCGGCACCCACAGCCGCTTCATCGACGGCGTGGTGCTCGAAGATGGGTTTGAGCTGGATGAAGCCGCGGCTCCGCTCATCGCCTTGACGGAGTACGTCCAGCGTACCGGCGACGCTGCCTTCCTGCGCGCGCACCGCGACGCGGTCGAGATGCTGCTCCGCCGCATCGAGTCTCGCTATGATGCCGCTACCGGCCTTTATTCCACGCTTCAGGATGCTCAGGACGAATACCAGAAGCTGCCGTTTTCCACCTATGACAATGTGGTCGTATGGAAGGCGCTTCTCGACGCCGGATCACTCTTCGACAAGCTTCAGGACGCAGCGCAGGCGCAACAGATGACCGATCGCGCCGCGGCGCTGCGCAAGGCAATCCTCGCCCATTGCGTGGCGCAGGATGCTCCTGGCGCAGCGGGAACGATCTTCGTCAATGCCACCGATGGAACCAGCCCTTCTTTTGCCGACGTGCCGCCCGGCTCGCTCATGAAGCTGCCCATGCTCGGCTTCGTTCCCGAGACCGATCCGGTCTTTGAGCGCACCTACCGCTGGTTGCACTCCGCCGCTTACAGGTATTCGTACGCAGACCAGCCCTACGGTCTGCCGGGAAGCTACCGTCTGCCCTTCACAACCTCATGGAGCGTGGCCGATCATCTTTCCTTGAAGCAGGGGCACGCCCAGGCGATGAAGATCCTCCTCACAAGCAAGTGGGACGGAGGAATCATCACCGAAGGCGTAGACCCGGCAACCGCCGCGGCTGAGCCAGGCGGAAGCGCCTTCGCTACCGCTGCAGGATATGTCGCCGATGCCATCTGCCGCATGGCCTGCGTCCCGCCGGCGCCTTAGCCCGCAGCCAGTTCGCGCGATGGCCGGTTCCTACTGACCGGCCGTCGCGGCGCTCTGCGCAGTTGCAATATGAAGCGGCGCCACCGGCAGATCGATAAAGCTCGCCTCGCCAGGTGTGTGCCACACCCGCTGCGTCGCCTTCTGAAAATCCCCCGGCTGCGCGTCGAAGATGTTCGCGATGTACTTCTGCGGATTGCGGTCGTAGAGCGGGAACAGCGTGGACTGCACCTGCACCATGATGCGGTGGCCCGGCTCAAAAACGTGGTTCACCATCGGCAATCCGAACTGGTAAAGCAGCGGCTTGTTGGGCGTGATCGGCTCGGGGTGCGAGAAGCTGGTCCGATAGCGCCCGCGGAAGATATCCGTCGCAATCGGCAGCTCGTAGCCGCCCATCGCCGGCTCGTAGGAATCCACGCCGGGATACACATCGATCAGCTTCACCGCCCAGTCGCTGTCCGTTCCGCTGGTCGACGCCACCAGGTGCACGATGGGCCGGCCCGCAAGCCGCAAGGGTTCGGTCAGCACATCGGTCTCAAAGGTGAGCACATCGGGCCGGCCGTCCACGAAGCGCTGGTCGTGCACCAGCCACACGCGCCATGCCGTCTCCGTCCCCGAATAATACGGCCGCGGCGAAAACGGCACCGGCTTCGCAGGGTCGGAGAGGTACTGGCTGTACTTCTCGGACTCGTTCCCCGCCTGCGGCGCGGTAAATGAGAGCTTCCCATCCGCTTCGAGATAGAGCGGCTTCGACTCGTATTCGCAGCCGTGGTCGCAGCTCAGCGGCCACTTGTTAAAGCGGTCCCAGTGGTTCTCCCCGGTGTTGTAGACCCACACCGGCGGCGTATCGGCCTTGGGCGCTCCCGGCTTCAGGTACTGGTTGAAGAACGCCAGCACCACCTTGCGATATTGCAGCGTGGTGTCGCCCGTCCATTGCAGCGGCCCCAGCGACCAGCCCTTGCGGTTGATCTGCGAGTGGAACCACGGCCCCATCACCAGGAAGTTTTTGTCGTTGTTCTTGTCCAGTGGTTCCAGCGCCTCATAGCAGTGGTTGGCGCCCCACATGTCTTCCTGATCCCACAGGCCCTGCTCCCACAGCACCGGAACCTTCAGCCCCGCCTTCGCGACCAGCTTGTCCAGCGCCTGATCCTGCCAGAACTGGTCGTAGGCCGGATGATCGTGAAGCTGGCGATAGAAGGTGAGTTTCTCAATGCCCGCATATTGCGCAACCGCTCCGGCCGATCCGAAGTGCAGGTATTCGGTGTAGTCGTCGTAATTCAGACGCGGAATGCTTCTGCCCGCGCCGTGCACCTCGGTCTGTTCGCCGACGTAGTCCAGGCTGCCGTCCTGCCGAAACGCCCCGTAGTGAAACCAGTCGTCGCCCATCCAGCCATCCACCATGGGGCTCTCCGGGGCGGCCACCTTCAGCGCCGGATGCGGATGTAGCAGCGCCATCACCACCGTGAAACCCTCATACGAGGAGCCGATCATGCCCACTCTGCCGTTCGACTCCGGAACGTTCTTCACCAGCCAGTCGATGGTGTCCCATGCATCGGTGGTGTCATTCGGGCCATTGGGATTGAGCGGCCCGGTCGGCGGCGGCGTCATCACGTACTTGCCCTCGGAGCCATACTTGCCGCGCACGTCCTGAAACACCCGGATGTATCCGGCCTTCACAAACTGATCGCTCCCCATCGGCAGCGCCGCGCTCATGTAGGGCGACTCTGCCGCATGCATGCGCGCCGCGGCGTTGTAGGGCGTGCGCGTCAGCACGATAGGAGCATCCTTGGCGCCCTTGGGAATCGCGATCACCGTGAACAGCTTTACTCCGTCCCGCATGGGGATCATCACGTTGCGGATGGTGTAGTTGTAGTCGGTGCGCGGCGGCGTGAAATGTGCGGGAATGTTCGGCGTCATGGGTGCGGGGGCCTGAGCCAGAAGGGCCGGAGCAGAAGCCAGAGCAAGAGCAAAAAGGATGGAGCGAAAAGAGAAGGGCATCTGGTAGTCCTTGGCGTGGTAGGGGTAGAAGTAGTTCTTGCGGTGGAACACCG
>JAJZCY010000223.1 GCA_021828835.1 Acidobacteriota bacterium | reverse complement strand
GGCTCGGAGAAGAAGACAGCTCCATCTGGAACGTCTGGGACCGGCCCACCGATCCGCACTCGCTCACCGAGCTGGGAGTGGTACAGCCTGGCCACGACGTCGATACGCAAGGGCAAGGCGACATCCTGCGCGTCACCGGCCTGCCCCAGCCCGGCAAGCGCACCGTCGAGGTGGATACCGACGAGCCCGACCCGCGCAAGAAGCTGATCGTGGACGAGCACATGGACGTCTACCCCCGCACCTACACGATCGAGCAGTACGGCTACCACCCCAATGAGGTGGCCATCTCGTTCGATGATGGTCCCGACCCCCGCTGGACGCCCCAGATCCTCGACATCCTCAAGCGGAAGCATGTGAAGGGTACCTTCATGCTCATCGGCGACGAGGCCGCGCAGAATGTAGGCCTCATGCGCCGCATCGTGCGCGAAGGCAACGAGATCGGAAACCATACCTATACCCATCCCGACATCTCGGAGATCTCGCCGCGCCAGCTGGAACTGGAAGTGAATATCACCGAGCGGCTCTTTGAGAGCAAGCTCGGCATTCAGCCGCTCTACTTCCGGCCGCCCTACGACATCGACGAAGAGCCCGACACAGATGATGAAGCCGCGCCCGTGGTGGTCATCCAGAAGGCCGGGCTCACCATCATCGGCAACAAGATCGATACCGACGACTGGAACGAGCATCCCCGCAAGACCCCGCAGGAGATCACCCAGGCGGTGCTCGATCAGCTCCAGACCATGAAGGTGAAGCCGCAGTTCCGCGGCTCCATCATCCTCATGCACGATGGCGGCGGCGACCGCTCCGCCACTGTGGCCGCGCTGCCCCTCCTGATCGACACGCTGCGCGCCAAGGGCTACAAGTTCGTGCCGGTCTCGGCGCTGATGGGCAAAACCACCGCCCAGGTGATGCCGCCGCTGACCTTCTGGCAGCGGGTGCGCACCATCCCCGATTCCATCGCCTTTTCCGCCCTGGACATCGTCGGCAACTTCATCGTGATGGTGTTCTTCATCGGCGATGTGCTGATGAGCGCGCGGCTGGTGATCATCGGCATCTTCGCCATTGTGGACCGGCTGCGCAAGCCGCATCGCGAGCTCGCGCCGGGATTCAGTCCGGCGGTGGCCGTATTGATTCCCGCCTACAACGAAGAAAAGGTGATCGTGCGCACCGTTCGCTCGGTGCTCAACTCCGATTACCCGAACCTGCGCGTGATTGTGGTCGATGATGGCTCCAGCGATGCAACCGCCGCAGTGGCCACCGCCGCCTATGCCGAGGAGATCGCCCAGGGCCGCGTGCAGGTGCTGACCAAACCAAACGGCGGAAAGGCCGCCGCGCTCAACTTTGCGCTGGCGCAGACCCACGAAGAGATCTACGTAGGCATCGACGCCGATACCGTCATTGCCTCCGACGCCATCTCCAAGCTGGTCTGCCACTTCGACGATCCGCGCATCGGCGCCATTGCCGGCAATGCCAAGGTCGGCAACCGCATCAACCTGTGGACCCGCTGGCAGGCTCTCGAGTACATCACCAGCCAGAACTTCGAGCGCCGCGCCATGGACCTGTTCCATGTCGTCACCGTGGTTCCCGGAGCCATCGGCGCCTGGCGCACCGCGGCGGTGAAGGCCGCGGGCGGCTACCCGCTCACCACCGTGGCCGAAGACGCCGACCTCACCATGAATCTCCTGGAGCAGAACCTCAAGGTGGATTACGAGGATCGCGCTCTGGCCTTTACCGAGGCGCCCGTCAACGCCAGCGGCCTGATGCGGCAGCGCTTCCGCTGGTCGTTCGGCATCCTTCAGTCGGTGTGGAAGCATCGCGCAGCGTTCACCCGCAACAAGGCCATGGGGCTGTTTGCGCTGCCCAACATCTTCGTATTCCAGATGATCCTGCCGCTGGTCTCGCCCTTTATCGACTTCATGTTCCTGGCCGGCGTGGTGAACTACTCCTTCAACCGCTACTACCACCCCGAGTCGGCCTCTCCGGCCAGCCTGGAAAAGCTGGTAGCCTACTTCCTCGGCTTCCTGATCATCGACTTCATTACCTCGACGATCGCCTTCAGCCTGGAGCGGCGGCACCCCGCCAGCCGCGGCGATGCCTGGCTGCTCTTCCACATCTGGCTGCAGCGCTTCGCTTACCGGCAGGTCTTTTCGATTGTGCTGTTCAAGACGCTGAAGCGCGCCATCGACGGCAAGCCCTTCAACTGGGATAAGCTGGAGCGCACCGCGAAGATGAGCAAGGCCACCGATGAGCTGGTGGAGACGCGGTAAACAGGGACACTCAAAATGCGCTCGGCGCTGTCGCGTGGGCCGGCAGACCCACACAACAGCGCCGACTGCATTTGCTGCATCAGTTACTGCGCTGATTCGACTGCCAGGTTCCCGGGCTGGCTCACCGCATAGGGCGATCCCGGCGCCGCTACCGCTCCGCTCGAAGACACGGTGAACACGTACAGCTTTCCGGCTGCTTTGCTGATCGCGTACAGGTGATTCTGCTTGTCCCAGAAGCACTGATCGATCGCATCCTTGGTCAGCAGCCCGGTGAGTGCGGTTGCGCCGCCCGCGCTGAAGTGCATCACCTCAAGTCCTCCGCTGCCGCTCACCGCCAGCAGCGTGCCATCGGCAGAGATCTTGAGGTCGCTCACCGTGCCCACCGGCGCCTGTGGCATCGCTGCGGCGGTTCCCGTCGCTGTCAGATTTCCGTTGCCCCCGACCGTGTAGGTGGCGATCTGCGCGGCTCCCGCAGCGCTGAAGCTCCCCTGCGAAACCGGCTGCATCGCGATCGCCACATCCCCCGTCGCATCCGCGGCGGAAGCGGACGGGCAGTAGAACGTGCCGCTGGGACCGGCCGGCGGCGCGGCCGTGATCTGGATCTGATTCAGCAGTCCGCCGCTGCCCCTCGAAAATCCGTAGATGCCCCAGTACATGTCGCTCAAGCACGAGGCGCTGTACGCATAGCGGTCGTTGCCGGAAAAGCTGGCCGGGGTCGACAGCCAGTTGTTGGCCGCGCTGCCGCCCAGGTCGGTGAGTGCCCCGGTCGACGAGTTGACCGCCAGCGATTCGTAATTGTTGTTGGCGCAGCCGCTGCCGCGGTAGTTCAGCGCGTACAAACTGGCGCCGCTGCGGTCCACAAACAACTGGCCCAGCGTGTTGCAGTCGCCGCTCGTCGAGACGTGGGTAGTGGTCTCATGAGTCAGCGCCCCGCTTGCGCCGATGGAGTACGACTCCACATCGTATCCATCGCTGTTGACCGCGAAGAGCTGGCTGCCGTCGGCCGCCAGCGAGGTCACATCCTCCTGGAACGGAGAGCCCGCCACCGGCGTCAGCGCGCCGTTCGCCGCGGCGGTATAGGCCGCGATCTGGTGCACGCTCCCGTTCTGCGGCGTGCTGGAGACGTAGACGTAAGCCGCATTGGAAGCAGAGGAAGTGCCAGTCGTCGAGCCTGACCCGCTGCCGCCGCTCGGGCCGGAGTTGCCGGCGCCGGAGGAGGAACCGCCCGTGCTTCCGCCGGCCGGGCCCGTGCTTGCGGCGCCCACCGCTCCAGGAACGGAGGCTGCGCGCGGGGAAGATGCACATGCAGAGACGAGGAGGACAGCGAGGGCCGGCGTGAGACGAAATGCGATTTTGAGATCCCAGGTCACAAAGCAACTCCAGAAATTCGAGACAATAAGGTCCTGTGCCGGTCCGGACACCCGGATCGGGTCAGTGTGGGCCCGCTTTCAGCACAGAGGCCTGTTGACAAACTTGGATGCTCACAGTACGGAAAAAGGTGGTGTGATCTGCTGGTCTCTACCCACCGCAAACCCCGCAGAAACACAAGTCCGCCGCGGCCTGACAGCTCCGGTCCGGTAGTGACAGACATCGCCGTGTAAGGGAACGCGCGGCTGTCCTTCTCTGCTCTCCCGAGCGCCAATTCGATGGGCTCCGCGCCGTCCACTTCTCAGCCGCCGCAGGAATTTATCCGATTGAGTAAGGAAAGCGGCTTCAGCGGTTGACACTCCGGCTTTTGCGGCGATAGGCTGAACCCAGCTAAGTCTGGCAGGCAGAAGCTCTTATCCGCTGAATCGCGGTTTCGCCGCGCGCACGCATCCTCTTCCCTTTGCTGGTGCGATTGATTGTGCCGCCTGTTCAGCCTGCACGATGGAGGTCAGGCATGCCGAAATTCCAGTTTTCCTGGGCTGCGCGTGATGCAGCCACTTTGCTCGTGGCCGCGTGCGTCGTGGCCTTCGCCGCTGTTGCCGCGCGGGGGGGCCGACAATCCCGCGGCTCAGAGCCCCGCGGCCAAGCGCGGTGATGCCCTGTTTCATCAGCGCTGCGCAGTCTGCCACAACAAGCAGCCGCAAGATACCACGCCTTTTGGCCCGCCCAATCTTTACCAGGTCTTCCGCAAGAAGATCATCACTGTCGATCAGGCCACCGAGATCGTGCACAAAGGCAAGGGGCCCATGCCCGCCTTCGGCGCCTCCATCACCAACACGCAGATCCGGGATGTAGTGGCCTATCTCTCCGCGCGCTGATCTCTTCTTTCGAATGCACAAAGCGCCCCGCAGCCGGGGCGCTTTGTGCATCGGCAATTCCTGAAGCGAATTACTGCAATTGGCGCAGATAGGCCACCAGGTCCTGTAGTTGGGTTCCGGAGAATTGAGTCAGATTGGGCATCAGGCAGTCGGGCTTGAGCGACTGCGCATGGGTGATCCACGCCATCAGATAGGCGTTGTTGTTTGGATATACGTCGGAGGCGATCATCTTGCGGCTGCCGATGTGCGTCAGGTCGGGCGCCACATGCCCGAGCGCGCGGGTGCCGCGCACCGTGTGGCACATGGCGCAGGGCGAGCCCAGGAAGACCTGCTTGCCTTCGATTGCCTCCGGCGTGGTGGGCTCGTGCCCGGGCTGGAGCTGCGCCTGTTTCCACGCCTGGTACGCGGCCGGAGGCTGGGCGATGGCCAGCAGCAGCATACGGGCATGCTCGTCGCCGCAGAACTCGGCGCACTGCCCGTGGTATTCGCCGGGCTGAGACGCCACGATGCGGATATAGTTCGGCTGCGAGGGCACCAGGTCCACCTTGCCGTGCAGCGCCGGAATCCAGAAGGAGTGCATCACGTCGGCCGTCTCCACCTCGATGCTGACCGGCTGTCCAACTGGAATGTGCAGCTCGTTCGCGGTGGTAAACGACTGGGAGGGATCGTCGCTCAGGTACTGGATCTCCCACCACCACTGGTGGCCGATAATGCGGATCTTCGGCTTCATCGCCATCATCGCCTTCGCCGAGGGCATCCCGCCTCCCACGCCGTGGATCGGATACCTGCCCAGCAGCATAAGGCCCCAGATGAAGATGATGGTGAGCACAACTACCGGGATCGCAAATCCACCGATCGCGATCCATCCTTCGCCGCCGCTGCTGTCGATCGGCTCATGCGTCTCCAGCGAACCGCGCCGCCGGTAGAACGCGTAGCCGATCAGGATCCACATGATCGCCGTGATCACCAGAAACAAGATGGTCATGAACCAGGCCAGCGTGGCGATGTGCGCGGCCGCGGGGCCATGAGCGTTATAGGTGGACTGCGCTAGCTTGCAGCCGGCGAGCGGCAAAGCACAGGCGGCGAGCATCAGGCTCATGGCGCCGGCGCGCCCCCCCCGGATTGTTCTCCGCGATCTGTGCAGGCCGCGCATTTACTTTGCCTCCGAAACGCTGGTTTGCGTTCCCTCGCCCAGCACCGTGTCGTGCTGCGGATTGGGTACCATCTCGTTGGTCGGCTCTACCGGGGGATCGGGTTCGTAGGGCGTGCGCATGCTCTTGATGTACGCCACCAGCTCCCAGATTTGTTCGGCGGGAATCTTGGTGCCCCACGCCGGCATGCCCTTGGAGCGGCCCTGGGCAATGGAACTGAAGATCTGATCGTCGCGGCTGCCGTAGAGCCACACCCGGTCGCGCAGGCTGGGGCCCATGCCCCCGCCCCCGTGGCCGCCGTGGCAACCGGAGCAGTTGTACCAGTTGAAGAGCCGGCGGCCATCCTGCAACGCCACCGGATCGTGCAGCAGCGGGTCGACGCTGTAGCTGACATTGCCCGCCGGGCCGGGCACCGGTCCCACCGGATTCTTGGTTACCGGAGCGCGCCCCGCAGCCACCGACGTCGCGTTCTGTCCGCTGCGGCATCCTGTCGCCAGCACCAGCGCCCCGGCCAGCAGCAGAAGATTCACACTGCGCATGGATCTACTCCTCCGTCGATTTCGCTTCCTGCTCGCCAGAATTCTTCTCTGGAACCCCATAGGCGCGCAGAATCTGCTGAATTTCTGTCTGACGGCGCGCCAGCTCCGCGTCCAGCTTGTCTCGCAGCGCCGTATCGTTGGGGCGCACCCCGATGCCGATGTCGAACGCAAAGGGCAGATCCGGGTGCAGGCTGTCTCCGCTGATGGGCGTCAGCTGCAGCGGCACATTCGATTGCTTGGCGAAATAGCCCGCCATCGGACCCCAGGCCACCGCCACGTCCACCTGCCGGTCGGCGACCGCGCGGATCAGGTCGGAGGGCGGATTCTTTTCGTCCAGGTTGCCGAAGATGCTGTACCCCACCAGGTTGTGCACGATGCCGCGGCTCACGAAGGCATGCACCGGGGGCAGGCTGTCGTCCTGCTCGCCCAGGACGTGAACGCCGATCTTCAGCGTGCGCAACCGC
>JAJZCY010000222.1 GCA_021828835.1 Acidobacteriota bacterium | reverse complement strand
CGTGGTTCGGACAGTTCCGAAGACTCTTGGTAAGACATGAGCATCTTCTCGCTACCTACCGCGCCTTCTTCTATCTCGCCTGCCTCTGGATCACACTCAGGCGGTGTTTATGAAACAGCCTCTAGGAATATGAGCAAGGCGACGAGTCTTCCAATCGATAACCTGGCCGACACAGACATCACACGAGTATTCAGGTTGTAATAGGAACGGCCTTAACTCACTTACACCTGCATAGCGGCAAGTTATCGATGTATCAGAACGGGGCACTCCCGAGTTCCGAACCTTATTGGTATCACCGTTGTGGGAGTCCCTTCAGGCGTCGAGTTGGGGCAGCAGGTGTTTCTGGATCTTGCCGAGGGCGGTGCGGGGAAGCTGCTCGACTGGGACGAAGCGGCGCGGAATCTTGAAGGATGCCAGAGCGGCGCGGCAGCGCGCGTCCAGTTCGCCGGCGGCGATGGGGCTGCGCGCCACATAGTAGGCGATAGGAATTTCGCCGCGCAGCTTGTCGGGGATGCCGACCACTGCGGCCTCGGCTACTTCAGGCTGCTCGGTGAGGAAGTCCTCGATCTCGCGGGGATAGATGTTGAAGCCGCCGGAGATGATGAGGTCGCTCTTGCGGCCGAGCAGGGTGTAGTAGCCGTCAGCGGAGCACTCGGCCATGTCGCCGGTCTTGAACCAGCCATCGTCGAAGGCGGCGCGGGTGGCCTCTTGGCGACGCCAGTAGCCGGCAAAGATGTTGGGGCCGCGCAGTTGCACTTCGCCGTTGACGATGCGCGCCGAGACGCCGGGCAGCGGCTGGCCCACGGTGCCGGCGCGGCGCTCGCCGATGTAGGGATTGGAGATATTCATCAGCGTCTCGGTCATGCCGTAGCGCTCCAGGATGGTATGGCCGAACTTGCTGCGGAATTCCTGGAAGACCTGCGCGGGCAGCGGCGCGGAGCCGGAGACAAAGAGGCGCATGAAGCCGCCGATCTCGCGGGCGACTTCGTCGGCGATACGGAGGAGCCGGACGTACACCGTGGGCACGCCGAAGAAGAGTGTGGGCCGGAAGTCGAGGAACTCATTGGCGGCCTTCTGATGTTCGAAGCGCTCCAGCAGGCGCATGCGACAGCCGCTGATCAGCCAGGTATGGAGTCCATTGCCGAGCGCGTGGACATGGAAGAGCGGCAGGGCGAGCAGAAAGCGATCGGCTGCAGTGATGGCCCAGCATGCGCAGAGATGGATGCCATTGCTGAGGAAGTTGTTGTGGGTAAGGATGGCGCCCTTGGAGACGCCGGTGGTTCCGGAGGTGTAGACGAGCGCGGCGGGCGTATCGCCGTCGAGCGCCACTGCGGGGCGGGCGGCCTGCTGCGGCACGTCCAGCTCGTTGATGTGCCACAGCGGTGTGGAACCGGGCATCGGCTGCGCGGCGATGACTGCTCTGGGGTCGGCGTCGCCGAGGATGTGCAGGATCTCGCGCTCGCGGTAGAGGATGTTGATGGGGACGAAGATCACGCCCAGCTTCACGCAGGCGAGATAGATATCGATGAGCTCGAGACAGTTGGCGAGGTAGACGCAGAGGCGGTCGCCGCGCTCCAGGCCGCGGGCGGTGAGGAGCGCCGCCGTGCGGTTGCTGCGGTCCTCGATGTCGCCGAAGGTGTAGGTGCGGCCGGCAAACTCGAGAGCAATTTCATCGCGACGAGCGATCAGCGACAGATCGAAGAGCTGCGTCAGGTTCATGCCTTCCTCCGGAAGAACGCACGGCCGTCCCTGCCGATCCTGAACATGCTCCCAGAACACCCGCGTCACGGGCAAACCGCGGCGGGGGACAGGCACAGAAGAAAAGATCCGCGGCACAGGCGGAGATCAGGGCACGCGGGGGTGCGGGAAACCGCGCGCCAAGAGTAACACTCTTGTGTAAAGCCGGTCTATGGAGAAGGGCCGTCGAGGGTAGGGCGTGGGCCGGGAGGCCCACGCTACAGCCGGCCGGGAGGCCGGCGCGACTGGGATGAGGCTCGGCAGACGAAGGCCGGCGCTACCGCGGGAGGGCAGCGCTGCTGGCTGGCCGGCGCTCCAGGATGGCCGGGCGCAGCTCAGGCGGCGGTGCCTTCGTCGACTTTGCGCTCCATGGTCTCTTCGTTGCTGGGCTCGTCGAGGTTGCCCTCGACTACGTTCTCGGCGCGGGCAACGCTGGTGTTGGGATGGTGCTTGCGGAGCGTCGCGCTGGTGTTGTCGCGGCCCGGGGTCACGCTCTCCGCGCCGCGATCGCCGCTGTAGGGACCGACCTCGGTGAACTTGGCCATCTTCTCTTCAGCCAGCTCATCCACGACCAGGCCACTGCTGTCGCGCGAACCCGGGTTGGGGCGATCTTGATTGAGGTTGACGCGCAGGGCGTCGACCTCTTCGTCGGTGGCGGCGTCAAGCTTATCCATTTCGCGGCGCATGAGACGCGGTCCGCCGGTCTGCCCGGCGCTGCTCCGGTCTTCAGCGGGCGACTCGCGGCGCGCGCGGTCTGCCGCTCCCGCTGGAGGGGCCTGGCTGCTCCTGTTCTCGGTCTGGTGATGGTGCTTTTTGTGCTCTGCCATTTTTTCCTCCTTGGATTCGCTGCCGCGCGGAGCTTCCGCGGGCTCAGCGGCGCTTCCAAGATTGGGATGCAGTTAGGCGGCGAGAGGCATCTTCGGAGCGGGCGGCAGAGGGCAGGAGTACAGGTAAACGGCTGATTTTCAGCGACTTTCTAGCCTAACCAGGGGTGGGGCAGCCAGCGCTTGCAGCGTGTTTCAGGTCACATCCGGTTCTATGCGGAATGGGTAAAAATTCCGGCGGTGCGGGCAGATCGGAATCTGCGCGCCTGCGCGGCTGCTGCCGCGGCGGAGGAGAGCTATGGCACTGCGGAATGCCAAGACGGGGGCCATTGTGCGTGAGTACTCGCTGGACGAGCTTCGCGAGGCTGCCAACCTGATGCGCGGCTACAACCTGGTGTCGCTGTGCGCAGCCGGCTCCGGCCACGCGGGCGGAACGCTCTCCATCATGGATATTGCCGCGGCGCTCTACCTGCGCGTGGCCGAGCTCGATCCGCAGGACCCGGACTGGCCGGAGCGCGACCGGATCGTGTGGTCGGCGGGGCACAAGGCGCCGGCGCTGTACGTGAGCCTGGGCATGGCCGGCTTCTTCCCGCTCGAAGATGTGGTCACGCTCCGCAAGCTGGGCTCGCCTTTCCAGGGACATCCGCACTGGCTGAAGCTGCCGGGCGTGGAGATCTCCAGCGGTTCGCTGGGGCAGGGGCTCAGCATCGCGGTGGGCATGGCGCTGGCGGCGCGACTGGACGGCGCCAGGAACAAGGTCTATTGCCTGATGGGCGATGGCGAGCAGCAGGAGGGGCAGATCTGGGAGGCGGCCATGGAGGCCGGCCACTACCGGCTGGACAACCTGATTGCCGTGATCGACTGCAACCGGCTGCAGATCGACGGCTGGGTCAAGGACGTGATGCAGGTGGAGCCGCTGGCGGCCAAGTATGCGGCCTTTGGCTGGGAGGTGCTGCGCATCGATGGGCACGACATGGCGCAGATTGTCGACGCCTTCGAGCAGGCGCGCGCGGTGCGGGGCAAGCCGGTGGTGATCCTGGCCGATACCGTGAAGGGCAAGGGCGTGAGCTTTATGGAGAACCAGGCCGGCTGGCACGGCAAGGCGCCCAATCCCGACGAGCTGGAGCGGGCGCTGCGCGAGCTGGGATTGAGCGGCAAGATTGCTGTCGATGACCTGCTCGAAAAGGCGGAGAAGTTTCAGGCGGAGGCGGAGCGGCAGCTGGAGGCGAAGATGCCGCACTTTACGCGCGATTACTGGTGGAACGCGGGCGAGACGATGCGCGTGAAGATGGAGCCCACGCGCAAGGGCTTCGGCAAGGCGCTGGCTGAGTATGGCGACGATGAGCGCATCGTGGCGCTGGGGCTGGATATCTCGGGCTCGATCACGATTGCGGATTTCCATGCGGGCAAGCCGGAGCGCAGCCGGCGCTGGTTCAGCATGGGCATCGCGGAGCAGTCGGCCACGGCGGCCGCGGCCGGGCTGGCGCGCGAAGGCAAGCTGCCGGTGCTGGGATCGTATGCAACGTTCTCCGCGGCGCGCAATCTCGACCAGCTTCGCGTGTCGGTGTGCTACTCGAATGTGAACGTGCTGGTGGCGGGCGCGCATGCGGGCGTGTCTGTCGGACCGGACGGAGCCACCCACCAGGCCTTGGAAGACGCCTTTGCTATGCAGGCGCTGCCCAATATGGTGGTCGTGGTCCCGTGCGACAGCGTGGAGACGAAGAAGGCGGCGCGGTATCTGCTGCTGGAGCACACCGGGCCCAAGTACCTGCGCTTTGCGCGCGAGGCGACGCCGATCGTGACCACCGAGGAGACGCCGTTCGAGTTTGGCCTGGCCAACGCCATCCGGCTGCGCAAGGATGCGCCCGATTTCGTCTCCGCGTTCTACACCTGCCTGGCGCGCGACTACAAGAACGAAGATGAAGACCTGACCATCGTAGCCATTGGGCCGATGGTTCCGGAGGCCATGCGCGCGGCGGTCATCCTGCGCCAGGAGTTTGGTTACGAGACCAGAGTGCTGAACCTGCACACGCTGAAGCCAATCGACGAGTGCGCGATCGTGCGCGCCGCGCGGGAGACCGGGGTGATCGTGACGGCGGAGGAGCATCAGGTAGGAGCGCTGGCGTGGCGGGTGAGCGGCATCGTCACCGAGACGCCGGAGCTGTACGGGATTCCGGTGATCACCGGGGCCATCGGGGTGCAGGACCGCTTTGGCGAGTCGGGCGCGCCGTGGGAACTGGTGAAGGAGTTCGGCGTGAGCGCCGAGCACATTGCGCAAAAAGCAGCGGAGCTGGTGGCGATCAAAAGGACCAACCGACGGGGCGCGGATTACGCCATGGTGTGCGGCGGCGGGACGCCCGGTGCGGCGGTTCGATAGCCGGGGCGGCGCATCGAAACAACGTGCCCGGGGCCGAATCCATCGAATCAACGTGCCCTGGTGGATGTCTGTCGGGTTGGCAGTGCCCCCGGGGTGGTCTGCGAAAATAAGGTGCAACGCTGCCCGGCCGCCCCGTGCTCCGCGGCCGAACTCCGAGAACGTCTTATTCCCCAGCCTCTTCTTTACACGCTGGATTCCCGGCGATGCCGGGAGTGGAGGGAATTGAAGTGAAGAATCCCCGTGGTTTTGCTGTGCTGCTCCCGCTGCTGCTGGCGGTGATGACCATCCCTGCAATCGCGCAGTCCGCGGCGTCAAGCGCCGAAAGCGGCACACCCGCCACCCGTGCGACGCTGCCGAACGGCATGCGGGTGGTCGTGATCCGCAATTCGCTGGCCCCGGTGGTGACCATTCAGGCCAACTACATTGTGGGCGGCAACGAGACGCCCGAGGGTTTTCCGGGCATGGCGCATGCGCAGGAGCACATGGCCTTCCGCGGCTGCCCGGGGATGGATGCGGACCAGACGGCGGCCATCTACGCGCTGCTGGGCGGGCAGAACAACGCCGATACGCAGCAGAACATCACGCAGTACTTTGCCACCGTGCCCACCGGCGATCTGGATGTGGCCTTGCAGGCGCAGGCCGCCTGCATGCGCAATGTGGACGATTCGCAGGCGCAGTGGGACCAGGAGCGGGGGGCGATCGAGCAGGAGGTGCAGCGCGACCTCTCCAATCCCGAGTACAAGTTCATCGACAAGCTGAATGGCGTCATCTTCGCGGGCACTCCGTACGCGCACGATCCGCTGGGCACCAAGGCTTCCTTCGATACCACCACCGGGCCCATGCTGAAGTCGTTCTATGACAAGTGGTACTCGCCCTCCAACGCCATTCTGATTGTGGTGGGCGACGTCGATCCGGCTGCTACGGTCGCCAAGATCAAGAAGATGTTTGGTGACATTCCGCGCCGGCCGGTGCCGGCGCGGCCGGCGATTCGTCTCCAGCCCTTCAAGTCGCAGACCCTGACGATCGACAGCAATCTGCCCTACGTGCTGGGCTTCATCGCATACCGTTTGCCGGGCACCGATTCGCCGGATTACGCGGCTATCAATATCCTTTCAGACGTGCTGGCCAGCCAGCGCGCCGATCTCTACGGCATGGTGCCGGCGGGCAAGGCGCTGGCAGCGGAGTTTGGCGTGGCCGAGACCTACCGTAAGGCCAGCGTAGGCTTCGGCCTGGTTGCGCTGCCCGCGGGCCAGGACGCCACCAGCGCGATCGCCGAGATGCGCCAGATCATCACCAAGTACGCGCAGAACGGCGTGCCGGCGGACCTGGTGGATGCCGCCAAGCGCAGTGAGATTGCGCAGGCTGAGTTCCAGCGCAACTCCATTCCCGGGCTTGCGGATACCTGGTCAGCGGCGCTGGCCGCGGAAGGCCGCAACTCGCCGGAAGACGACATCGACGCCATCCGCAAGGTGACACTGGCCGATGTGAACCGGGTGGCCAAGAAGTATCTGCTGAATGCAAGCACCATCACCGCGACGCTGAAGCCGGTGGCCAGCGGTGGCCCGGTGGCCCAGAAGGGCTTTGGCGGCAGCGAGAAGGTGACTGCCACGCCCACCAAGCCGGTGAAGCTGCCGCAGTGGGCGGCCGGTCCGCTGGACAAACTCCACATTCCCGTGGACAACCTCAACGTTTCGGATACCACGCTGGCCAACGTCATCCGCCTGATTGTGCGCACTGACCGGAC
>JAJZCY010000009.1 GCA_021828835.1 Acidobacteriota bacterium | reverse complement strand
TCTACGCCGGAACAGGCGCGCATGATGGGCTCGAGGGCGGTGACCAGACCGCTGGCGGGATGCTGCACCTCGATTTCGCCGTTGGCCGTCCGGTGATGAATGTACGGCTCGCGGTTGGCGAGAATCACCACCTTCTCCCCCTGGAGGTAGCGATTCAGGGTGTGTTTCAGGCGCTCGGCGGTCCAGCGACCGGGATCGTCCTCACGCTCGTTGACGATGCGGCCGATCAGCTCGCGCATGTCGGTCAGGATGGGCTGGAACTCGCGGGTTTGCTTGCCGCGGCCGCGGAGCAGGTCGCGCAGTTCCAGGCTCCACTCGCGCCGCGCCTGGCGGTTCACCAGAATCGGAATCCCGAAGGCCATGATGGCGAGAGCGCCGAAGATGGCGAGCAGAAAGGTCTGGGCACGCCTTTGGCGGGTATCGATGTAGCTGAGGTCGTGGACCAGGATGGCGAAGCCGAGGGTCTGGCCGTTGACCTGGACCGGCATGGCGCTGACCAGCGCAAGTCCCGTAGGCAGGGTGGCGACGATCGTCCAGTCCCGTGGCTTGCGGGTAAAGTTATCCTCCAAATCGCGGACGCGCGGACCCACGTCCGCGCAGCCGAAGGCGGCGGGGAAATCAGCGGTGATGGCGCGGGTGGAGTTGTCCTCGCCGCAGGCGGCAACGCCGATCACCCGCTGATCGCTATCCAGGGCATCCAGTTGTTTCTTCAGGGCAGCGGGATCGTACCAGGCGTCGGCCAGAGCCGGACGCGCACCGGTGAGCACCAGCAGGGCGCGAGCCTCCATGTCGCGCTCCGACCACTGGCGGACCGTGGACTCCACCACTCCGGAGGCCGCAAAGGTCAGCACCGCAAGGCCCACGATCAGTGCGAGAATGAGTCGCGCCACTCGTGTCATATACCTATTGAACCACGCGGGGGCTGCCCGCCTGGCCGGTGGAAAGTGTTCCCAGAGAGCGGGGAAAGGGCTAAACTATAGTTAATTCCCCTGATTGGAACGATCGGACCACACCATCCGGTCTGGAGGCGTGCTATGGGTTCTGCGAATCCCCCGGCCTTCGTGCATCGCGAAAACCGCGACGGTGCCACGGAATCCATCTGCCGGGCGTGCTACGTGACCGTCTGCACGTCCATCTGGGAAGCTGACTTGCAGAGCGCAGAGAAGACTCACGTCTGCGATCCCGGGTTGCTGGCGCGCTGGAACAGGATTGCAGGCCGGAAGCCGGGGAAAGAACCCCAGCCTTAGCGGTTTCGGCTACAGACGGGCACGATCCCGGTGGAGTCATGCGCCGGAGGCGAGTGTGAGAAAGTCGTTTTCAGAAAAACTAATCATTTGTGTAAACAATTCTTGACAGTGGTTCTTCGCTTCCGGTATCTGTTGTCGGGTCGGCCACAAAGAACAGTTGAGCGTTGCCGGCAGGCAGGACCTATACCTAGATACAAGCTATATACATTAGAAACATGGTTCGGGTGCAGGGAATGGAGAACGTGCGCTCCTCCATTCGGCTTCTGAGGCGTGGGGGTCAACACCAGCATTCAGGAAGACCAGCCAGGCAAGCTGCTGACTGGTCTTCCTGAAAAATTACATTGCGCAGCCTTTATTGAATGGCAGCGGCTGCGCTCTCGATGCCTTCCACTGCGCCGCCGTCCAGCAAGTAGAGCGAAGGGTCGTTGCCGCGCCGCGCGTAATATTGGCTGTAGTTCTTTGCGATCTCGACCTTTTCGACGCGGTTTCCGCCATTGGATTTCACTGTGATCGTGAGCATCGGCTTGGTGAAGCCGTTGCTGGCGAACGTGACTGCCGAAAGCTCGCGCAGCGCGGAGACGAGCGACTCCACCTTGGCGCTGTCCATTTTTTTGCCGTCGCGCCACCAGCCCTGTGCGTTGCGGAGCTCCGCTCCAGACTCTTTTGGATTGGTGGCCTGGATATCAATCGAATCGGGATCGCTGTCGCCGAACGCAAAGATCTGCTTGTTGCGCAGGTCGTTCACGGTTTTGGCCATGGCATCGGCCAGATACGAATCCACCTGATAGACGCCGGACACGCAGCTCGACTTCGCGTAGTCGGTTCCATGATCCTTGCGAATCTCAAGGGTCTGCTGCTCGCCGTTGGGGCCAGTCACTTTCACGCTGGCGACGGGAGTGCCATGCGCGAAAGCGGCCGCCGACTGCTTCTGGCCGGGCTGGCTGGCGTCCATGACAGCATTGCCCAGCGCGGAGGCAAGGCTGTCGGCGGCGATGGTGTCGGTACGGTAAGGCGCCGGCTTCTTCAGCGTCCAGGTGGAGTCCGCGCGCGCCAGCACCATGGTCTGGCCGGCACGGGTGAGTTCGATGCGGGTCATCTGGTCCGCCGGAATGCTGATCAGGCGCTTGTCGCGCAACTCCGTGACGCTTTGGCCGAGTTCGCTTTTGAGCTCCTCTGAGGCGGCGAAGACCCGCGGGGCGCCCGCAAGCATCAGGTAGACATTGCTGCCAATGGGAGTGTTATCACCGAAGAGCAGCTTCTGTGTTGTGCCGCCCTGGGAGGTGATCGTTACCTGAAGCGTTGGATCCTGGAGACCAAAGGTCTTCAGGTCGGTCGCATTGTTTTCCACCACGCTGTGGGCATGAAGCGGCGCGATGTTTTCGAGCATCTCCACCACGGTGCTGCCGTCGGCGCGCATCTTTTCGGGAGCGGTGATCTGCCAGGTGCCATTCGTCTGCTTTGAGAGTTCGATCGGCGGCGCATCCTTGGGCGTGATCGCGATGGCGGTCACCTTTGCGGGGTTGACCTTCATCACAACAGGACCGCCCTGGAGCGACGGGGCGATCGGCTTCTTAGCGGGATGGCGGTTGGACCAATACAACACACCCGATAGCGCGCCAAGCACGACGACGGCAACAATAAGACCCAGAAATTGTTTTCCACTCTTCATAGCAGAGGTTCCAAAGCGAAGAGAGTGAATTGCGTCCTCGCCTGAATGCTGGGACGCCCCAGGTCTTGCCTTTGAGAAACCTGGGAAATCACGTACGATGCACGAGCAAAACTGCAATCGAAATCTACGAGCGCCGGCGACGCCACCAGACCAGCGTGCCCAGCACGATCATGATGAGCGGCAGAATGAACTGGCTGGTGATGCGCACCAGACCCATCTGCGCCTTGGTCATGGTCACCGGCCGGTTGTCCGGCGGCTTGGGATGAATCGAAATCAGGTCCTCATCGGAGGCCAGCCAGTTGATCGCATTGACCGCCAGGTCGGCGTTGCCGTTGAAGTTCAGAAAGCTGTTGGTGAGCCAGGTGGAGCTGCCGATCACCACGAAGCGGCCCTGCGCGCTCGCCTTGCCGGCGTTGTAAGTGCCCGCCGCGCCCAGCGTCTGTGGTCCCTTGCGGTTGCTGGGATCGTTGACGCGCACCTCGGTGGCAGCCAGATTGGTATCGGCCAGGCTGGAACTGGACGAACTGAACAGCGCCTGCACGGTGGTGTGCGGCGTGCCGTGCACATCGAGCGAGCGCGACAGCGGGAAGCCGGTGGCGTTGCCCCGCAGATCGTTCACAATAGGCTGCGAATCGTAGCTGGTGACCAGCGGAACCTCGGGGCCGGTGCCGGTGAGCTGGCCGATGGGATTGAGATCGAGCACCAGGTCCTTCTGGAGCGTGATGCCCCAGCCCGAGAGCATGCTGTCGAGCGCGTCATTGGCGGCGATATTGGTGACGCGGCCCTTCAGCGGCGGGTCAAGCAGGAACATGGCGCGGCCGCCGCCCTGTACATACTTCTGGATCGCGTCCACCTCGGTCTGCGGATAATCGTGCTGCGGACCGGCAACCACCGCCACCGTGCAATCCGCAGGCACCTGGGCCTTGCTCAGCAGATCAATCGACTGGGTCTGATAGCTTTCCTTGGCGAGATCGGTCTTGAACTCGGAGAGACCGTCGCGGCCGCTCGCGTCGATCTGGTGCTCGCCGCTGCCGGTGACAAAGCAGACGGTGCGCGTATTGGTCTTGATGTCGCGAATGAAGGCGCCGGTGATGCCCTCTTCGGAGAAGGCCGTCGCGGTAGCTTTTCTGTCGCCGATCTGCACGATCGCGGTGCCCATGTTCTGCACGCCGTCGGCGCGGGTCAGAGTGGGATCCTTGTCCGGATCCACATAGCGGATGCGCACGCGCGGCGACAGGTTCTTGTATTCGTCGAGCAGGTCACGCGCCTGGGCGAAGCGCGTGCTCTGGTTGAAGTAGAGGATGGTGGCCTCCTGCTTGAGGCCGCCCACGATCTTGTGCGTCTCCTCGGAGAGGCTGTAGCGCTTGTTTGAGGTGGAGTCCCAGGTCTTGTCGTAGCGGTTGGCCAGCACGTTCACGATCACCGCAGCGGCGATCACCACCAGAACGTAGAACACCGCATAGAGCGCATAACGGGTCTGCCTCGCCTTGTTCCACTGATTCGCCATTCCCGTTTCTCAAGACCTCCAGCGCAGCGCTTCCATGGAGCGGGCGGTGAAGAAGAGCCCCAGGAAAATCACGCTGAGATAGTAGATAGAGTCTTTCAAGTCGAGCACCCCGCGAGCGAAGGACTCATCGTGCGTGGCCACGGAGAAGTAGGCCAACACGGTGGCCCAGGTGGCGGAGTTGAAGCCGCTCACCCACGCGAACACAAAAAGCAAGAGGCAGACCGCGAAGGTTGCGGCGCCGGCGATGATCTGGTTGCGCGTGAGCGTCGAGATGAACGTGCCCAGCGCCAGCAATCCACCCGCCTGCAAGAGCAGGCCCAGGAAGCCGACCAGCAGCGGCTTCCAGTCAGGCTTGCCATAGTGAAATAGAAACGCAAAGTTGATGGCGGTGAAGAAGAGCATGCAGGCGTAGAGTCCCAGCGCCGCCAGCCACTTGCCCAAAATGATCTCGACATCGCGCACCGGCGAGGTGGCCAGCAGTTCGATGGTGCCGGTACGCTTCTCCTCGGCGAAGAGCCGCATGGTGATCAGGGGAATGAAGAAGAGCCCCAGCACGCTCACGTTGCCGAGCAGCGGCCGGATGACCTGCTCATTCACGTTGATGGGGTAGGCCTGGCCGCTCATCTGGATCTCCATGCTCATGGTGGTGAAGAACTCGAGCGCGGTCCAGAAGAAGTAACCGAAGACGACGGCGAAGAGCGTTAGCAGCAGCCACGCGATGGGCGACGCAAAGTAGCTCTTCATCTCCTTGGAGAAGATGATCCAGATGTTTTTCATGCGTTGGGCTCCTGGTGGGCTTGGGGTTCCTCCGGAGCGGCTGGCGGCGGCACAAGTTGAGGTTGGGCGACGTCGCCGCCAGTCAGCCGCAGGAAAATTTCTTCCAGGCTCATGGCGCCTGGCCGCAGCTCGTTCAGATCCCAGCCGGCGGCGATGACCGCGCGTGCCAGATCGCCGCGCACCAGCGCGCCGCGCGGGCTCTCGGTCTCGAAGATGGCGGTGTTGTCGCGCTGTTCCTTGAGAAGAATCCGGCTGACGCCGGGGACCTGGGCGAGAGTGCGCTGGATGCGATCGATATCCAGGACAGAGGTTTGTGGTTTCCCAGGTCCCGAAATGCGGGGGACCTGGGGCACCCGGTCGTCCAGAAGCCCGCCCCCGGCAGGGGCGATTTCGAGGATGGTGGTCTCGACGCCGCGGGCGCGGCTTTGCAGGTTGGCGACCGAATCGGTGGCCACCAGCTTGCCTTTGTTAATAATGACCACCTGCTGGCAGGTCTGCTCCACTTCAGGCAGGATATGCGTGCTCAGAATAATGGTGTGCTCGCCGGCCAGGTCCTTGATCAGGTCGCGGGTCTCGTTGATCTGCTTGGGATCGAGGCCGGCGGTGGGCTCGTCGAGGATAAGCACGTCGGGATTGTGCAGGATGGCGGCGGCCAGCCCGACGCGCTGCCGATAGCCCTTGGAGAGCTTGCCCAGCAGCTTGTTGCGGACGTCGGCTACCGAGCAGCGGCCCAGCACGTACTCGATGCGCCCGTCCAGCTCCTGGCCCGACATGCCCTTCAGTCGGCCGGCGAAGCGCAGGTACTCGGCCGTCTCCATGTCGGTATAGAGAGGAGGCGTCTCGGGCAGATAGCCGATGCGCTTGCGGACCTCGAGCGACTGCTCGAGGATGTCGTAGCCTGCGACCTGGGCGGTGCCCGAGGTGGGCGGCAGGAAGCAGGTGAGCATCCGCATGGTGGTGGTTTTGCCGGCGCCATTTGGGCCCAGAAAGCCGACGATCTGGCCCTTCTCGACCGAAAATGAGATTTGATCGACGGCAACGGTATGGGAATACCTGCGTGTGAGCGCGTTGACGGTAATCATCTCAGAACACGGGTTTTGACTACCGAGCGATCAAGTTGTCACCAAGCCGTCATGTGGAAAACCGTTTTCGCGCCGCGCATTTCTCGATCGGAGCGCGGACCGGTCGCGTGTCGCCTGCATCCTTGCGCGCGCTCCGGTTCGGGGCTAGACTAGGGGCGCAATTGGGGAGGTGGACGATGGAAAGCAAGCTGTTCCGCCTGATCATGATTGCAGGTTTTGGCTTTCTGGCGCTGCTGCTCCTCCTGGTCGGGCTCGCGGAGCACGTAGAAAACCTGCTGGCCCCGGTGAATTTCCTGATGGCCCTGGTGATGCTCGGGATCTACCTGCTGCCCACCATCGTCGCCATTTATCGCGGCTGTCAGTCCTGTGTTTGGATCGTGGTGGTCAATGTTCTGCTGGGCTGGACGATCATCGGCTGGTTTGTGGCCCTGAGCTGGGCCAACGGCGGCAAGATCCGGCCGCTGCCTCCCGCAGGGCATCCTCCCAACCATCCGCTGCCAACGCGGTAGGGAAGGACAACAGCCGTTTGAGAGCTAGGACGGCCGATCTGTGGCTACGCCCCTGAGAGCGCGCAGCTATCCGGGCGCTCGCTCCCAAATTTCCATTCCGCATTAGCAAGAATCCTTAAAATATCTGAACACCTGCAAACGTCTGCTCGTCTTAGCGTGTGTAACAGGAGCGAGGATGGTTGGGGATGCTTGCACCTCGAGGGGAATGGTCTGGCCGCAGATGCGAGATGGGGAAGGCCTCGTGAGCGCTGAGGATGCGGCATTCACCTCCCTGGTACAGCGCCGGGCGCGCTTTGTCTTCCGCCGGCTTCCTAAGCTCGATGTCTTCCCAACTCCCACCCCGCCGACCCCGCAGGAGCGCGCGCTTGCCGATTACGTTGCGCATGCGCCGCCCGCGGCCCAGCAAGCTCTTGCCGAATCGGAGCAGGGGCAGGTTCCGCTGCCTCTCGCGTCGGTTCATGCTCTTTCTCTCGATGCGCTCAATGAAGGCACGAACACGAACTAAGGAGAACCTTATGCGCAAACTTGCCGTCTGCTTTGCTCTTCTCGCGCTGGTCCCGGTATTCGCGGTTTCCACGCCTGCCCAGCAAGGGCCGAAAGCTGCGGATTCTGCCCACCGCGCCGATGCCGCCCAGCCCGGCCATTTCTATCGCCTCGATTATGTTCTCGAAGAGCTCGATTCAGCGGGCAAGCCGGTGAACAGCCGCTCGTTCAGCACTACAGCCAACGCTGTGGGAAGGCGCAACAGTTCTGTCACGGTTGGCTCCAAGATACCCATTCGCACCGGCGGGGATCAATTCCAGTACATCGACATCGGAACAAAAATTACCGCCAGCGACATTCATGAAGACGGAAACCATCTTGCCTTTAATCTCCACGCGGAAGTCAGCAGTATGGAGACGCCCAGAGTGGTGGCAGGGGTCTCCGAGCCAGTTCTCCGCCAGAATGTCTGGACCGGCGATGTCCTGGTCCCGGTTGGGAAGCCCACCGTCGTCTTCAAATCCGACTCCCTGGACAGCAAGGGGTCGATGGAGCTTGAAGTGACAGCCATCCAGATGCAATAGCCTCCGGGCGACGGTTGCCCGACTCCGTACAACCGGCCTTGTGGACCCAAAAGTAAAAGCCCTCGCCAGCTGGCGAGGGCTTTTACTTTCCTGGTTTGCTGTTTCTCCTGGTGCCGACTTCCCTGCCGCTATACTCCTGCCGGCTTGGGGTTGGCGGGGTCGAACTTGGCCACCTGGATCTTCTTGGCCAGGCCGAGCTTGGCGAGGATCCAGATGCCCCAGAAGTTGGGGTCGACCTCGTACCAGGTGAGACCGTGGCGGGCGCTCACAGGGTGAGCGTGGTGATTGTTATGCCAGCCTTCGCCGCCCGTCAACAGCGCCACCCACCAGCTATTGCGCGAGTCGTCGCGCGTCTGGAAGCGGCGGCTGCCCCAAAGGTGCGTGGCCGAGTTCACCAGCCAGGTGGCGTGCAGGCCGAGCGTGACACGAAGGAAAACGCCCCACAGCAGCATGCCCAGCGCGTTGACCGGGCCGCCGAAGGCCCAGCCCAGACCCACCAGCAGCAGGCCGCTGATGACCATCGGTACCCAGTGCCACTTGCTCAGCCACACATGGAAGCGGTCGCGGGCCAGGTCGGGCGAGTAGCGGCTGAGCGCGGCCGGCTGCGAATGCAGAGCCTCGCCGAAGAAGATCCAGCCGGTGTGCGCCCACCAGGCGCCTTCGCGCGGTGTGTGCGGATCGCCCTGCTGGTCGCTGAGCTGATGGTGCACGCGATGCGTGGACACCCAGAAGATCGGTCCGCCCTCGAGCGCGAGAGTGGCGCAGACGGTCATGGCGTACTCAATCCACTTTGGCACCTGGTAGCCGCGGTGTGTCAGCAGGCGGTGATAGCACATGCCGATACCCACGTTAATGGCCAGCACATACAGAATCGACATCACCAGCAACCGCTCCCAGCTGAAGAAGAACAGCGCGGCGGCTGCTCCCAGGTGGAAGAGGATGATGATGGCGAGCGTGCCGGTATTCAGTCCTTCCTTGACCGTGACCGAGCGGCCCATGCGAATCTGCTCGCGCGCGGGGACTGCATGCACAGGGTGCAGGGGCTTGTGGGGCTGCGTCTCTGCTTCCTGATGGTCAGGAAAGGTCAGTACGTCGGTGGCAGTTTGGGTGGAAGGGGAAGCTACGGGTGTTGCCATTCGTTCGGAAGTCCTTCAGGAGGTGTCGGGAAACCCACCATGTTACCTCATTGTATAGGAGGGTTGCACAGAGAGCCGTTTGGCCTTCCATTTTTGATGCGGGCCGGAATGGCGGCCAAGGGGCGCGGCGGGGAGCCTCCGGTTGGTGTTGCAACCTGCATTCGACCGGGCGGTAGAGCCTTTGCGGCTCCCCGAAATCGCTTATTCGGCAGCGGCAGCCCGGCCCTGACCCAGCGGACTGGTCACGAAGATTTCGGTGGCCTGGCCGCGCACCACGCGGAACAGCGCGAACTCGCGCTGGATCTTGCCGCGCAGCTCGAAGAGCAGCTCGCCCCGGTTGTCGCCTTCCGCATCGACAGCATCCACTAGCCGCATCCGGGGCGTCAGGTCCAGGTGATCGGCGTCCGTGAGGTTCTTATAGAGGACCATGACTCCGCCGTAAAGATCGGGCTGGGCAATCAGGGTGATGAACTTCTCGGCGGCGCCGGCGCCCTTGGTATGGGCGGAGAAGACCATCGTCGCGCCGGAGCCGTAGGTCAGCTCAAGCACCCGGAACTGCTCGTCTTCGAGCGGAACCGGGGGCGGAGGCGGGGCCGCCGCTTTGCGGGTGCGCGAAGTCCGCTTGCTCTTTGAGGCTGGCGCCTGAGCGGCGGGCTGGTCGAGGCCCATCGCCTTGCGGGCGATCTGTTCCAGAGCGGTCTTCATCTTCAGGGCGTCGGCCGGATTGGCCCAACTGTAGTCCCAGGGGTGGTTCTGAATCTTGCGCACGTCGGAGATGCCGACCTGCTGGTGCATATCCGGGGGCAGCCCCATGACCGTCGGCTTGACCGCCGGCCCCTGGTAATCGGCCGGCTTGCCATAGGCCAGCCGGGGCCGGTCGGGGTCGGCGATGTTGGGAAGATCCGTCACATGAGCCATGTCCTGGCCGGCGCCGGAGCTAGGGGCCTTCGCCGGCTTGGAGTTGTCATCGGCCTTGAGGCGCGGCCGGTCGGGATCGGGGGGCGGCGCATTGTTGTCCGCCGTCGTCGAGCTTCCGCTTGTAGTGTCGTCGCCGCCCAGCCGGGGGCGGTCCGGATCGGGCGCGGGCGCGTTGTTGGCAGTCTTTCCGGCTTTGCCGCCCGCGGATTGCGCATCGCCGGGATGATATTTGCGGTGCAGGACAGGCTCGTCCTCATCGCCCGCGTCCTCCGCTGCGAACTCCCGATTGGCGCGCTCCCGGGCCAGCTCGGCGGGCGAGGGCCCGGTGGGCAAGGGCTTCCACTCGCCGAAGCCGATCCAAGTGCCGCCCTGGTTGGCGGCTTCGCTCACGTCGAACAGGCCGTCGTCGCGGCCGTCTTTCTGAAGCACGTATTCGGTCTCGCTTTGCAGCGCGAGAGGCGCGGGCCGCGCCAGGTAGATGCCGGCATCCTGAAGCGTTGTCCCATCCCAGACGCTGATGGGAATCACCCGGCTGGCGGTCGGCTTCTTCAGGGTTCCGGTCCACTCGATGACGGCCACCGCGCGCAGGGGCGGCACGTTCTTGGGCTTGGTGCTGATCTGGCCTGGATACTGGGCAACTGCCGGCAGCGCAGCCAGGCAGCAGAGGACGCCCGCTATCCAGGCAGCCAGCCTGCGGGGCGAATTATTGGCCTGACCATGCAAATTGTGCTCTCCGTAACTCTTCGCGGCGCTTTCCCTTGGATGCGGCTGCCCACCGCATCCCGGCGTCGTTACGAGATTAGACGCACGGCCGCCACACTGGAAAGAATCGCTGTGCAGCGGCCAAATCGCCTATCATCCTAGTTGCGAGGTCCTTCCCATGGAAATCAACGAGAAAGTCGCCGATTTCACGCTCCAGACCGACGAGGAGAAGACCGTCAGCCTCTCGGATTACTCGGGCAAACCCGTTATCCTCTTCTTCTATCCCCGTGCGGATACCCCCGGCTGCACCATCGAGGCCTGCGGCTTCCGCGACACCTTCCAGAAGTTGCAA
Source organism: Acidobacteriota bacterium (assembly GCA_021828835.1). Taxonomy (GTDB): domain Bacteria; phylum Acidobacteriota; class Terriglobia; order Terriglobales; family Acidobacteriaceae; genus Telmatobacter. The sequence continues at coordinate 27,842 of JAJZCY010000009.1, read as the reverse complement.
GATGCTGGCGCGGTGGTGCTCGGCATCTCCCGCGACACACCCCGCGACCAGGCGAAGTTCAAGGCCAAGTTCAACCTGCCTTACACGCTCTTGGCCGATGTCGATGAGAAGGTCTGCAACCAGTTTGGCGTGCTCAAGGAAAAGAACATGTACGGCAAGAAGGTAATGGGTATCGAGCGGACCACGTTTCTAATCGGCCCCGACCGCACGCTCATTCACATCTTTCCCAAAGTGAAGCCTGAGGGTCACGCCGAGGAGGTGCTGGCGCTGCTCCACGAGTGGAAGCACAGGCAGAAATAAGCCGTTGTTGAGGAGGCCGTAAGCGATGTTTCGGCTGGCTGAAATCGCGTAGGCCTCCTTGTTTTTCTCCATCCTGATTTCTGGCAACGCATTTCAAGAGAATTTCTTCTCAGGAATTGGCGGTGGCGTATGCGTGCGAATCAGGCAGATTTTGTGACGCTTCATCTGGACCTGCGTTGCAGAACGGGACGAAAACAGCCTGCCCCTGGCATAATGAGCTAGTTGCGCACCCCTGGGTTCGCGCCAAAGTCCGACCTAGAGCTCGATCCCCCGGGCACAATTTCCAGACCAATTCGGCATGATTTCGCTGCTCCTCAGGTATACCCATGCTGGCTTCCAAGGGTCAAAAAGTTCTGATCGTAGACGACGAGCGGTGGACATCCGACACGTTGGCCACGATCTTTACGATTGCCGGTTACGAGGCGCGCGCGACCTACTCGGCAGAGGAAGCTATTGAAATTATGGCTACTTGGCAGCCGGCCCTGGTGATTTTGGACGTGGTACTGCCTAAGATGAGCGGTATTGAGCTGGCGATCGAACTAGCCAGCCGCCGGCCCTCCTGCCAGATCCTGCTGTTCTCTGGAAACCCCAGCACCGCGCAACTGGCAAGCGCCGCCGCCCAATCGGGCCATCCCTTCGAGATCCTGGAGAAACCCGTCCATCCCGATCTCATGCTGCAAAAGGCTTCGCGGCTGCTGTCGGTGCACTAGCGTCGGGCGGCAACGCTCGTCACGCTGCCAGACGGGGATCGAAAGCTGCGAAGGCGCGCACGATCGCGGCTCGAGCGCTTCGCCTGGAAGTGCGCGAGGCTTGAGCATGGTACATTGAAAGCGTCTCCCCCGTCCTGCAATATCAAAGAAGAACCGGATCATGACGGAAACGCTCAACATTCTCACGTTTCTGACTACTCTGCTCTGCGCGTTCCTGCTGCTGCGGGCCTATTTCCGCACGCGCGGCAGACTGTTGCTGTGGAGTGGAATCTGTTTTGTGATCCTCACCATCGGCAGCCTGTTTGCGATCGCCGACCTGGTTCTATTTCCCTCCATTGATTTCTTCACCTATCGCACTGCATCGGCCGCGCTGGCGGTCGCGATCCTGGTGTACGGCCTGGTATGGGAGAGCAGATGATGGCCGCCGCCCTGCTGCATATCCCGATGGCTCCGGTGGCCCATCCCTCCGCCGACCTGTTTCTGGTGGGCTGCGCCGCCGCACTCTCGATGGTGGCGGGGCTGTTTTTTCTGCGCTTCTGGCGCGAGACCCGGGATGTGCTCTTTCTCGGTTTCGCGATCTTCTTCCTGATGCAAGCGGGCAGCGACGCCTATGAGATCACCCTGCGGCATCCCAACCTGGGCAACGCCTGGGTCTTCCTGATGCGCTTCAGTTCCAGGATTGCGCTGCTTGCAGCCATCTTGTGGAAGAACACCGGACAAGCCCGTGCCCGCAGATAAGCACCGCGCAAGACCGGCGCGCTACTGAATGAACTCGCGGACGAAGGCATTTTCGCTGTGCACCAGCTCCTCGAGAGAGCCATCGAAGATCAGCCGGCCCTCCTCCAGCATCAGGAACGTGGTGTTGCGAACGGTCTCGCCTTTGGGCAGCGCCACTGCGGCTCCCTTTTCCTCATCGAAGCGATGGGTGCAGAGCATGAAAGCGTCTTGAAGCCGGTGTGTCACCAGCAGGGATGGTGTGCCGTGCGCGTCGCGCTGGCGCATCACCAGTTCCATGATCGTGGTTGAGGTGACCGGATCCAGGCCGCCGGTCGGAGAGTCGTAAAGCAGGAACTCCGGGTTGTTGATGAGCGCGCGGGCGATGGCGACACGCCGCCGCATGCCGCCCGAGAGGCTCGCGGGAAACAGCGAAAATGTCTCCTCCAGACCCACGAAGCGGAGCGCCTCGCGGACGCGCGCGTCGATCTCCTGGTCTGGAGTATTCGGATCCTGGATCAGTTGGTAGGCTACGTTGTCCCGCACGGAGAGCGAATCGAAGAGCGCGCCCTCCTGAAAGACCATTCCGGTGCGGGCGCGAAGGGGAAAGAGCCGGTCTTCCGGCATGGAGGTGATCTCTTCTCCGAAGAGCTCCACGGTGCCGGGATCGGGGCGGATGAGGCCGTTGACCAGCTTCAGCAGCACGCTTTTGCCTACTCCGGCCGGTCCCAGCAGGATGCGGGTTTCGCCGGGCGCCACGGAGAAAGTGATGTCCTCGAGCACCGGCGATCCGCCGAAGGAGACCGTCGCATGGCGCACCGCGACCACCGGCGCCGGTGCACCTTCTGAAGCCGCAGGGAGGGAAGCGGGCGCGGCGCTCATGCTAGTCCAAAGACGGTAAGCAGTACATGGGTGATGAGGAAGTCCACAAAGATGATGAGCACCGAGGACACAACCACCGCCGAAATGGTGGAGCGGCCCACACCCTGGGTGCCGCCGGTGGTGCGCATCCCGTAGAAGCATCCGATCGAGCTGAGGATATAGCCGAAGAACAGCGGCTTTACTGTGCCCTGGACGATGTCGGGATAGCGCAGCCGCTCGTAGGCCATGTGGAAGTACTGCGTCCCGTTTTGATGATTCAGAAAGACGGTGACCGCGCCGCCACCGAGGATGCCACAGGCATCCGCGACAATGGTGAGAAACATCAGCATCACGATGCTGGAGAAGATGCGCGGCGTCACCAGCTTGCGCAGTGGATCGACACCCAGGGCGCGCATCGCGTCTATCTGTTCGGTCACTACCATGGAGCCGAGTTCACTGGCCATTGAAGACGCGTTTCGCCCTGAGACCATGACTCCGGTCAACACCGGACCGAGTTCGCGCACCATGGTCAGGGAGACAAATTGGCCGGTGACTGCGGTGGCTCCGAAGGCGGCCAGCGTAGCCGCGGATTGCAGCGCCAGCACACCACCGGTAAAGAAGCCCGACAGCAGCACGATGGCCACCGAGCCGACGCCGATGACATCGGACTGGAGCAGAAAATCGGTCCAGTAAATGGGCGGGCGAACGAGATTGAGAACGGCCCGCGATGCGAAGAGCGAGTACTCCTGGACGCTCAGCACGATTTGCTTGGCGGTACGTTCGATTGCGTTTGTCGCCATAGGCTCAGGCCGGTCTGGAGTCCTCATGTAGCTGCATATATGGATGCAGCTACATGAGGACAGAATAGCGCATGACGGTCCGTACGCCCGCCGAGATCCTGGCGAGGGAACCTGACGGGGACGCCCCGACAGCAAGCCGGTGCGCCCCCTATGCGGGGCGCTCGGTGGTTTCAAATATATGAAAAAAAACTACATGGTGGTCATTGTATGCAAAGCGCGATGAGTCGCGCGCCTGCATCCAAGTACTTGGATTGAGCTCGACCGGGTGAAAACAGTGCATCGCTTCCATCTTCGTTTGATACTGGCTCTGATTGCGAGCGTGACGATTGTCTCCGTCGCGTTTACGTATTTTGATGTGCTCTCGCACCGTCATGTTCTGCGTCAGGAACTTGACAATCGCACCAAGTGGATGGGCCTGACCATCGTGTCGGACGTCGAGGCCTCTCTGCAGTCCGGCAACTCCTCCGCGCTTTCCGGCTTGACCAGGGACCTGCGCAGAGATACGGGTGCATTGGGCCTTGCAATCTACGACGCCCAAGGTCATCTTCTTGCCAGTTCGGGACCTTCCAGCGTCATGCACGCGCTATACCTCGACCCCGTCAAGCGCACGGTGCAGCAGGACGACGAACAAACTCAATTTGGGAAAACCGGGCATTGGCGCTGGCTGGAACACACATTCCCGCTCCACGATGGTACCCGCGTTGCAGGAACCATGGCCCTGGTCGCGGATGCCAGCTATATCACCGCCGACGCCGGCGCGGTGTGGCGTCGAAGCTTCTGGCTTATCGTCGCCTGCATGATTCTGATTACCGCCATCACCGGCGGAATGCTGACCTGGTTCCTGACCCGTCCGATGAGCCGAATCGCCGAGCGTTTGCGCCACATTCGCACTGGCAATGCCAAGGCGGTTGGTCCGATCGGCGAAGACATGGAACTTATCTCGCCGATCGCGCGTGAGGTGGAGAATATCGCGCAGAGCCTGAAGGCCGCGCGCGCGGCCGCCATCACCGAGGCTCGCTTGCGCCAATCGGGTGATCAGTGGTGGACGGCCGAAAAACTTGCCGTCCACATCCGCAGCCACGCAAAAGCGAGGCGCATCTTCGTTGTTTCGAACCGCGAGCCTTACATGCACGTGCGCCACGGACAGGACATTGACTGGGTGGTTCCACCCAGCGGACTGGTCACCGCGCTCGAACCGGTACTGCGCGCCAGCGACGGCGTGTGGGTGGCCAACGGCTGCGGTGAAGCCGACGCCCTCACGGTGGATGAATTCGATCATCTGCGAGTTCCTCCCGAAGATCCCAAGTACACCCTCCGCCGGGTGTGGACCACCGAAGAAGAAGAGCAGCGCTTCTACGACGGCTTCGCCAATGAGGGGCTGTGGCCGCTCTGCCACGTGGCTCATACCCGTCCGATCTTCCGCGCCGCCGATTGGAAGTGCTACCAGGAGATCAACGAGCGTTTCGCCCGCGCCCTGCTGGCGGAGATGAAAGACTGCCCCGAGCCTATCGTTCTGGCCCAGGACTACCATTTCGCGCTGCTGCCGCGCATGGTCAAGCGGGTGCGTCCCGATGCCCGTGTGGCGCTCTTCTGGCATATTCCCTGGCCCAATCCGGAGGCCTTCGGCATCTGCCCGTGGCAGACCGAACTGCTGGAGGGGCTTTTGGGTGCGGACCTCCTCGGCTTCCACATTCCGCTGCACTGCCATAACTTTCTGGCCACGGTGGATCACGTATTGGAGGCCCGCACCAGCCACGACCAGCTCACTACCCGGCATCATGGCCACCTCACAAGCGTGCGGCCGTATCCCATCAGCGTCGCCTGTGAGGACGCAATCCGCGAACAGGAAGAACGCCGCGATGCGCTCACTCATGAAGCTGCGTTGACGGCGGAGCGAGACGCGCTTCTGGCGCCCTTCGGAGTTCGCGCCGAGGCGATCGCCCTGGGTGTGGATCGTCTCGATTACACCAAGGGCATTGTCGAGCGCCTGATCGCCTTTGAGCACCTGCTGGAGGAGCGGCCCTGGTACCAGGGACGGCTCACGCTGGTGCAGATTGCCGCACCCAGCCGCACCCGGATTCACAGCTATGCCAACCTGCGCGTGCGCGTGGAAGAACTCGTGGAGCAGATCAACAACCGCTTCCTCACCTCCGATTGGAAGCCGGTGGTCCTGATTGAGGACCAGCTCTCCCACGGAGAGCTGCGCCGCTGGTACAACGTGGCCGATCTTTGCATGGTCACTTCGCTGCATGACGGCATGAACCTGGTTTCCAAGGAGTACGTGGCTGCGCGCAGCGACGAGGATGGCGTGCTGATCCTAAGCAAGTTCACCGGCGCCGCCCTGGAGCTTCAGGACGCGCTGATCGTGAATCCCTATGACACCGATGCCGTGGCGGAAGCCATGCATCGCGGATTGCAGATGGGACGCCATGAGCGCCGCGACCGCATGCGCCGCATGCGCCGCCAGGTAATGGAGCACAACGTTTATCTCTGGGCCGCGAGCATTCTGGGCGACCTGCGCGATCTGCGGCTGGAACATGAAGAGGGCCTGTCGATCGCGCGGGTCACTCGCACCGTGCTCGGCTCCTCGGACCTGCTGCAAAAAAAGACGGCATGATCGGCTGGCTGAGCGCTTCCTAAAGCGAAACCTGGGCGAGAGCTTCGGGAAGTCTCGGCAGCGCGCTACACTGCAGATGGACCCTTGACTGCCGACACAGCTCCAATTCTGAATCGCTTCTTCAGCGGCTTCGCAGCAGGACGCCGCCCGCTCCTGCTGCTCGATTACGATGGCACGCTGGCGCCGTTTCACGTGGATCGCTTCCAGGCCGTGCCCTGGCCGGGCGCGCGCGAACTGCTTCAGCAGATTCAGGATCAGCAGGTCACGCGGATGGTGGTCGTGACCGGCCGTCCCGGCTCGGAGATTGGGTCGCTGCTCGGTCTCCGCGAGCCGATTGAGATCTGGGGTCTGCACGGGTTTGAGCGGCTGCATCCCGATGGCCGGCATGAGCGCGAGCACCTGCCCGATCCGGTCCAGAGGAATCTCAGCGCAGTGCACGAGCAGCTTACGGGGGACAGCTTCGGCGGCCTTTACGAGGCCAAACCCAATGCAGCGGTCATGCACTGGCGCGGGCTGTCGGCGCAGCAAGCCGCAGAGGTCGAGCGGCGCACGCGCGCTCTTTTTGAGCCGCTGGCGCATGGGCAGGGCTTCCGGCTCTTGCCTTTTGAGGCTGGTCTGGAGCTGCGCGCCGGCCGCGACAAGAGCGCCGCGGTCGATACTCTGCTGTCCGAGTGCGCCGATTGCGGACCGGCTGCCTATCTCGGCGACGACCTCACGGACGAGGCGGCGTTTCGCGCCTTGCAGGGCCGCGGACTGAGCGTTCTGGTCCGCCCCGAGCTGCGCGACACCGCCGCCGATGTATGGCTCAAGCCGCCGGAAGCACTGCTCGACTTTCTGGAGAGATGGCGCGATGCGGTGGAAGAATCTTCCCTGGGAAGGAAATAGTCGCGCCGGTCTGCCGACCCACGCTCATTTCCCAACGCCTGCACGGCCTAGAAGTGGAAGCGGTAGCGAAGCTCCGCGTTGATCATGCGCGGATCGTCGTAGTGAAAGCCTCCCACGGTGATGGAGTTGTCGAGCAGCACGCGGTAGTTGGCCACGTTTACCACGCTGCCGGTCAGCGTCCAGTTCTCGCCGAAGTTGTGCCCGGCGGAGAGATCGACGGTGGTGTGCGCCGGAAGATAATTTCCCTGATAAGGACCGTAGCCGGAGCCCGCCAAGCCGTTGGCGAATCCTGAGCCGTAGTACACATTGCTTGCCGTCCAGGTGTGCGTGGGCAAATTCACCGTAAAGCCCGCGTTCAGAGTGTCGCGCTGATCGTGATCCAGGGGAAAGTAGTTGGGGCCGAGGTTGCAGGCGGGATCTTTGGGATTGCTGCACGTGAAGCCGCCGATGATGTTGCCGCGCTCCTCGGCGATCTGATTCGAATAGCTCAGGTGGAACTGCCCGCGGCGGGCGAGTTCCGGGGAACGCAGCGTCAGCTCCCAGCCGCGGATGAGGGCGCCGTCAATCGCAATCGGAAAGTACATGTTGGACTCACCCAGGTTCGAGTGATCGAGGTAGTTATTGACCCGCGTCTTGAAGTTGTCGATATCGAGCATCCATCCGCGGTAGGGAATGGCGACCCCGAATTGGTGTTCCTCATCCCGCTCGGAGGGCAGCGGCGTGAAGGTGTTCTCGCCTGCCGGCTGGCTGCTGGCGTAGTTCAGCACCGAAGAAGAGACGGTTTGGATCGGGGCCGGCTGAAAGTAGTGGCCGTAGAATCCGCGAAACACCCAGTTCAGTTTTGGAACCCGAACCGTCATGCCGATGCGCGGGTAAACCGCGCTCTCATTCAGTTCGGCGCGGTAGATGGAAAAGCGCTCTCCTCCGAGCAGCGTCACGTAGCGGCCCAACCGCAGGTGATCGTCCAGGTAGAACTCCAGCAGGCCTGCGTTGGCGTTGGATGTTGTGTTCGGCAGCGATGACCCGTTCCCGTTGTTCACCACCACCCCGAAGAGATCGCTCTCCCTTTGAACGAAGGAATACATTCCAGCGGAGAAGCTGTTCCATCCCGCCTCGAGGTGCGCATCCGTCTGCATGCCGGCATAATTCGAAGTCTCATGCCAGGTGGTCGCGGCCGGGTAGTCGGTGGGCCGGGAATCGTAGTTGGCCTGGTTGAAGTGATAGAAAGGCGCCGCCGAGAACTCCGCCTTCGGCGAGATGGTATGCACCCAGTTGGCGATCACGAACGAATCCCGCTCGGTCTGCCCATCGCGCAGGCCCCAGGAGCAGTAGTAGCCGGAGGCGCACTCGTAGTCGGTCTGGCTGGGATCGTAGGGCACCTGAAAGAAATCCTGCCGCATCTGCGCGTCCACGCGAAACTGATCTTTCGGCGTCTGGTTGCGGATGAGGGAGACAAAGCCGCTTTCGGAGTTAGTGGCGTCGTGATAGATCGCCGGCACCGGGGTGGCCAGCCCGTAGGCCGCGCGCGACCCGGTGGCGCTGGCATACCACGCGCTCTTCTCCGAGTGATTTCCGAAAGCGACCTGCACTTCACCGGTCTGCAAGTTGCCCCCGTAAAGCATCAACTCGCCATTGCGGTTGAACTCGAATCCGTTGCGCGGCAGAACGTTGAACATTCCGTAGGTGCGGTCGCCGAGGCTGGCCGAGTAGCTGCCGCGCTGCGTCTCCAGCGAATCAATGTCCTTGGGATCGATCTGCGGACCGACGTTCGCGCCGATCTTGGTATTCGGAATCTCCACGCCATCGATCAACCAGCTGGTCTGGTGTCCGCCGCGGACGTGCAGCATGTCGTGGGTCATGTAGGCGCCCGGTACGTAATCGGTGATCATCTCCATGGCGGTGGTGCGATCTGCGCCCGGCGTCTCTTCGATCATCTTGCGCGTGATCATCGTGGTCGGCGTCACGGTATCCGCGATGGTGCTCGTGGTCCCCTGCACCACCACGGAGCTGGTCCCTCCGCCCACCTCCAGCGGAAAATGCAGCACCGGGTTGGTTCCGGAGACAAGCATCAGGTCTTCCTTCAGCGTCTGAAAGCCTTTCGCCATAATGGTCACTTGGTAGAGCCCGATGGGGGCCTGCTGAAGATCGAAGGCGCCATCGGTATTGGTGACCGCGTGCAGCACGAAGGCGGAGTTTGCCGATTGCAGAGTCACGCGGGCGCCGGCAATTGGCCGGTGCTCCGCATCGTGCACGATGCCGCGCACCACGGCAAAGACCGTGGCCCGGGCACAAGGCGCGGCGAAAAGCAACGCCGCAAAGGCGAGGACAACATTGCGAAACATTCGTACCTCCGGGGAAGGCACGCGAGCCATTCTCCCGCGCATTGCTTCGCGCGTGAAGCGGACAGACAGGGGAAACGCAGAAAAAGTATAAGTGCGGAAAACCTGGTGTCAGCTCGGTTGAGGAGACGGCCGCGTGAAAGCGGGCCCATGCCCGCCAAGAGAAACCTGCGGTCCAGCGTTCTTCAAAGACCGCAAGCAGCAGGACTCACGCAGTTTTCGCCGGCAGGTGGATAGGAGGAGCGCGTCCCGCGTGGCTCGCGGTAAACGCGGAGCGGGTTGCGAGATGCCCCGCAACTTTTTGAATTCTCTGTCCACGCAAAGCCGGCGGTGTGGCCGCCTCTGTCAGCATTGCGTGCGGGACCGGCAACAACGCCAGCACAGCGCGAGGACACATCGGGCAGGTGAGGGGAGCGCTGAATGCAGGTCCTGCGTCCGAAGCTTCTGCCGCCATGTTTCTCGCCATTGCCATGCTCATGGCACAGTGGTGCGCTCCGTTCCGCCGGCAACAAGCCGGGAGAAGCGCATCTTGACTGGTCGGGAGCGCCGCTGCGAGCGGACCAAGGAGGAAGAACAGGACCAGAAAGGTTGTGAGTCCCTTCCGCATCTAGCACCACTATACAGCCGCTGAGAAGAAATCGTGCAAACCTGCACCCTGCCGCGTTATCCTGTCAGTCGCAACCATGACTTATCCAATCGGGCTAGTCAATCAGCGCGAGGTTGGTTGCAAACACAACTCAGAGGAGAATCAAATGGCAACGAAGTCCACAGGCAAAAAGGCACCCAGCAAGAAGGCGGCACCCGCGAAGAAGGCAGCTCCGCGGAAGAAGGCAGCAAAGAAGACGGCTGCAAAGAAGAGCCCCGCGAAGAAGGCTGCAAAGAAAACCGCTGCAAAGAAGAGCACGGCCAAGAAGGCTGCAAAGAAGAGCACGGCCAAGGCCCGCTAAGCGGGCGAAAAGCTTTCCTCCCCTTAGTGAAACGAGCGGCACGCGCTTCGCGTGCCGCTCTCCTTTTTGGCCCTCCGCACTGCTCACCATGAATGCTTGATCAGCGTGTCGAAGCCGAAGCCGCCATTTGGATCGCGGGTTGCGCTAAAGGAAACCTTCGGCGAAATCTTGTATTCGCCCTGGATCACCTGATCCTGCGTGGACGCCACATTGGTTGAAAAAGTGATGAACAGATTTCCGGTGACCCGCTGCCGGACCGTGACGGTTGCCCCCGGCGGCCCCTCCTGCGTTCCTCCTTGCAGCACCGGGCTCACAGAGAGCTGCGAGATGCCGGCCACCTTGGAGATGCGGCTCGTCACCTGGCTGGCCACCTGCGAAGCCACCAGCGACTCCGCCTGCTGATTCGCCGGCGTCACGTTATTGGCCGCAGCCTCGGTGGTATCTCCGAAGGCCAGCAGATGAATGATGTCTGCTGTGGGCAGGGCCGGGTTCGACGCGTAGTCGGCATGAATCTGCTGTGCCGGTCCGCGGAAGTGCATGGTGATGTTGTATTGCTGGATGGTCGTCGAGAGGCCCAGATTGAGCACCGGCTCAGTTTGCGAAGGATTGACGAACTGAATGGTGCCCCCTGAGAGTAAAAAACGGTTGCCGTTCAGGATTACATCGCCGCCGGTCAGCATCACCCGGCCCAGAATCACCGGCTGCGCGGCGGTGCCCACGACCTGCAGATTCGCCGCACCATTGACGCTGAGTTGGCGGCTTACCAGATCAATATTGTTGGTGGAGCGCACATTCAGGTTCAGGCGCATGTTCTGCTCCATGCCGCCCTGCGAAGGTGGCGCTGCCACTCCGCCCGATAACCCGCCGGCAAAGCTGGTCAGGTCGAATCCCGGCGTGAACGACAGGTCGGTCAGGTTCACTGTGCCCGCCACCAGCGAACTGGTCGTGGTGCCGCCCAAGTGAATATTGGCGCCGATGGTTTCGCGCAGGCCCTGCGGATAGAGCATGCGAATGCCTCGCGCGGACATGCCCAGGTCGAAAGAAAGATGCGGACGGTAGGTCACGCCCCCCTGCAACTGCACCTTGCCACCGCCCACCGTGCCTTCGAAGCTCGCGATGTTGAGCCGGTCCGTAGTCAGCTTGAGCACCCCGTTGCCATGTTGCAGGCCAACCGGCATGGTGCCCTCCGCAAAGCTGGCATCCACCACATCGATTTCGCCGCCGATGTTGCCGTTGGCCATCGGTCCGTGCGAGTCGATATTCAGCCGCAACTCGCCGCCGCTGTGAATGTCCGGATTGAAGAGCTGGGCCACTTGCAGGTTCACCGTGCCACCCAGGCGCAGTGACATGGGCTGGGTGCGATCGGTCGGCACGTGCGCTGCAAAGGTCAGGTTGGTATCCGTTCCGCGAATTCCGCCCTGCGGCACGTCCAGCACGCCATTCTTGTAGTTCACTCGGATGGGCGCGGCCTCGGCGAGCTGAATGGAGTTTTGATAAGCCAGATTCAGAACCGGAATCGTGAAATGCGCCTCGAGTTGCTTCAGGTTCTTCGCCGGCCCGTGAACTGTGGCCTGAATCTGCGTCTGACCGCTGATATTCTGTACCTGGCTGGGCGAGTAGATCGCCAGCAGCGGTTTCAGGTTCAGCACCGATGTTTTGAGGGTGGCGTCGGTCATGTAGTCGCCGGTCAGCTCCACGTGGGCTTTGGCTTGGATGGAGGTGTTCAGCGCCGATGAGCTCAACGCCGCGTCGGCCACGTGGTTTGCCACCTTCAGCTGCAGGTTCACCGCGTGAATGATCTGATTCGAGACCGTCAACGTGGGAATCTGGACCGTGGCCGCCAGTTCCGGATTAGCGAAACTGCCCTGGCCGGAGGCGTGCAGCTGCATCACACCTTCTGCCTTCAGGCCGCGGTTCTGGATCGCGGCCACCTTGTTGAGCGAGATTCCCGAAGAGGTCACTTGCGCTGTATAGGTGCGCTGCTTGGGCTGCACCGTTACATTCGCGCGCACGGTGCCGGCCGGGATGCGAACCGTAAGCTTCGCCCGCGCTTGGTTCCCGGTCCCCGAGAAGTTCATATCCAGCGAATTGATGGGCTGCTGGTACGCCGTCATCTTCGTCAGCGAGAGATTGCCGTTGCCCTGCGGGCTGGCGATGCTGCCGTGCAGGCTCAGATTGCTGTAGAGCGTGCCCGTCACAGGCGGCGGAGTGGTCATGAACTGCGTCAGGTCGACGAGGTCGATGCGCGAAGCCTGCACCTGCGCCTGGATCGGGCTCTGCTTGCTGAACTTCCACTTCGTCAACCCGGCCCGCGCGTTGACCTGGATGCGACCCCTGGTGGCTGGAATCATCACGGCATTCTGCAACGTGGCATGGTCGGGACTGGCATCCACGCCCGCACGAACGGATTTCCAGGAAGATTGGTTGATCCGCAGATTGAGCGCGGCAAGTTGCCCTGTCAGATGCGGCGCAGAGGTTGAGCCGGTCACGTTGCCAACGAAGCTGGCCGTGCCCGCCAGGTTCAGCGGCTGCTGATTCGGCGCGGGGGTGCGCAACGCATCCATCACGTTGCCCAGCGCGCTCAGATTGTTCGCCTGGAGCCGGATGGCGAGGCTGGAACTCCGGCCTACCGTCCCGTTGAGCATCAGCGTCGTCTGTGCGGTCTTCAAATAGCTGTGGGTCAGTTGCAGCCGTCCGTTGGCGCGCGTATAGGTGGCATGGATCTGGCTGTCGAGAGGAACCGTTGCGGAACTGCCCGCCGCGGCCTGCTGCTTTCCAGCTACCTTCGCATTCATGCCGGCATCTACGCGCGCCACCAGGTCCTGCATCGTTTTGCCCCATGTCGCATGGGCCGTGGCATTGAGCGTTCCCGCCAGCGCAACGGATCGGACGGCCGGCTGATTCCCCGCCATCTGCTTGAGCTGTGTCAGGGAGATGTTGTGCAACGCCGCACTGAAATCGGACCGTGAATTGTTGGCGCCGAGGTTCGTCATGGTGCCCTGTGCCGCTACGTCGCCGCCCAGTACCTGAGCGTGGAAGTCCTGGAGCGCGGCATTGCCATTCGCAACGGCGTAGTGCGCAGTCAGGTTCGAGATCTGCGCGGTGCGCGCAGCGGTCTTGAGGAGGAGCTGATTGCTGCTCAGGTCACCGTTCACCGTCAGCGTACGCATCATCGGCTGCCCGGGAATGTCGTCGAAGTGAATGGCCCCGGCCGCACGGATCGTGCCCTGCGGAATTGCCGGATTCCCCAGCAACTGCGCCATCTGGGTGCCATCCAGCGACACATGGTAATCCACCTGCATCGCTGGATCGTGATGGTAGTGGTTCACCGCGGCGGTCAGCAGCACCGTCGAATTGCCCACCGCCAGCCGCGCGCGGTTCAGCTGGAATGTAGTGGGCGTAAGCTTGAACGCCATCGACATGTCGTGCGGAATCGGGCGGTAGACTCCGTATTTCAGGTGCCCGTTGTTGTAGGCGATCTCTCCGCTGTACATCTGCTGCGCCGGAGCATACGCTGCGTGCAGATCCAGATTGTGCAAGTCGGCGTCGATCGCCTTGGGCACGCTGTTGTAGTACACCTCGCCGCCGTCCAGAACTGCGTGGCGGACGCCGAGGGTGAAAAGCATATTGTTATTGCCGCTGCTTTTGCTGCTCTTGAAGGTGGGCAGATTCGAGTGGCCATTCGCGTCCACGTACATCCAGACCACCGGCTTGTCGAGGCGCAGCGAGCTCAGGTACCACTCGCGTTTGAAGATGGAAACGATGCGCACGCCTACTTCGGCGTGCTGCAGCTGGAGCAGCGGCGGATTGGGGTGATCTCCGGCGCCGGCGATCTTCACCCCGTAGACGTCCAGGCTCAGCGATCCCCAGTGCAGTACGAAATTCTGGATTTGGACGTTTACGCCCAGCGCTTTGGCGGCTTCCTGGTCGGCGAACCTCAGCAGCGCCTTGTGCAGGCCATCCGTGTCGATCATTGCGCCCAAGGCCACGAGCACAGCGATCAGCAGGCAGATCAGGCCGAGAACCGACCACCCGAGGATTCTCCAGCCGCGGTGCTTCTTCTTAGGTTTGCCCGGATCCGGTCCGTCGGGTTGAGGGGGAAGTCGAAGCGCTGTATTCATAAGGCCCTCATCAAAATGCCTGCCCGATGGTGACGAAGTACTGGGTCGCGCTGATGCCGCTGATCGGATTGAGATTGCGGCCGATGTCAAAGCGGATAGGGCCCACCGGGGTGGCGTAACGCAAGCCGAAGCCTATGCTGTTGGAATAGAGCGAGGTGAAATCGTGGAACCCGACGCTGGGGAACACATTGCCTCCGTCGTAAAAGAGCACATAGCCCAGGCCCTTTTTGATGCCGGAAAGCGGAATGCGGGCCTCGGAGTTCAGGATGAGCAGTTCGTTGCCGCCGGCCGGCACACGAATGAAGGTGCATGCGGAGCTGGCGCCGCTGCTGCACACCTGCACCGAGCGCTGCGGTCCGGCGCCGTCCAGCGGAAACCCGCGCAGGGTATTGCTACCGCCGGTAAAGAACGCCTCGCTAAGCGGAACAAAGCTGCGGCTGAACGGCTGAGCCAGGCCAATGCGGATGCTGTCGGCCCACACTATGTGGTGGATCTTCTCCTTATAAAAGGCATACTGCCCCGTCAGCTTGGCGAAGTCGACGCTGGAACCCAACTTGGTTGAGTTCATGTCCAGTTCGAGGGTTCCCAGCATGCCGCGATGCTCGTCCAGCGGATTGTCGCGAGTATCGCGGGTGAAGTTGGCGCCGAAGGTCGAGAGGTGGATATGCAGGTCCTCGGTGGGCACCAGAGCCGGGATCAGCACCCGGGTCAGGTCTGTTTTGCTGAAGCGGTAGCGGAAGAACACGATGTTCTTCTGCGCGCGATCGATAGGCCGCTGCAACTCCATGGTGCCCGATTCCATTTGCGAGGAGAAGATCGGGTTCTCTTCGTCCCGCTCCACGCTCACCGAGGAGGTGGCCTTCCAGTGGGTCCAGCGGAAGTTGGGATCGATGTAGTAGAGAGCCCCGCGCTGGTCGAGCCGGCCCGCGAAGGCGGTCGCGGTGATGGACTCGCCTTTGCCACGCAGATTGTTGCGCGTGTACTGCGCCGTTCCCCGCGGGCCGTAGAACGTTTGCTGGCTGGTGGTGAAGTTCTGCGGCAGCCCGACCGGCGGCAGATTGGGCAGCGCTACGGTTCCGCTGGGAATGCTGCCGCCGCGTTCGATCACTTCGAAGCCGAAGCCATACTGGAACTCGTTCCTCTTCGCCTCGTGCACCTTTACCAGAACATCTTCCTTGGTCTGGGTGGTGATTGGCCGTCTGGGGTCCACCTCGGCCCAGTCAAACACGCCGGTCAGATCGTACAGTTTGCTGCCCGCGGTCAGCATGTCCTGCTCGCGCAGCGGCTTCCCGGGCTGCAGCGCAGTCGTCTCGCTGTGAATGATTCTCCGCGCCGTGCGCTTGCGCCCCAGGGTGATGATCTTCCCGGTGGTGACGCGCGGGCCCTCATCAATGTGGTAGACAACATTGATCTGATGCGGCTCGGTGCTCGAAACCTCCGATGCCGTCTCGCGGAAACTCATATTGAGATAGCCGGCCTTCAGATAGTTGGCGATGATCTGGTTGCGGTCTTCTTCCACGTGCTGTGCGGAATAGGGCTGCCCCGGCCGCACCTTGAGCCCGTTGGGCGCGAACTGCGCCTCCGGGAAGGTCTCGGCACCCTCGATCGCTACTGCATGGACGATGTTCTGGGGGCCTTCGACCACATGAAAGGTCACCTGAATGTCATCGCCGGCGCGATGTACCGCCGCGGTTACCTTGGCCTTGCTGAATCCTTCCGAGTTGTAGATCCCGGTCAGGTTCTTAATACTCGACTGCACGAGCTGATTGCTGTAGTCGCCCGGAGAGAAAAGATGCTTCTTCTGGAGCGCCACGCTGGGCATCAGCTTGGAGTCGGGAAGGTGAGTGTTCCCGGTGATGTGGATCGCGGTCACTTCATGCTTCTTCTCTTTGGTGATGTTGTAGATGACGGTGTCGCCACTGGGGCTGGTATTCAGCTTGGCGTTGACCTTCACATCAAAGTAGCCCTTCTTCTGGAAATAGGAGATCAAGGCCTGGGTGCCTTCCTGCACGGCTTCCTGGTCGACTCCGATGCCCTGGTAGACCGGCAGCAGGTCCTTCTTGTCCCAACTCCACAGGTGTGCGCCGTTGATCTGGACGTGCGTAAGCACTCCGGGATGCACGGTGAAGTAGATGTTGGCGCGGTTGGCCTGGGAATCGTACTGGGCTCCGTCGACATTCACTTTGGCGCCCAGATAGCCTTTTCCTATCACCTGCTTTTGGAGGTAGCGGCGCGCACGCACAATCGTGCTGTGGTGGTAAGCCTTGCCGGGGCGAATGCCGGCTCCGTGCAGCCGCGCCATGATGCCGGTGAGTTTGCTGGCAAGCTGCGCATCCTCGTTCTTCGGCGCTCCCTGCACCACGGCCGACCCGAACTTCGACTGCTTCCTCAACTGGGTAGCAAACTCGATGTTGGCGATCGAGTCGGCGGGATTCAGGTGGACGTGAGGATGGACCTGCGCATTGAAATAGCCTTCCCGCTGGAAAAAAGTCTTCAGGCTCTTGCGATCCCCCTCGATCTCGTAGGAGCTGAACGGATTCTGGGGCGGGTAGTTGGCTCTCTGGATCAGTTCCGCGTAGGGAAAGCGTTCCGCGCCGGGAAAGGAGAAGATGCCGAAGTAGTCGCCCGGCTCCAGGACGAATTGCACTTCCACGCCTTTAGCTGTCGGCTCCGCCCGAATCTGTACCTCGGGAAAGTGTCCGGCCTTCTTCAGGGCCGCCGCGGTGGCTTCCACTTTTGCTTTAGAGAACGGCTTTCCCACCTTCTGCACCATTGCCGACGCATACTGCTGCGGATTGAGATCGGGCCGGCCAATGATGTGAATAGCGGAGACGTTTTGCCCCTCATAGGAGGAGAGCATCTCCTGAGTGAGCGGGGAAGTGGCCGGCATCTTGCGAGCGACCGCTTTTTTGCTGGAGCTGTCGGCCGGCTTTGCCGCGGTTTGTCCCGAAAGCAGCACCGCGCACTGCGCAACAGCTCCTAACCAGGCCATGGCCCGCAACAGCCGCGTGGTCCATGGCCGGCTTCCTGTACGCCTTCTGGGATTTACATCAAGCAGGGCGGGAGACGAATCGATGCCGTATGTCACCTTGAGCTAAGATGCTTCACCGGTAAATGAAGTTTTGCGAGCCTTCGTCGGCCGCCACCTTCGATCTTGCCGCCGCGGGCTACCGGCCAATTGCCGCCCTGCATCCATACCTCGAGCACGCTGACTACAGTACGAGTCATTCGGGGACACAGTGGGCATTCCAAGCTATAACGCGGAGACCGAAAGGGATCCGGATGAGCGGCGGGTATGGAGAATCGTTTCGCATTCTCCTCTCCCCTCTCTGTGGTCTTTGAACGGCTACACATGGAAAGAAATGGCCAAACGAGTGGGCAAAGCCATGATGGATGACCGTGTGCCCGGGCGTGCCGCGGAGCTCGGATTCTACTTCTTCTTTGCCCTCTTCCCGGCGCTGTTCTGCGCCGCCTCGATTTTTGGAGTCATCGCCCGCTCCGCCCACCCTATCTATGGCAAGCTGCTCGGCAACCTGGCGCTGGTCGTACCCCACTCCGCCATGGGTATGGTGATGCACACCTTCAACCAGACCGCCGCCAATGCCTCCTCCGGCAAGATCACCTTCGGGCTACTCGGTGCTATCTGGTCGGCCTCGGTCGGCGTCTCCGCCATTCAGGACACCCTCAACGACGTCTACAAGATCCCGGACACCCGCTCCTACCTCGGCGCGCGGGTCAAGGCAATCGGTCTCACCTTTTTGCTTGCCGCCATCACAACCATCGCGCTGGGCTGCATGTTCGGCAGCGATTTTGTCGCCACGTACTTTGAGAACCACCTCTCGAATGCGCTGGTGGGATTCTTCGCGGCAGTCGGCATCCGCATCCTGGCCTGGGCGATCGCCGCAGCGCTTATCCTGCTGGACTTTGCGGTGGTGTACTACTGGGCTCCGGACTGGCGCAAGAGGCGCTGGCGCTGGCTCACGCCGGGGTCGACCCTGGGCATGCTTGGCTGGGTGCTGGCTTCGCTCGGACTGCGTCTCTACCTCTACTACTTCAACAACTATTCCATGACCTATGGCTCGCTGGGAGCCGTCATCATCCTGCTCACATGGTTTTACATCACCGGGCTTACCTTGTTGCTGGGCGGCGAGATCAACAGCGAGGTCGAAGCCGCGGCCATCGAGCGGCGATTGCAGGTGGACGAGATGCGGCAGCAGGCACAGCGAGCCCAGCCTGATGCCGCAGCTTGAAGCATCCAACCTCCTCAAAATCGCATCCCCGCGTCTAGAGGTGTTCTGCCATTGAGCAGATCTCCTCGACGTGTCGCCCACCCGGCGCCTTACGTGAGCGGCCGTCCGATTCTGCAATTGTGTCGTGGGGGATTTCCGGTCTGACTGGGCCGGGTTCTGCCGAATTGCGTTTTTCAATCAAGGCGCTATTCTCGTGGGTGGCAATACCGGGGCCTATTTGCAAGGAGGGATTGCATGCATCGTTCAGGATCTTTGGCAGAGAAAAGGGCGGATACGCCCAGCCAATTCCGCGCGACCAGGCTGCCCACCAGCCTCTTGGCTGCCGTCGAGGCCCCGCCTTCCGAGGTGCTGGCGCCGGGGCAAGGACGTGGAGCGGAGGTGATGGAGAACGGCTATTGCCTCGCTGCGGTCAGCCCGGCGATGCGCGAACTGCGGCGCCAAATCGAACAGGTCGCCGAGATCGATACCCCTGTTCTTCTGGTCGGCGAGAGCGGAACGGGCAAGGAACTTATAGCCCGCGCGATCCATAAGTTCTCCAGCCGATCCGGAAAATTTCTCAAGGTGAGTTGCGCCGCGCAACCCGCGGAACTGCTGGAGTGCACCCTCTTCGGTTACCGTACCGCCGAATCCGAGGAGGCAGCCTGCGCTTCGCGCGGGCTGCTTGAGGTGAGTTCAGAGTGCACCCTGCTTTTAGACAAGATTAGTGAGATGCCCGTTTCCACACAGGTGCGGTTGATGGAAGCCCTCGGCGAAGGCGATTCTCCGCTGCCAGGGAAGGCTCCAGGCCTCACCCGTCCTGCGCGCCTGATCGCCGCCACCAGTGAGGACATTCGCGAAGCCGTCGCAAGCGGAGCGCTGCGGCCGGACCTCTACTACCGCTTGAATGTCTTCACCCTGCGCGTGCCGCCGCTGCGCGAGCGCCTTGAAGATCTGCCGCAGCTCCTCAATCAGCTTATGGAAAACTGGGCCGCGGCCTTCCTGCGTCCCCGTCTGCCCGTCACCAGCCGCATGCTCGACGCGTGTTCCAGTTACTCCTGGCCGGGCAATCTCCGCGAGCTCGAGAACTTTGTCAAGCGCTGCCTGGTGCTCGGTGAGGAGAGCGCGGTGCTGGATCAGCTCGATCAGGGGGCGAAATCCACGCCCTCCGCCTCTCCCAACGACTCTTCCATCCATATCACCGTGCCTCTGCGTGGCGGAGGCCTTGACCTGAAGTCTCTGATGCACGACATCAAGAAGGACGCTGAGCGCGCCGCCATCCTACAGGCGCTGGAACGCACCGGCGGGAATAAACAGAAGGCAGCCCGCCTGCTGCGCATCAGCCTGCGCAGCTTGCACTACAAGGTACGTGCCTATCGCATCGAGGCTGGTCACGCGCGCGATGAGAATCGCTTCGAAATCGCGCATCCCGCCCCTCGGGCCACCGCCGCAGCTTCTTCGTCTTCGGGCGGAACCGCGAAGGTGCTCACCATGGACCGAACCCTGCCGGCCGCCAGTTGATCAGGGTTTTACCTTACAGGCTTTGTAGGCATCCAACCTGATTGTGCGCAGCTTGCGCCGGTTTTCAGATTAGAAGAACCGTTGTTTTCTTCCGCCCTTCGACCACCGCTCTGCGGGTGCCGAAGGATTCCACCGCCCGCGCCGCGACGGTCTGGAATGCCACGCATTCTTCCGGAGCCCTGCGGTGCAAGCCTGCTCCGCGTGCTGCAAGCCGGCTGAACCTGCAATTTGTTTCCTGCAACCCGGCTGTGGGGGAACAACCGCCAAGCCGGCTATCAAGAGAGCGCTTATGGAAGTTCCAATTCTTAAACAGGGCTCCTACCTGATCGCCTCCGTCCAATCTGCCTTGGTTGACGACGATCTGACGCGTCTCCACGACGCCCTACTGAACCAGGTCCGGCAGATCCATCCCAAAGGGGTGGTTCTCGAGATCGGGGCACTTGATGTCGTGGATTCTTTTGCTACCCGCACCTTCTGCGACATGGCGTCGAAAATGCGCAGCCGCGGCACCGAGATGGTGATTGCCGGCATCCAACCAGATGTAGCAGTTGCCGTTGCAAGGTTTGGCCTCGATCTGGAGGCCGTGCCGACAGTCCATGATCGCGCCGCAGGCCTTGCTTATCTGAAACATCGAGCACGGGCTCCCCATTGAGAGCGTGGGGCCCAGGGTAGAGTCTTCACTTGAATAAGCAGTGGATGATTGAGAGCCAGGGCCCGGTCGCAAACACTACCGCGCCCAAGGTGCGCTCGCTGACGAAGCGGCGCGCAGACCACAAGCGGGCTGCGCCTCTCGCGCGGCCATTAAGTCCGGGGCCCGCCGGTCACGGCCAGGTGCGCATCCTGATCCGCTCCAATGCCGACATTCTTGAAGCCCGGCGCCACGGTCGCGAGTTGGCGCGCCGCCTCGGTTTCTCCTCCATCGACTGCACCCTGATCGCCACAGCCATCTCCGAGCTCTCGCGCAATATCGTGCTTTACGCGGGCCACGGAGAGATCTGCGTGGGTGAAGACCATCCCATGGGCGCAACCGGCATCGTCATCACCGCCGTTGACCACGGCCCCGGTATTCGCGACGTCCGCAGCGCGCTGCAGGATGGCTACTCTACCTCGCGGGGGCTGGGCCTGGGGCTGCCCGGGGTCAAACGCATCATGGATGAATTCGAAGTCACCTCCAAGCTGCGCCAGGGAACTACTGTCACGGTCAAGAAATGGAAATCCAACTGAAAGGAAGAAGCCGGGGAGCGGCGGCCGGAATCTTCGCACTGCTCCCATGATGGCCACTCTAGTCCGGGTGGCCAGGGTCAGCCCATGAGCGAATCGGGCTCTTTGCTGGACGAATTCGGCGGCTTGTATGCGGGCGCGCTGGGCAAGTATCTGACCGGCGGCGGCGAAGCTCCACTTCAGGACGCTTACGAACTGGGGCGCCAGGGCCTCACCGGCGGCAGCGGCGTCCTGCAGATGGTGGACCTCCATCACGCGGCGCTGGCCTCGCTGCTCGGCGCAGACAAGTCGCACCTATCCTCCGAACCCATTGTCAAGGCCGGGCAGTTCTTCGCGGAGAGTATGTCGCCCTTCGAGATGACGCACCGCGCCATCGGCGAAGCCAACACTGCGCTGCGCAGGCTCAATGACACTCTGGAAGAGGAGGTGCAGCGCATTGCACTCGCGCTGCATGACGATGCAGGACAGCTCATGGTCGCCGTCCACCTGAGCCTGGACGAAGCGACCCGCGAGCTGCCGCCCCAGGTCCAAGCCAAGATGACGGGCGTGAAGGCTCTGCTCGCGCTGGTAGAAGAGCGCATCCGCGACCTTTCTCACGAGTTGCGCCCGGCCATGCTCGACCATCTGGGCCTGGTGCCTGCGCTGGAGTTCCTGGCCGCCAACTTTGGGCAGCGCGCCGGCCTGCACATCACCGTGGAATCCAAGCTGCACGGCAAGCTCGCCCCCAAGCTGTCGCTGGCCTTCTACCGCATTGTCCAGGAGGCGCTCACCAACGTGCGCCGCCATGCCCGCGCCACCAAGGTCCGGATCTCGATCAGCAAGAAAGGGGACATCGTCCGCTGCCTGGTCGCCGACAACGGAGTCGGGTTCGACCCGGCTTCCACCGTCAACTCCGGCCGACCGGGATTGGGCCTGTTGGGAATCCGGGAACGCCTGAGTGCCCTCGGGGGCAAACTCCGCATCCAATCTGCCGAGGGGCGTGGAACGCGGTTAGAGATCACTGCGCCCTTGCAACAGGTGGAACATGCCGATTCAGATACTCCTCGCCGACGACCATCCAGTGGTGCGTGACGGGCTGCGAGCCATCCTCGAACGCGAAGGATTCAAGGTCGTGGCGGAAGCCTCGAACGGCCGCGAAGCCGTGGAATGGGCCGAGAAAGTGCACCCCGACGTCGCCGTTCTGGATTTATCAATGCCCTTCCTGAACGGAATTGACGCGGCACGCGAAATTCGCCGCGTCTCACCCGCAACCCGAACCATCATGCTCACCATGCATACCGAGCGGCAGTTCATCCTTGAGGGACTGCGCGCCGGAACCCGCGGCTTTGTCATGAAAACCCGCAGCGGCGAAGAACTGGTGCATGCCGTGCGCGAAACCGCGCGCGGCGGCAGCTACTTTAGCCCTGAGGTGACGCAGGCCGCTGTGGAAGCCTACCAGAACAAGTCCGAGCTGCCGGAGGATCCTCTCACGCCCCGCGAGCGCCAGGTGCTGCAACTCATCGCCGAAAGCAAGACGACGAAAGAGATTGCCGCGCTGCTCGAGATCAGCGTAAAGACGGTGGAGACCTACCGCAGCCGCATCATGGAAAAGCTCGGCATTCACGAAACCGCCGGCGTGGTGCGCTATGCCATCCGCCACGGCGTCGTTCAACCCTGACTCAACCGATTTTCAATCCGGTGCTCCACCTTCGCCGCGGCTCGATCGCGGCGAAGGTGGGGAAATCTTTATTCGTTGCATCTCATCTATCTACAAAGCTGTTTGCTGTTTCCCGTATTTATCCGGCCCGCTCCACCGCCATCGCCGTGGCCTCGCCGCCGCCGATGCACAATGCTGCCATCCCCCGCCGCGCGTCGTATTTCTGCATTGCGTTCAGCAGCGTCACCAGAATCCGCGCGCCTGACGCGCCGATGGGATGCCCCAGCGCCGTAGCCCCGCCGTGCACGTTCACCTTCTCCGCGGGCAATCCGAGATCCTTCATCGCCGCCATCGAAACCACTGCAAAGGCTTCGTTGATTTCGAAGAGATCAACCTTGTCCAGGGGCCAGCCGGTGCGTTCCACGAGTGCCTTGAGCGCGCCGATGGGCGCGGTGGTGAAGAGGTTCGGCGCCTGCGCGAAGCTGGCGTGGCTCACAATGGTCGCCAGCGGCCGCAGTCCCATCTTGTCGGCCTGCGAGCGCCGCATCAGCACCAGCGCGGCCGCACCGTCGGAGATCGAGCTGGAGTTGGCCGCCGTCACTGTGCCGCCCTCGCGAAAGGCCGGCTTGAGCGTGGGGATCTTTTCGGGATTGGCCTTGAAAGGAGTCTCATCGCGCTCGACGATCTGCTCGGTCTTGCCGGTCTTCACCGCGACGGGCGCAATCTCCGCGGCGAAGGTGCCGTCTTCCGAGGCGCGGCGCGCGCGGCGCAGCGACTCGGTGGCAAAGGCATCCTGCTGTTCGCGCGTGAACGAGCAGCATTGGGCGCAATCCTCGGCGAAGGTGCCCATCAGCCGGCCCTTGTCGTACGCGTCTTCGAGGCCGTCCAGAAACATGTGGTCGAGCACGCGGCCGTGTCCCATTCGATACCCGGCCCGTGCGCGGTCCAGCAAGTAGGGAGCATTGGTCATGCTCTCCATACCGCCGGCTACGGCGATGGAGGCGCTGCCGGCAACCAGGGTGTCGTGCGCCAGCATCACCGCCTTCATTCCCGAACCGCACATTTTGTTGACGGTCGTCGACGCAGCAGAGAGCCGCAAGCCTGCGCCCAGAGCCGCCTGCCGTGCCGGGGCCTGGCCCTGGCCGGCGGGCAGCACACAGCCCATCAGCACCTCTTCCACCTGCTCCGGAGAAACGCCTCCGCGTTCCAGCGCCGCGCGAATTGCGGTCGCGCCAAGCTCGGGAGCCGTCGCGGACTTCAATTCGCCCTGAAAGGCGCCCATCGGCGTACGTGCCGCGCCCACAATCACAATCGGATCGGATGTTGAAGACATGCTGTTCTCCTGAAGGCAGCTTCTGGCTATGAGCCCTCAGCTTATAGCCGGTTCCGTCGTTCCCTACTTCTGTTACTTGGCGCCCATGCGCAATGCGCCATCCAGCCGGATAGTTTCGCCGTTGAGCATGGTGTTCTCGCAGATGTGCTTCACCAGGGCCGCATACTCCGCCGGTTTGCCGAGCCGCTGCGGGAAGGGAACGCTCTTGCCCAGCGACTCCTGCACCTCAGGTGAAAAACCGGCCATCATCGGCGTCTCAAAGATGCCGGGCGCGATGGTCACCACGCGGATGCCGCTGCGAGCCAGTTCCCGCGCCACCGGCAGCGTCAGCGCCGCCACGCCGCCCTTCGATGCCGAATAGGCTGCCTGGCCGATCTGCCCTTCGAAGGCGGCAACGGAGGCGGTGTTCACGATAACCCCGCGTTCGCCGTCCTCGCCGGGACCCTGCTGCGCAATGGCTTCAGCGGCAATCCGCAGCATGTTGAACGTGCCGATCAGGTTCACATGGACCACCTTGGTGAACAGGTCCAGGGGATGCGGTCCTTCGCGGCCCAGCACTTTGGCCGCCGGAGCGATCCCGGCGCAGTTCACCAGCCCATGCAGCCTGCCGAACTTGTCCAGCGCGAGCTGGACTGCCGCCCGCCCGTCTTCCTCCCGCGTCACATCGCAGGAGGCAAACTGCGCGCGCACACCCAGCTCACGCACCAGCGCCTGGCCCGCGTCCCAGTTCAGGTCGGCAGCGACTACATCACCGTCCTCGGCAATAATCATGCGCGCCACGGCCGCGCCCAGCCCGGAGGCGGCGCCGGTCACTACAAAGGTATGATCGCGAATCTGCATCTTCGTCCCTCAGATTTCGTAAGAACATGTTCAAGACCAGAAAAAGCATCTGTCATAATACTCCAGGTCGTTGGAGGGCCTCCAATCTTGGAGCAAATCGCGCAGCTACCGCCTCTTACCGAGCTTAGCCAGGAAGAGAAATTCTTCCGCGACACCGTCCGCCAGTTCGCCGAGCAGGAGATCGCTCCGCTGGTGCGGCGCATGGATGAAGAGCAGCACTTCGACCCCGCGCTGCTGCGGCGTCTCTTCGAGATGGGCCTGATGGGCATTGCGGTCCCGGAGGAATACGGCGGCAGCGGCGGCACTTTCTTTGATTCGGTGCTGGCGATCGAGATGTTGTCGGCCGTAGATCCCGCGGTGGCGGTGCTTGTGGATGTGCAGAACACGCTCGTGATCAACGCGCTCGTGCGCTGGGGTGCTGAGGCGCAGAAGCGAACGTATCTGCCGCGGCTCGCCTCCGAGTACGCCGGCGCTTACGCCTTGAGCGAGGCGGGCTCGGGATCCGATGCTTTTGCGTTGCAGACCCGCGCTGAGTCCCGCGGCAACACCTGGATTCTCAACGGCCGCAAACTCTGGATCACCAACTCCCGGGAATCAGGCGTCTTCATCATCTTCGCCAACGCCGATCCGGCCGCCGGTTACAAGGGCATCACGGCTTTCCTGGTGGAGAAGGACACGCCCGGCTTCACCATCGGCCGCAAGGAGGACAAGCTCGGCATCCGCGCCTCCTCCACCTGTGAGCTGATCCTGGATGGATGCGAGGTGCCCGCTTCCCAGGTGCTAGGCGAGGTGGGGCGGGGCTACAAGATTGCTATCGAGACGCTGAACGAGGGCCGCATCGGGATTGGCGCGCAGATGCTCGGCCTCGCCGAGGGCGCCTGGGGACATGCCGCCAGATATGCCAAGGAGCGCAAGCAGTTCGGCAAGCCCCTGGTGGAGTTCCAGGCCATGCAGTTCCAGCTTGCGGAGATGGCTACCGAGATCGAGGCCGCGCGTTTGCTGGTCTATAACGCCGCCCGGCTTAAGGATGCGGGCCTGTCTTTCCGCAAGGAGGCCGCCATGTGCAAGTACTTCTCCTCGCAGGTCGCAGAGCGCGTGGCCAGTCTCGCGGTGGAGGTCTTTGGCGGCATGGGCTTCGTGCGCGATTATCCGGTGGAGAAGCTGTACCGCGATGCCAAAATCGGCAAGATCTACGAGGGCACTTCGTTTATGCAGCTCGCCGTCATCGCGAAGATGGCGCTCGACCTGTAATGGGGCTGGCGCCGGCGCAACAGTACCTTTCCCGGTTCGAGCAATGCCTCTTAACCTGGCGTTCACCATGTGACAGGCAGGCGAAAGCGATCATCTGAGAAGATGAGGGCGGGCAGAGAAGCCGCCCTCCGAGCGAGTCCAGGTGAAGACAACGATGCGCCGCGTGGCGCTTATCTACAACCCCGCTTCCGGACAGTATTCGGCAAGCCGCCAGGCCGCCATTCGCGAAGCCGCGACGGCGCTGCAGGGAGCCGGGGTGGAAGTCATCATCCTCGAAACCAGCGGTCCGGGTACCGGCACGGGGCGCGCCCGCGAGGCCGTCGAGCAGGGCTGTGACGCGGTCATCGCCTGCGGCGGCGACGGCACGGTACACGAACTGGCGCAGGCGCTGGTCGGCACTGAGATCGGGCTGGGCGTGCTGCCCCTCGGAACCGCCAATGCCCTGGCTGCAGATCTGGGGCTGATCGCCCCCCCCGCCCAGGTCGCCCGAAAGCTGCTTGAGGCCGATCGCGTTCGCATTCCGGTGGGGCGCATCCACTACACCGACTGTTCTGGGGCCCCGGCCTGGCGCTACTTTGTCGTCGCGGCCGGCATCGGGCCCGACGCTCTGCTGATGTACCGGATGGATTGGCGCCTGAAGCGCCGCCTGGGGTATCTGCTTTACTTACTCGAAGCTACGCGCATCTGGGCTACCCATCCCTTCCCCTTGTTTGAGGCGCGGGTGGCGGAAAATGGCACGGGTGTCACGCAAACCCTGGAGGTGTCGCAACTGCTGGCAGTCCGTATTCGTTCTTTTGGAGGAGCGCTTCGGCAACTCGCGCCGGGAGCCACTCTTCACAATGCGCACCTGCACCTGATCGCCTTCCGCACCCGCAGCCGGCTCCAGTACATGCGTTTTCTCCTCGCCGTGCTGGCGGGACGGCATAGCTTCAACGGCTCGGTGCAACTGCTGGAGGCGTCCAGCGTCGAATGTCGCGCTCCGCGGGAATCCCGCGGCCGCCTTTTTGCCGAAGCCGACGGCGAAGTACTTGGCTCTGCCCCGGTGCGCCTCGAGGTCGTGTCCGACGCCCTCACGCTGCTGGTGCCAGCCGGTGCAACCCCGTAAACCGGAATCCCCGTCGGCGATCAGGCCTGGACCCTACAGCCAGTCGGCAATCTCCTGATGGCCGTAGGGAGGACCCCGGACCGAGTATCGCTGGTTGAAAATCCCCACAGCCCCCGGGGATTCCCTAGCTCTGCTCGCGCTTCGGAGTTGCTAAGATGCAGCAATGCCGGTACACGCCATCCCCCTGGCAGAGCTGGCCCACGGCCTGCCACCGTCGTTTGAAAGAGCGCGCTCCTGGTGTGCGCTGCTCGAATCCGGAAGCATCCTCTACTTTCCCAGGACGCCGCTGCCCATTCCTGCGCCGGATCTCGAGTTTTTGCTCAGCCGTCGGCAGCAGGCCACGCAGATCCATAAAAACCTCGCCTACAAGCCGGACCACGATGGGCTTTGCGGCGATGACGGCAACCATTTCTCC
>JAJZCY010000221.1 GCA_021828835.1 Acidobacteriota bacterium | reverse complement strand
CCAGCCAGCGGTGCACGTGCTCTTCCTCCGGGAACAGCTCTTTGAGCTTGGCGTCGGTCTTGTAAATGTCTTCAGGATCGCCGGAGAGCGCAACCCATCGGAACGGCCCTTTGCCCTCGCAGAACAACGGCCGGATGTAGGCGGGCACGAAGCCGGGGAAATCGAAGGCGCGGCTCACTCCCTGTTCCAGCGCCACCTGGCGAATGTTGTTGCCGTAGTCGAAGACCGGCACGCCCATGCGCTGGAAGTCCAGCATGGCAGTTACATGCGCTGCGCAGGAAGCAGCGGCGGCGCGGCGCAATTGTTGATGCCGCTCCGGTTGTTGCGCAGCCTGCTTCCACTGCTCGACCGTCCAGCCCAGCGGCAGATAGCCATTGATGAGATCGTGCGCCGAGGTCTGATCGGTTACCAGATCGGGCCGCACTCCGCCGGCCTGCGCGCGGCGCGCCAGCTCCGGCACAACCTCGGCGGCATTGCCCAGCAGGCCGATCGAGACCGCCTCGTTGCGCGCGCAGTGTTGCTTCACCAGTTCCAGCGCCTCATCGAGGCTGGCTGCCTGCTTGTCCAGATAGCGGGAGCGCAGGCGGAAGTCGATGCGCGACTGCTGGCACTCGACGATCAGCGAAACGGCGCCTGCGAAGCTTGCGGCCAGCGGCTGCGCGCCACCCATGCCGCCCAGACCCGCAGTGAGAATCCAGCGCCCGCGCAGATCGCCGCCGTAGTGTTTGCGGCCCGCTTCGGCAAAGGTTTCGTAGGTGCCCTGCACGATCCCCTGCGAGCCGATGTAGATCCAGCTCCCGGCCGTCATCTGCCCGAACATGATCAGGCCCTTGCGGTCGAGCTCGTGGAAGTGCTCCCAGGTGGCCCACGCCGGAACCAGGTTCGAGTTGGCCAGCAGCACCCGCGGCGCGTCAGGATGGGTCTTGAACACGCCCACCGGCTTGCCCGACTGGATCAGCAATGTCTCGTCCGGTTCGAGTTCTTTCAGCCGCCGCAGGATCTCGTCGAAGCACTCCCAATTGCGGGCAGCCCGGCCAATGCCGCCGTACACCGTCAGGCTGGCGGGATTCTCCGCCACCTCGGGGTCCAGGTTGTTCTGGATCATGCGGAAGGCGGCTTCGCTCAACCAGTTTTTGCAGCTCAGGGTGGTTCCGCGGGGCGCGCGAATGGTGCGCGAAGGATCGAAGCGGCGCATGTCCATCTGCGTCTCAGGTGTTGCGGAGCTTGCTTCTGCGCTTGTCGGCATGGCGATTCTCCAGCGGGACCGAAGCCGGGAGCACACGCTCGCGCTCCGTTCCCATACCTGCGAAAACTTACTCCTGTTGCACCCCCGCGTCTAGAGCCTGTTATTAACTTTCGCGTGGGCGGCGTTGCGGACGAAAATCGGTCCAGACGAGGCGGAATCCGAAGGCTGTGGCGGGTCCACCGTCGAGGATGACAACGAAGTATGGCCCGATTTGCACCGCAACCCGAAGGGCTGGGGCCAATTTTCCCCATTTCCTCGTCGCTCCTCGCTCGAAGATTCCCGATCTTCGTCGCTCCTTGCTCCTCGAACTGAGAAAAATTGGCTCCCAGCGCCACCCGCGGGAAAGTTAATAACAGGCTCTAGTGTGCCGAGTCACCTCAAAGCCACTTCGCATCCCGTGACGAAAACACGCGGCCGCGCCGGAGCAGCGATATAGTACGCCAGCTCACGATAGTCCGCGCACTCGTGGATCACAAAGTTCGCGCGCTTGCCGGGCTCCAGCGAGCCGATCTCATGGGCTAAATCCAGGCTGGCGGCAGCGTTGATGGTGGCGGCGACTACCGCCTCCGCGGGCGTCATCCGAAGATAGAGGGCAGCCAGCGAGAGGATGAAAGGCATCGAGGTGACCGGAGACGAGCCGGGATTGAAATCCGATGCAAGCACCGGCGCCAGGCCGGCGGCGATCATTGCGCGGGCCCTGGGGTACTCGTCGCGGCCCAGCGCAAACACCGAGGCGGGCAGAAGCACCGGCTGCACGCCGGCCTGGCGCAGCGCGGCCAAACCCGCTTCGTCGCTGCACTCCAGGTGATCGGCGGTGGCGGCACCAAGCTCGGCCGCCATGCGCGCGCCGCCATCCATGGCAAACTGCTCCACGTGCGCGCGCAGCCTCAGGCCGTGTTGCTTTGCCGCGGCCAGGATGGTCCGTGCCTCCTCTACCGTAAAGGCGTGCTGGTCGCAGAAGACATCGCAGAAGCGCGCCAGCGATTGCTCCGCCACCGCCGGAATGATCTGGTTGAGGATCAAGTGGACGTAGCCGGCACGGTTCTGCCGAAACTCCGAGGGCACCGTGTGCGCGGCCAGCAGGGTAGGAACGATCTCGAGCGGCGAACGCTCGCCCAGCGCGCGCAAAACCCGCAGCAGCTTCAGCTCCGATTCTTCGCTGAGACCATAGCCCGATTTGGCTTCGATGGTCGTGGTGCCGCCTCGCAAAAACCATTGGGCATGGTGCTCGGCAACCCGCAGCAACTCCTCTTCGCTGGCCTCGCGCGTGGCCTGCACCGTGGACGCGATCCCGCCGCCGGCTGCGGCAATCTCTTCGTATGTACTGCCCGCGACTCGCCTCTCAAAGTCGCCGATGCGGTTGCCGCCGAATACCGGATGCGTATGCGCATCCACAAAGCCCGGCAGCACCGCGCGCCCGCCCGCATCGATCTCCTCCGCGCCGGGCCGCATGTGCGTCTTCACTGCGCCATAGCTTCCGACGTCAACGATGCGGCCGTTCTCGATGTACATCGCCGCGTCGCGCCAAATCCCAAGCTCCCGCAATGCGGCGCCGGCGCGTGCCTGCGCCGGTCCGGCCACAGTGACCAACTGCCCGCAGTTGACCACCAGCAGCGCTCCTTGCGCGCCGCTCTTCTCGTGCGCCCGCGCTTCCTTCGGGTCCATGCGCATCCCCGTGCTTTCTCAGACGCCGCTTTGCTGCACCGGCAATCCGACGCCATCCAGTGTACTCATGTTCACGGCTCCGGGGGCACCTGGAGCGCCCGCGCGCCCGGATACAATTTGAGTGGCATCCAGCATCGCGAAAGGTTTCAGACATGCTTCGTTGGCTTGTGATTGGGATCGGAGACATTACCCGCCGGCGTGTGATTCCGGCGATTCTTTCCAGCCCGCGTTCTTCGTTGCAGGCCATCGTGACCCGCGATCCGGCGAAGGCCGCGGACTACCCGGATGCCAAGGCCTACTC
The DNA here is from genome assembly GCA_021828835.1 of Acidobacteriota bacterium. GTDB lineage: Bacteria > Acidobacteriota > Terriglobia > Terriglobales > Acidobacteriaceae > Telmatobacter. The sequence goes on along the minus strand of JAJZCY010000221.1, from coordinate 3,503 downwards.
TTCGCTGGAAGAGGCGCTCGATGCGGGCGGCTTCGATGCCGTCTACGTCGCTTCGCCCGTCTTCCTGCACGCTGCGCAGACCATCGCCGGCCTGCGCGCCGGCAAGCACGTGCTGTGCGAAAAGCCCACCGCGATAAGCTTTGCCGAAGCCCAGACGGTGGTGCGCGCAGCCGATGAAGCGGGATGCCTCTTCGGTGTCTCCTACTACCGCAGGCTCTTTCCCAAGCTGATCCGCGCACGGCAACTCATCCGCGAAGGTGTCATCGGAGAGCCGGTGCTGGCCGAGGCAAACTGTCACGGATGGCTGGAGCTTACCCCCGGATGGCCGCGGAACTGGCTATTCGATCCCACTGCCGCTGGCGGCGGCCCGCTCTACGACATCGGCTCGCACCGCATCGATGCGCTCAACTTTCTCTTCGGTGCGCCATCCCGCGCAGTCGGCATCACCTCCAACCGTCTGCACAAGTACTCGGTGGAAGACTCCGCTACGGTGCTGATCCAGTATGCTGTGGGCATTCATGCCGTCGTCGATGTGCGCTGGAACTCGCGGGTGGCCCGCGACCAGTTCCGCGTGATCGGCAGCGAGGGCGAGTTGAATCTCGATCCTCTCAGCGGTCCGGAGCTGCGCTATGGCGGCAGAGAAGAGCTTTTGCCGACGCACGACAATGTGCATGCGCCGCTGATCGAGAACTTCGTTGCCGCAGTCCTCGACGGCGTGCCGCTTGCCTGTCCTGGAAGCGAGGCCATCCTCACCGATTGGGTTACCGCCCAGCTAGCGGCCTCATACCCTGCGTCCGCGCCTCGTTAGGGACTCGCTGCCGCTATTTGGGTGCGAGCTGCTGCACTGGATCGGCATCCGGTCCCAGCCAGTCGGGGTGCATTGCCGTCGAGTCAAAGTGGGCGGTGGTTTTGAAGAGCTCGTACTTCCCGTTGAGGGCCGCGGACTCGCTCTTTGCCAACAGCGCGGCGACTTCCTCCTCGCCCATCGGCTTGAAGGTCTTCACCGCCTCGAAGGCCTGGTCGAGAATCTTCGCCGAGTCGATGCCGGTGATCTGCACGCTCACCGGCACATTGAGCGAGTAGTGCAGGCACTCGATGGGCGTCAGTGCTCCGCTGACGAGCGGCTGGCTCTTGAGCAGGATCTTGTCGCCGAAGCACTTCATGCCCAGGATGCCGATATGCTCGGCGAGCGCCTGCGGCGCCACCAGTTGGCCAAAGCTGCGGAAGTGCGCGTCCATTACGTTATTGGGCATCTGCACGGTGTCGAAGTGGAAGCCGTGTTTGCGCGCCACCTCCAGCATATAGAGATGGATGTGCGGGTCCTTGTGCCCGGTGAAGCCGATGAAGCGGATCTTGCCCGCCTGCCTGGCCGCGACCACCGCTTCCATTGCGCCGCCCTCGTTGAAGATGCGGTCCGGATCGTCGTAGCGGATGACCTCGTGGTGCTGGAGCAGATCGATGTGATCCACCTTGAGGCGCTTGAGCGAGTCGTTGATCTGGTCGGCGGCGAGCTGCTTGGTGCGGCCGTCGATCTTGGTCATCACGAACGCCTTTTGCCGATAACCGCCCTGCGCCAGCGCCTCGCCCATGATCCGTTCGCTGCGGCCCTCGTTGTAATCCCACGAGTTGTCCATAAAGTTGATGCCGCGGTCGAGCGCCTCGTGAATCAGCTGGATGGCCTGGCTGTCGCTGAGCTGGGGCTGGCCGATGTGGAAGCCGCCGAGACCGATGACGGAGACCTCAATCCCGGTGGCGCCGAGCTGGCGGAAGAGCATCTCGCCGCGCCGCGCGCCGGGATCGGATACCTGCGGAATGCGCGCGGCCGCCTGCCGCGAAGAGGCCTCGGTGGGCGCTTGCTGCGGCTGCCCGGCGGAGTTGGACTGCGCGCCTGCGCTGGAAGTCAGGAAAGCCGCAGCGGCGGCCGAGCCCGACAGGAATTCGCGTCTTTGCATCTCTTCCTTCACCTCGAGGTTCTCCAGCCCGTTTTCCGCTTCGATGCGAGCGCTCCGGGGCGAGTTCGCTTGCTGACCAGCACGGCAACCCGCGCCCACCGGCGGCGCGTCCTAACAGGCAAATTCGGCTGGAGGATTGTTATGGCTTCAAGTTTGCAGGGCAAGAAGATTGCCATTTTGGCGACCGATGGTTTTGAACAGGTGGAGTTGACGGAACCGAAGAAGGCGCTGGATCAGGCGGGCGCGCAAACCGTGGTGATTGCGCCCAAGTCAGGCGAGATCAAGGGCTGGAATCACACCGAATGGGGCGACAAGGTGAAGGTGGATCAGACGCTGGAGCAGGCGAAGGCGGAGGAGTTCGACGCGCTGGTATTGCCGGGCGGCGTGATGAATCCCGACCATCTGCGCATGAACCCCAAGGCGGTGGAGTTTGCCAAGACCTTCTGCCGGTCGGGCAAGACGGTGGCGGCGATCTGCCACGGCCCGTGGCTGCTGGTGGAAGCCGATGCGGTGCGCGGCATGACCGTCACCTCGTGGCCTTCGCTGAAGACCGATATCAAAAATGCCGGCGGCAACTGGGTGGATCAGGAGGTCGTCACCGACGGCCAGTTCATCTTCAGCCGCAAGCCGGATGACATTCCCGCGTTCAACCGGACGGTGATTGAGCGGGTGGGATCGCAGGCGGGACGCAGGGCGGCGTAGCCCCCGCGGCGCACCAGAGGGTACTTACGCGCCAGGCGGTTCGGGCGTTCCTTCCTGGTGCTGCGTGCTCCAGGGATTGTGCTCTCCCAGATCCCTCACGGGGATCTGGGAGAAGGCACGTCTTTCCGCATTTTTTCTAAAAGCTCAGCGGGTACTTGCCGGCGGCGAGGCAGGCTTTGGCTGCGGACTGGCTGAGGGTAACCGCGTCCGCGGGCGTATGGCGGGCCAGGCGGCGCAGGATGGCGAGCTGCGTGCTCAGCATGTCGCCCTCGGCGCAGGCGGCCAGCTCGCGGCGCGCGCATTGCTCGGCAGTGCTGATGGCCTCGTCGGCGAGCAATCCGGTCATGGCGGCGGCAACTGCGGCGGAGTTGCGTGCCGCACCGGCCAGTTTGCGGGCGCGGAGCAGGGCAGAGTCGAGTGCGTAGACCTGCGTGATCATGTCGGCCAGGTCGGCCATGATCTCCTGCTGGTTCTGGAGGTCGGTCATGTAGCGCTGGCTGGCGACTCCGGCGGCAAACAGCGTGAGCTTACGCGCGGCCGCCAGTACGGCGGCTTCGCGGGCGAGCGGCTGGCTGGAATCGGCGGTGTCGAACGAGGGCGGCTGCGTGACCTCGTCCATGGTGCGCTTGATGGCGGCGAGCAGCGGCAGCTTTCCCGTCATGGCCCGCTTCATGAGCCAGCCGGTGATGATGAGGCGATTGATCTCGTTGGTCCCCTCAAAGATCCTGTTGATGCGGGCGTCGCGGTAGAAGCGCTCGGCCGCATACTCCTCCACGTAACCGTAACCGCCCATGGTGGCCACCAGCTCGTCGGCGACCAGAGTCATCATCTCCGAGCCGTAGACCTTGA
>JAJZCY010000220.1 GCA_021828835.1 Acidobacteriota bacterium | reverse complement strand
CTTTACGCTCACGGGGCTCGACGGCAATCCCATCCCGCCCGCCGCCTATCAGGGCAAAGACATCCTGCTGAACTTCTGGGCTCCCTGGTGCCCGCCCTGCCGATTGGAGATTCCCTGGCTCCAGAAGCTTCAGGACCAGAATCGCGGCAAGCTCGTGGTGGTGGGCGTTGTCGCCGACCCCAGCGAATATGCCCATGCCGCTGCCATGATGCGGCAGAAGGGAATTGCTTACCTCCTCGCTCAGGATTCCCCCTCGCTCGAGAAAGCCTTCGGCGATCCCTCCGCGCTGCCCACCAGTTTCTACATCTCGCCGTCCTTCCATGTGGTGCACATTGTCAGAGGAGTCGTGCCGGCCTATACCATGCGCCGCTACGCCGCCGATGCCATCGCCCAGAGGTGAAATCAGCGGGTCCTCCTGTGCTGCCGCTATAATCAACGAGTAGTCGATTCGCTTCTCAACTCCAGCCAATGATGCTTCCCCACCTCCGGCCCGCGCGCCCATCGCAGCTCAACCGGCTGGTCCTCTTCCTCGCCATCCTGCTTGCTGCTTTTCCTGCTGCCGCCCAGCCGGATACCGCTTCAACCGGCGCCATCACCGGAACCGCCGTAGGCGCCCACGGGGAAGAATACGGCGGCGCCAAAGTCGTGCTCTCCGCCAACGGCCTCGCAGCGCCGCTTGTGCAGACCACCGGCGACAACGGCCAGTTCCAGTTTGCCGATGTTCCCGCAGGGTCGTTCAGCATCACCCTTTCCGCGCCCGGCTTCACCAGCCGCACCGTGACCGGCGTATTGCAGCCCGGCCAGGTGGCCGAATTAGGCGCGGTGGAACTGACGCTGGCCGATACCACCACCAGCGTCGTGGTCAGCGGCGCCTCCGAACACGAGATCGCGCAGCAGCAGATCAACGTCGAGCTCAAGCAGCGGATCCTGGGCGTCATTCCCAATTTCTACGTGGTCTACGACCATCACTTCGCGCCCATGAGCGCGCGGCAAAAGCTCGATCTGGCATTGCGCTCCAACATCGATCCGATCACCTTCGCCGGAGCAGCGATCTTCGCTGGCATCGAACAGGGGGAGAACTTCCCCGCCTACGGTGCGGGCTGGCCGGGCTATGCGCAGCGCTTCGGTCAGTCCTATGCCGATGGATTCATCGCCAACCTGATCGGCAACGGCCTGCTGGCCGCGGCCTTCAAGCAGGATCCCCGCTACTTCTACAAAGGAACGGGAAGCGCGGGCTCGCGAGCCTGGTATGCCCTCTACACCTCGTTCATGTGCAAGGGCGACAACGGCCATTGGCAGTTCGATTATTCGGCCATCATGGGCGGCCTGGCGGCCGGCGGAATCTCCGAGCTCTATTACCCGCCTCAAAATCGCAATGGCGCCACCGTTGCGTTTGAGGGCGCGGGCCTGGGGATTGGCTTCGCCATGGTGGAGAATCTTGCTCAGGAATTCCTGATCAAGAAGCTCACCTCGCACCCCGGCAAACGGAAGTCGCAGCAACCGTAGCCGCCCCAGGTTGTCTTTCCAGCGCATCTACGTACAAAAGGAAAAAGCCCCGTTCGCACGAGGCTTCCTTTCCTGCGGGCTCAGTGCTACTGCAAAGTGAGATTGGCCACCAGCGGCGTGTCTTCGCTGGAGCCTCCGACCCGGATCACGAATTTACCCGGATCGATCTTCCAGTTGTGCGCGCTCTCGTCCCAGTAGCTGAAGGCCCGCGCATCCAGTTCCAGCGCTACGTGCTTCGTCTGCCCTGGATCGAGACGCACCTTTTCAAATCCCTTCAGCTCGCGTTCCGGCCGGCTTACCTTGGCGGAAGGATCGGAGACGTAGAGCTGCGCTACCTCCGCCCCCTTCACGGTGCCCGTATTGGTGACGTCAAAGTTGACGGTCACCGTTGAGCCGGACTTGGCCGCTCCCGGCACATGCAGGTTCGAGAACTTGAAGGTGGTGTAGCTCAGTCCGTAACCGAAGGCGAAGAGCGGCTGCTTGCCCACCGTTGTCCAATAACGGTACCCGACCATCAGCTTGTCGCCATAGACGGCCGGCAGAATCTCCACCGTATGCAGCTTGCCGGTCTCCCAGGTCGTCTGCATCGGCTTCTTCTTGGCGGGATCGCCGTAGTACCACTTTGCCGACGGATTGTCGGCCCAGGCGCGGTCCCAACTCACCGGCAGCCGCCCTTCGGGATCGTGCTTTCCGAAGAGCACATCGGCCACCGCCGTACCGCCCTCCTGCCCCGGATACCAGGCATCCACCAGCGCCGGCACCTTGTCGAGCCAGCGCATCACGTTCATGCCGCCCCCGCCGTTGAGAACCACGATGGTGTGCGGATTCGCCGCGGCCATGGCCTCCACCAGCGCATCCTGTCCCCAGGGCAGATCGAACGTGCGGTCGGAGCCCTCCTGCTCGGTCGAAGGACCAAAGCCGACAGCGACCACCACCGCATCGGCCTTCGCGGCAAACTCCTTGGCATCGGCTGAAATCATCTCCGGCTCGTAGGCCACGCCCATGCCCAAGCCCAGCCCCGCGGCGTTAGGCACGTACTCCGCCACAATGTGCGCGGTCTGTCCCGCGCTCAGGTCCAACTCCGCCGACTTCGGCGATTCGCCTTCGCCGCGCGCCTGGTTCAGAACCTCCTTGCCGTCCACTTGTACGCGGTAAGTATCGCCGCCGTTCGCCGCCGCCAGCAGCAGATACTTGCCGGCCTTGTCTGCCTTGAAGTCTGCCGTGTAGCGCACGCTGCGCGCAGGACCCGCCGGTTGGAACTGCGCATAATGCCAGTTCGCCAGCCGGCGCTCGGTTCTGGTGCTCGGCGGCCCAGTGAACTTGGCGTTCTCGTACTGCTGCACCTGGATGCTTCCCGCCCAGTGCGTGTTGTGAAAGATCTCTTCGGGCGCCGGCAGGCCGCTGCTGTAAAGCACGCTCACATCGGGACCGAGCAGGTTGCCAATGCCCGTCACCATGCTGATCGGCGCGAAGGCCGTTACATACGACGAACCGCCGCCGCCCGTCACCGCCGGCCACGCATTCGGTCCGATCACCGCAATCGTCTTGATCTTGGCCCCATCGAGCGGCAGCAGATGATCCTGATTCTTGAGCAGCGTGATGCTTTCGAGCGCCCCCTGCAACGCCACCGCGCGATCCTTTACGGAGTAGGTGGCATCAGACACGTCCAGCTGAGGACGATCGGTGAACCCGTAGCGCAGTTCGGTGCGCAGCAGGCGCAGCACCTTGTCATCGATGGTCGACTCCTTCACCTGCCCATTCTTGACCGCAGCCAGAAGCGTCTTCTCGTTCATGAAGGCTGCATCGGGCATCTCCAGATCCAGGCCGTTGTTGGCTGCGGCGACCCCGTCATAGGTGGCGACCCAGTCGCTCATCAGGATGCCCTTGAAATCCCACTCCCCCTTGAGCACCTTCACGTTCAGAAACTGGTTCTGGGTGGCGTGCTCGCCGTTTACCAGATTGTAGGAGTCCATCACCGCGTCCACATGGCCCTGCTTGACCGCCGCTTCAAACGACGGCAGGTAGATCTCGCGCATGGTGCGTTCATCCGCGATCGCGTCGATGTTGTGACGGTCGAACTCTGAATTATTCATCGCATAATGTTTCACCGTGGCGATAACGCCCTGCGACTGCACCCCCTCGATGTAGGGCACAACCAGTTGCCCATTCAGATACGGATCTTCAGAAAGGTACTCGAAATTGCGGCCGCTAATCGGCGAGCGGGCGATATTCACGCCCGGGCCGAGCAGGAAGTTCACGCCCCGCGCCCGCGCATCGCGGCCCAGCGCTTCGCCCAGCGTGCGCGCAAACGCCCGGTCCCAGGTGGCGGCCAGCGCCACCCCGCCGGCGTATGCGGTGGTCGGTCCCCAGGTGCGCACGCCTACCGAGGCGTCGGACATCTTGAAGCGCGGCAGGTCGATGGAGGGCATGGCCTGCGTGTACATGCCGTCCCCGCCGCCGAGCAGCTTGATCTTTTCCTGGAGCGTCAGCTTCGAGAGCATCGCATGCGCTTTGGTCTCGATCTGCTGGGAGTCGGGGACTGGCGCTTGCGCCCAGGCTGCCGAAGCGGCGCAAAGTACAACGCCGGCTACAAGGCGTACAGCAGCTCTGCGCCAGCGCGAAGAAGTGCAGCAAACAGAAGTTCGCATAGTAGACAAATGTTAGCTTAACGGGCTTCCCGGTGTACATGATCGGCAGCAAGGCTCTGTTAAAGGCCTTGTGATTCTAATCACAGGCTCGGGTGAATGGAGTCACTGCCGGGCTGGCTGTCTTGCGCCGACGCTGATGCAAGGATGCACGTAGTATCAGCGGTTGCAGGAGGGAGGCGTCCATGAGTTTTCGTGGCGGGTTGAAAACCGTCGTCGTGGCCACCGATCTGCACGGCGAAGCCGAGGCCGCGCTGGAGTACGCGGGGAAGCTTGCCGGCGCTTACGGCGCTCGGATCGTTCTGGCCCATGGTCTCGATCCTCTGGAGTACGCTGCCGTGGACGATCTGCCCGAGCAGGTACTCGACGAATTGAGCCAGCAGGCGCGTAACGTGTTGGCGAAGCTTTCGGGCGATCTGCTGGCCGATGGCATCCGCAGCCACTCCGAGATTCGTCAGGGCGATGTCGTGCAGACCCTCGTCGATGTGGCGCGCGATTACCAAGCCGGACTCATCGTCCTGGGCAGCAAGGGAAGGGAAGGCGCCGGCCCGGTGCTGGTGGGCGCCATTACCGAGCGGTTGGTGCGCACGGCCCCCTGCCCGGTGCTGGCGGTCTCTGCCGACTGGAACGCCGGCCCCTACCGTCCCACCCCCGGCGGACCAGTGCTGCTCGCCATCGAGCGCAACGAGGCCGCCTCGGAAGCAGCCCGCACCGCCTACTCTCTCGCCGAGACCTTTCACCGCCATCTGCTCATCCTGCATGTGCGCACCTCCGCGGAAGCTACCGCGTTTCTCAATCCCTGCAGCACGCGTATCGAGGACTACGGCATTCGTTCCGGTGGCAGCGTCGTTGTGGACTGCATCGTCAAAGACGGCCATACCGCAACTGCCATCCTGGAGACGGTCGCGCAACGGCATCCATCGATCCTGGTGATCGGCGTCAAGCGCACAAGCCATACGCCCGGACCGCACGGCACCGCCTTTACCCTGCTGGCGTGCTCGCGTGTCCCGGTGTTGTGCGTGCCGCCGCCGCCCGAGTCCCAGCGCGCGCAGCAGGAAGAAGTGGTCGCCGTCGAGATGTGAACGCAAGATCGGTTTCCCGCTTCGGCCTGAGGGCCGGACGCAAGCAAAGTGTTGCTGGGCTTCGGTCTGCGTGCAGCTTCCCCCGCGAGATGGGAGCAGTTCGAAGCCCAGGTTGAAGGTTGCCACGAGTGCCGCTGCAGGAAGGGAGGAGCGTCGCGCTGTGCACGCTATCGCAAACAAAGGACGGTCGGCCACGCTCGGGGTCCATCCGGTCTCGGAACTGCTCGAGTGCCCGCCGGAAACCAGCCTGCTGCTGACTGGAGCCGCGCAGTGCGTCCACTTTGACGCCGGCGACCTCGTCTTTCATCAGAACGACGGCTGCCTCGGTTTGTACCTGGTTATCTCTGGGGAGTTCCTGCGCCGCTCCGACCGCTTCAGCACCCGCATCACGCTGGGCACCGCGCGGGTCGGCGAACTGGTGGAACTGGCCGCGGCCCTGGGTGAGCGGCGTCATACCTACACCCTCTCCGCGCTCACCCCTGGAGTCCTGCTGCTGTTGCCCATCGATGCCCTGGAACGCGCCTTTGCCTCCCATCCTCCGCTGCGCATGCACCTGCTGGAAGAACTGGCGCGCGAGGTATCAAGAGCCTACAGAACCTCCTGCTCCAGCCGCACTTCACCGGCGCGGCGCAGACCCAATGGAGCTGTTTGCTGCTGAGCCGGAGTGCATTTTGAGATGTCCGGATGCGGGGCGCGGGCGCGTACAGAAATTCGCCGTTTCACCCCGCCAAAATCAGATATACTTCAGATAAATACCCCAGGGATAAGGTATGGCTGTGCTCCATTCCCATCACCCGCCGGAAGATTGTTTGAATTGCGAGCATCGCCATCTGCGCATGTTCTGCAATTTGACTCCCGAGGCGCTCGCTGATTACGACCAGATCGGAATCATGATGAGTCACGCTCGGGGAGCCAAGCTGTTTTCCGAAGGCGATCCCGCGCGGAATGTCTTCGTGATCTGCTACGGCCAGGTGAAGATCTCCTCCACCTCCCGCGACGGCAAAACCATGATCCTGAAGATCGCCGGTCCCGGCGACGTCATGGGTCTGAGCGCCGTCCTGGCCAATGTGCCCCACGAGGTCACTGCCGAGGCCATCGAGCCCTGCCAGGTCAAGACCGTCCGCAAGCAGGAGTTTGTCGAGTTCCTGGGCCGCCACGGCATCGCCTCCATGCATGCCGCCCAAGCCCTCTCCGGCGAGTACATGACGGTCTTTCACGATGCCAAGCGCCTGGCCCTCTCCGGTTCGGCCGCCGGCCGCCTGGCCCGCCTGCTGCTCGACTGGGGCCGCACTGCCTCCAACGGCAAGCCTGAGATCCGCTTCACCATGGCCCTGACCCACGAGGAGATCGCCAACATGGCCGGCACCTCCCGCGAGACCGTCACCCGCCTGCTCAACCAGTTCCGGCGCGACCAGTGGATCACCATCAAGGGCGCCAGCCTCACCATCGTCAAGCCCGAACAGCTCGAGCGCCTCACCGCGTAAGCGCCTAACTGCCGAGTGCCCCATCCATCCACAGCCTCATCG
>JAJZCY010000219.1 GCA_021828835.1 Acidobacteriota bacterium | reverse complement strand
ACTCGAAACCGCGATCATGAAGATCCACAGGCCCTCGGTGAGCTGATCCCAGAGCCGGGTGAGCGAATCGGGACCGAAGATCTCGAAATCATCCGGCTTCTCCACTCGCACCTTGCGGCGGATGCGCATCAACTCTTCAATCTCATCCTGGACCAGGTTCTTGTTCTTCGCGTCGTCATACTTGACGCTGATCCACATGTTCTTGTCTTCGGGGTGCAGGTACTGGAAGGTGCTCAGTGGGAACATGACCTGGTTGTCGCGGGGGTTTTTGCCGCTGCCGAAGACCTGTTTTTGCTTATCCAGGACGCCGATGACCGTGTAGAGGCCGGTCTCGATCGCGACCTGCTTGCCCACGGCATTCTCATCGCCGAAGAGTTGCTGCCATACGTCGTGGCCCAGCAGGCAGACGTGCGCGGCGCGCTCGTTCTCGGCGGAGGTGAACATGCGGCCCTGCAGGAAAGTGAGGTCGTTCACCGCGGCGTACTGCGCGGTGGCGCCGGCAAGAATTGTGCCGGCGATCTTCTTGCCGTTGTACTTCACGTCTACTTCGCCCACCCGGAACTGGGCGGCATGCTGACGGGCGCCATCCACGGCCAGCACATGCGGGAGATGGCGAAGCGCAATCACATCCGCGTAGGTCAGATCCTTGCGCGCCAGTTGCTCGGCGGTGGGCTGCACTCCGATGAGCGGCATCTTGGTCACCCAGATCACGTTCGAGCCAAGCGAGCTCACGAAATCGGAGACGCGGTTGTTCAGGCCGCTGATGATCGAGGAGATGGTGATCACCGTCGTCACGCCGATCACGATGCCGAGCACGGTCAGCCCCGAGCGCAACTTGTTGGCGCGCAGCGTGTCGAGGGCGAGTTTGACCGATTCCGGAGTTTTCATGAGCAGTTCACAGCTCCGCGCGCAGCGCCACCACTGGGTCCAGACGCGCGGCTTTGCTGGCTGGGTACACACCGAAGAAGACGCCCACCCCGCCGGCCAGGACCAGGCCCAGCAGAATGGCCCACAGCGGCGCGGCGGTGGGGAATCCGATGGTCACCGTGATCAGCTTGCCAACTCCCACGCCGAGAAGAATCCCGAAGACGCCGCCCACTAGCGACATGGATGCGCTCTCCATTAGGAACTGCGCGAGCACGTCCCTTTGGCGCGCTCCCAGCGCCTTACGCACGCCGATTTCCCGAGTTCGCTCCGTTACCGTCACCAGCATGATGTTCATGATCACAACGCCGCCGACGACCAGTGCGATCGAAGAGAGGCCGAGAATGATCCAGGCGAACAGGCCGAGAAACTGATTGGCGATATCGAGGAAGGTGCTGTTGGTCTCGATCTCAAAGTCGTCGGGGGTTCCGGGCAGGTCGTGGCGGCGCACCCGCATCAGCACGCGCACCTGGTCGATGGCACGCTCCATGGCCTGGGCTCCGCCGGTAGCACGGGCGTAGATGTCCACCGAATCGTTGTCGCCGTAGGTATGGCGATAGGTGGTGATGGGCACCGCGACCCAGTTGTCCTGCGAGTAGCCCATGGTCTTGCCCTGGCGCACGGCTACGCCGACGATTGTGTACAGCACCCCGTCCACCCGGATCTCTTTGCCAATCGGATCGCCCGGTCCCATCAGGTTATCGACGATGTCCGGGCCCACGACGGCATCGTGCGTCGCATGCTCATCGTCGGCCGGGATAAAGCCTCGGCCCAGAGCAATATCGATGTTGTTGAGCGCCAGCATGGTCCAGGTCTCACCCTGCACCTGGGTGTTGTCGCTGGAGTGTCCTCCGGCAACCACGGTTGAGGTACGGTAGAGCATGGCGCCGGTCTGGCTGCAATCGGTGCACTGCTCGCGGACCGTCTCATAGTCCTCGAACTGGATAATCCTGCGCTTCTGGTAGCGGAGATACTCCTCGGGACCGAAAATCACGCTGGGCATGCGGGTCACGTTGAAGACGTCGGCGCCGTACCCCGAGAGCTTGGTGCTGATGTAGACCCGGGCGCCTTGCACCAGGGTGACCACCATGATCAGCGAAGCCACCGCCATTTCGATGCCGATCAGCGTCAGCACCGTGCGCATCTTGTTGGCCCACAGCGATTGCAGCGCGAGTTTGAAGCCTTCAATCAGATTCATGGTGCGCCTGCCGCATCGCCGGACCCCACCTCGCCGCCTCCTGACGCTTGCGGTCGGGGAAGGGAACAACGGATTCCAATGTACGCGGTGCCAGTCCCAATAGTGTACGGAATCTTGGACGGCCGCAGTTCCTGTTCAGCGCGAAATTGCGGAGTTTTGAAATCGATGAGACTTCACTCGGGTTGACCCGCCGGCTACTTGCCGGAGCTGCCGAAACCCTTGCCGGCGCGGGCGGAGTCCTCCAGGTCTTCCGCTTCGTGAACGATCCCTGTTAGCACAGGCACCGGAATCATCTGGGCGATCTTGTCGCCGGCGCCGATCTCGATTGCGTCTTCTCCAAGATTGGTTATCACCACATGGATCTCGCCGCGGTAGCCGGCGTCGATAACCCCGCCCGTGGTGGCCAGCCCCCGTGCCGCCATGGACGAGCGGTCGCGCACCAGCAGCCCCAGCGCCGCTCCGGTGTGCGGATCGCGCGCCTCCACGGCGATGCCGGTGTGCAGGCGCACGGTCACCCGCGGCGTCAGCGTCACGGATTCGAGCGCAAACAGGTCGTAGCCCAGATCTTCGCCGGGATGCGCGACGACGGGCAGGCGGGCGGCAGGGTCCAGCCGCTTCACACGAAGCATGAAGATAGTTTACCGTTCCGCGTCATCCTGCATGAATCACGATCCACGGCCAGGCTCCAACTTTCAGAAGCGCAGCAGGTAGGAGAGCTTCAAGTACACCGTCTTCTGGTCATTCATCAGGTAAGAACTGGGGGCCAGGATAGGATCGTTGGGATTGCATTGATTGGGCGCCTCGAAGGTGCACAACGCGCGGTTGATGTTGGCAAAGTTGCCGATGTATCCGAAATAGAGAGCGGTCCCCGGATGGGGCATATAGGTAAACAGGGCGTCGGCAAACAGCGTCTTGGAGTTGGTGAGCTGCGTGTACTGCTGATCGGGCAGAGTAGCAATGTACTGGCCGATCAGGTTCACCGATACCGCCTGGTTCATCTGGTAGTTCCAGCGCATGATGACCTGGTGGTTGTCGTAAACCAAATTACCGGTGTCCATATCGGTGAAGTGAGTATAGATGTAGCTGTTCTGGAGATCGAAGAAGTGCCAGGGCTTGACCTCAAAGTTGAGATTGGGCGAGGCCACGTCCACCGGTCCCGGCCCCTGGTTCGCTGGGGGCTCGTAGTTGATCTCGGTTCCGGCGTAGTAGCCGCCCCCCAGGGCGAAATAGGGAACCGGCGAGGTGTAGAAGGTGAAGCCCGCGGTGTGGCTGTGATACTCCACGTTGCTGCTCAAGGCCGGGTAATCGATGGGCCGCAGCCGGTCCTGGCCCAGGCTCAGATTCAGGTTGAGCGAGGTGCGGGCCTTGAAGTTAAAAGACCAGGAGGGATTGAAGTAGTAGTCCAGCGGAATCCCGTGATGGTCCCAGATGCGCTCGGTGTACAGGTCCGGTCCGCCGGAGAGCAGGGGGCCGCTGCGCGGCCGAATGTAGTAGCTGAACGAGCCGTTGCCCTCGCGCACGTCGGGGCGCTGGAAAAAACCGGTATCGGTTACGTAGCCGGCGGCGGTATCGGTGTAGGAGGTCCAGAAGTTGTGATGCAGGTCGGAGTAGCTGACCTCGTCGTAGTAGCCCTGCCCGCTGCAACTCAGCGAGTAGCCCAGGCAATACTGCTCGCCGGCCGTGTCGTTGCTGATGTTGCGGGTCTCGGAGGTGACTGCCTGGCCGGCGAAGGTCCAGCGGTGGCGGACCTGGGCGCGGTAATCCAGTCCGCCGGTGCGGTTGAAGGAGTTGAGGTACTCGCGGTCGGTGTAGATCAGGCCGACATCGGCCTGCTTGCCGACGTCGCGATTGACCCGGGTGACGTAAAAATGCGCGCGCGTGCCGTACTCCGGATTTCCTTGCGGAACCGCCTGGCCCGGGCTGCGGTCATCGACGCCCAGTATGCCCAGCGCCCACGGCCCCAGCTTGCCGGTGAGCCGCGCCCCGAACTGAGGCGTCACAATGTTGTCCGTGTAGTAGAGATTGAAGGGCGTCATGAAGTAGCTGCTGTTCTCAATGAAGAACGGGCGTACCTCAGGGAAGTAAGGTGGAAAGCGCTGGTTGGGCGCCGCCGGGTTATTGACGCCTACCTGGCTGAAATCCGGATTCAGCGTGGTGTCCAGCACCAGGCTGTTGTGGAGGATGAACTTGGAGTCGAGCCCGCTATAGCCTTGCAGGTGCTTGACCTGGAAGTAGGGATCGGTGGGGTTGGCGATGTTCAACTGCCGCAGGTTGCGCGCCAATGCATAGGGCTCGAGTTGCTTGTTCTGCCCATGCGCCACGTCGGCGAAGCCCTCCACCCGCATGTCCTGCGTCAGCTTCCCCGCGACATCGTGGCGGTTGCGCGGCCAGAAGTCCTGCTCGGTGGCCTGCGATTGCGTGCGCATCAGAATGATGCCCCAGGTGCGCAGTTCATCCGGCTGCGTCTTGGCAAAGTAGAGACTGGCGAAGGGGATCCGCATCAGCACGGCATAGCCCCAGGGGGTGCGCCGGCCCCAGGTGTCCCACACGGTATCGAAGGAGAAATCGTAGCCGGTCTGCTCGGTGTAGAGCGCGTCGGCCTGGATGCCCAGCGGATTGCTTTCAAAGACGAAGGCGCGGCGCTGGTCGTAGAAGGTGTCCAGCATTACCTGCACGTTGTCATCGTCGCCCAGCGAATCCCGCGCCATCATATGGGCGCGGACCAGCTTGGGATCCCGCGCATGGCACAAGAAGGCCACGAACAGGTAATCGTGGGTGTAGCCCAGGAAGGCGACGGTGGAATTGCTCGGCCGATGGCCGTCCTCGGGATAACGCTCCACGAACCGGTTGATGCGCAGCATCTGCGCCGCCGCGGGCCGCAGCGTGCTGCCGGCGAGGAAATCGTTCAGCACTGGCGCCTGGGTCAGCCTGGGGATCACGATGGGATGGCTGGGCGCCAGGAAGACGGCGCTGCTCCGGCGCGCGGCTGATGACGAGGTCGGCGGGGTGATGTCTCCCGCGCTGTTGCTGCTGGAACTCACAGCGGAATCCGTCACTTGCGCGCACGCAGAATTGGTCCGGCAGGCGAGGTTATGATCTGCTCCGCGCACAGGCAAAGAAATCGTCGTTAAAAAAAACAAGACGATCGAAAGCGAAAGCGAGGGTGCGCGAAATCGAGGCAGCATGTTCAGAGTCGAAGTTCTGTTGTTGGGTAAGGGAACGAACAAACGTCAGCGCGCCGGCGCCAAAAAAACCTTGGCACAGCTAATTGTATTCCTTCCCGGGATGCCATTTTGTCTGACTTCGCCGGGTGCCCAGCGCAAACGCACCGTAAAAGCTGTGGGATGAGCAGGGTTTTGAAAGGGCACGGCTTCAGCCGTGCCCTTTCAAACGCTTCCGGCAACTATGGTGCGTTTGCCCTGGCCGGGTGCCAAGGAATCCAACGTTCGCCGTCGAAGGCCGAGATGCTCCCTGCATCTTGGCTCCGAGTGCCGCATAGGAACGGCACAGAAAGGGTCAGGCCCGGGGGAAATTTGCCCCCGGGCCTGATGGTTTTCGGCAGAAGAACCCATAAGCCGAATTCTGTTCTATGCGGTCATTCCTCTAGGCGCCGCGTTGCCGCGGACGCTCAACAGCGACCTACCCGGAGGTTTCGGCCTAAGCTGGAGCAGCCTTGCGGCATCGGGCCGATGCCGGGTGCGAACCTTGCTCCGGATTCGCGCCTCCCTCCCTATTTGGTCTTGCTCCGTGTGGGGTTTACCCTGCCTCCGTCATTACTGCCGGAGCGGTGCGCTCTTACCGCACCTTTTCACCCTTACCGCTGCGCGGAGCAGCCTTTTGGACGAGTCCTGAGGCTGCCCCGGCGCCTCCCAAAGAAGGCGCCCTCCCAATGGAGGGTTGCAGCGGCGGTATCTTCTCTGTGGCACTGGCCGTCCACGGGCCTTGACGCCCGCGTCCCGGACGTTATCCGGCACACTGCCCTGCGGAGTTCGGACTTTCCTCTCCCGGAGCTCAGGCCAAAGCCCGCCCCGGCAGCGACCGCCCGGTTCCCCTGCCAGCCGTTATTGTAGCGCGGAATGACATCCACAGTTCGCGTTTTGGAGTGTTCGGTTCGCAGTCCTTTGTTCTCACGCTGTGCCTGAATATTCATGGAGAATGCAGGCGTTTTTGATTCTCCGGCCGCGCATACCCGGGCGGGAGCAGTCGCGTTACCATTGAGAAGAGCACCTGTTTCATCCCCATTGAGGAGCAAAGAGTGGGCCGCGGAACCCGTTTTGCCGCCGGTGCGGCAACGATGCTGATCATGCTGGCGCCCGCCTGGAGAACCGCTCCGGCGCAAAAGGCCATCAACAGCAATCCCTTGCTGCTTTACCCCCAGCACGTGACCGTGTCGGTGGCCAACCTCGACAGGGAAGAGGCCTGGTATGAGCGCGTCTTCGGCTTCAAGGAGGCCCTCCGCTCCAGCGCCGGAGCGGACTACGAGATCCGCCAGATCGTGCTGCCCACCTACCAGATCGACCTGGTCTGGCAGAAGGGGTCGATGCGCCATCCCAGCGCGACGCCCTACTCGAGCCAGGGCTGGGCGACGGTCGTCTTCAAGACGCCGGCGATCGAGGCCGACTTCCACAAGCTGGTGGCCGACGGCACCGACGCCAAAGCCGATCGCAACATCCGCGCCGCCA
>JAJZCY010000008.1 GCA_021828835.1 Acidobacteriota bacterium | reverse complement strand
CCAGCCAAACTTCCCCCCACCCCGTCCGTCAACCCCTCCCTCCACACATCCCCACCTATCCTCCGCAAATTCAGCGCCTTCCCCGCGCCTCCCCGTTGCGAGGAATTTCCCCCAGTCGCTCTATCCTGATCGCGCAATCCAGGCTCCGGCAGAGCTGCGCATTGCATCCGCCCGGCCCCGGCCGACCCTTCGCAGGACCGTCCGATCTTAAAGTCTTCCGAACAATAGACTTGGCGCGGAAGTCCACCGCCCATCTCACGGAAAACAAGAGACTTTGGGACTTTGGGCAGCCCCCCGGTGGGGGGGGCGGGGGGGGGGCTGCCTCTGCTGAAAGGACGAAATCCGATGTCCGCCGCCAAAACCTGTCGCCACCTCATGCCCACCGGCCGTATCTGCAAGTCGCCCGCCATGCGCGGCAGCGCCTACTGCTACTACCACGGCCCACAAACTGCACCCCGCCGCACCTCCGCGAAACCCCGGCCCGTCGAGGAGACCCTCGAGTTCGAGCCGCTCGCCGACGAAAGCAGCGTGGCCTGCATGGCTAACCGGATCGTCCACGCGCTGGCCGAAAACCGCATCTCCTCCGGCCGCGCCGCCGTCATGCTCCAGGGACTCCAGACCACCCTGGCCAGTTGGCGCATGTCCGCCAGCGACGCTCGCGAGAACGACCTCGACCCCGAATACAACCTCGCCGAGGCGCTCAGGGCCAAGCTCGCGCCCCCTGATCTCTGATCTCTGTTCCCTGTTCCCTGTTCTTCACGTTTCGAAGCGGATGGCGTGCTCCACCACCCACTCCGCGGCGGCGAGCGGGCTGCGATGGCCGAGCATGGCCTCTGTCAGCCGCCGGCTCTCCTTCAGGTCCTCGGCGAAGTCGCTCTCGATCACTCCCGCCAGCTCGCGATCCAGCACCGCCATATTGACCTCATCGTTCAGCGCAAACGAGCGGTGGTCGAAATTCGTCGAGCCCACCACGCACCACTGCTCATCCACCGTCATCAGCTTGGCGTGGATCATCGACGGCAGGTAGTCGTAAACCTCCGCGCCCGCGTGGATCAGCTCGCGCGTGGCCTGGCGGCTGATGGTATGCACGAAGGGATGATCGATGTGCGGCCCGGCAGTCAGAATCTGCACCTGCACATCCCGCCGCCGGGCCGCCGCGATCAGCGCCCGCCGCGCGCTGCGATCGGGAAGAAAATAGGGCGTGGTGATGCGGATCGACCTGCGCGCGCTCCGAATCAGCGCCTGAAACAGAATGCGCGCCTGCGTGCCGCCGCCGCGCGGCGTGCTGGTCACCACGAATGCGGGCGCGCCCTCCGCCATCGCGCGAAAGCCGAACTGTTTCGGACCGGAGAGGATTTCGCCCGAGGCCTCCAGCCAGTTCTCCGCGAAAGTCGAGATCAGCCCGGCCACGCCCTCGCCTTCCACGCGAAACACGGTGTCGCGCCAGCGCGGGCCTTTCGGCGTAGCGTGCAGCCAGTGGTCCGCGATGCCCGCGCCGCCGAGGAATCCGGTCTCTCCGTCCACCACCAGCAGCTTGCGATGGGTGCGTTGGTTCAGCTCCGGCCAGGTGTTCCACCGCAGCGGGTGATACCAGCGCATCTGCCCACCCGCCGCGCGCAGTTCATCGAAGTAACAATCGGGGGTCTGCGCGCTGCCCACGCGGTCCACTATCAGCCGCACCTCCACGCCGGCGCGCGCTCGTTCGGCCAGCGCCTTCAGCATGCGCCCGCTCACCTCGCCGGGCGAAAACTCGTAGTACTCCAGGTTCACCGCACGCCGCGCCGACTCAATCGCGCGCAGTTCCTCGGGATAGAACTCCTCACCGTTCTTCAGCCGCTGCAACCGCGAGCGTCGGCGCGTTCCATCCGTCACCACGCTCAGAAACTGGATGAACTCCTCCGAGTCCAGCGCCACGCCAGGAGCTTCCATGGCAAACTCCGGCTGCGGACCAAACAGGTTGATCAGCACTTTCGCGCCATAGACCGCCAGGGCGCCCACGCCCAGCGCCGCCCATGCGCTGCATCCTTGGCTCCGCGCCCGTTCCCTTGTCCTCTTCTGCATTGCACCGGCTCCAGCAATGGCGGTCGACCGCAAACCTCTCCGCTTGGATGCGCGCCGGTGCGAGCAGATGGTTGCGCAGGTTGCACTAGAATCGGCTCATGGCCTTGGTGGAAGTCGATGCCGTCTGGAAGACCTATCCGCGCCGCGCGGGACTGCGCACCGAGGAGCACACCGTCGTCGAAGATGTCTCGCTGACCATCGAGCCCGGCGAGACATTGGGCCTGGTCGGCGAATCCGGCTCCGGCAAGACCACCGTCGCGCGCATGATTCTGGGTTTGGTGGCTCCCAGCCGCGGCAGCGTGCGTGTGGATGGCCTGGACATCGCGCGCGCCTCGCGCTCCGAGCTGCGCCGGCTGCGCCGCCAGATGCAGCCCGTGTTTCAGGATCCCTACGCCGCGCTCAATCCGCGCATGAAGGTGCTGGACATCGTCACCGAGCCGCTGGCGATTCACGGGATCGCGAAACGTCCGGCCTTCCGCGCCAAGGCTGTCGAACTTCTCCGCCAGGTCGGGCTCGACGAGTCCGCGCTCGGCCGCCATCCGCACGAGTTCAGCGGAGGCCAGCGGCAGCGCATCAACATCGCCCGCGCCCTGGCGCTGCGCCCGCAACTGCTCATCCTCGACGAGCCGGTCTCCGCGCTGGACGTCAGCGTGGGCGCGCAGATCGTGAACCTGCTGCGCTCGCTCCAGCGCGAGCATCGCCTGACCTATCTGTTCATCTCGCACTCCATGCCGCTGGTGCGCTACCTGAGCACGCGCATCGCGGTGATGGAACGAGGCAGGCTGGTGGAAAGCGGCGAGGCGGAAGCGCTCTGTGCCCATCCGCGCCAGCCGTACACGCAGCAGCTCCTGGCGGCCACGCCGGAGCTGCCCCTTCCAGCCTGACGGATTGCTATTGGGGCGGCTTCTTCACGTCGCCCGAAGTACCCTTGTCGCCGGCTGCCGCCGGTTTCTGCTCGGCGCCCGCGGCGCCGGAAGCAGCGCCCGGCGTTTGCGATGCGCCATTGGGATGCGGCGGCGGCGCAAAGGGCCGGCCCGGCGTGATGCCTGGGTGCGGCGGCGCCGGCAGCGGATGCGGCGGCATCGTGGGCATATCGGTTACGCTCACCAGCTCCACGTCGAAGATCAGGTCCGATTTGGCGGGAATGCCGGGATGATCGCCTCGCGCGGGAATGGCGCGGGTTCCGTAGCCAAGCTGCCAGGGAACGAAGATGCGCCGCTTGCCACCCACGCGCATCCCTGTAAAGCCCTCGTCGAAGCCCGGAATCAGCCGCCCATAGCCCTGCGGGAAGACCAGCGGCTCGGCCTCGCCCAGCTCCGGCTTGCCGTCCGGACCCATCACCGGCTTGCCGTCCTTGAACACCGGCGCGCGGTGATCGTACGACGAGTCGAACTTCTGCCCGGTCGCCGCCAGATATCCGGTGTACTGCACGCGATAAAGCTTGTTCGGTTCGGCCAGCGGCCCGGTGCCGATCTTGTAGTCCTGGTAGCGCAGGGAAAACGCGGTGTGGATCACCCCATGCACCACCGGAATTCCCGGAGGCAGCTTGCCCGCCCGCGCGCTCGCGTGATGCACCGCAGCTTTGTGCGTGCTCTGCGTAGCTGTGTGCGTGGCCGGTTGGGTGGCCGTCTGCGCAGCGGCCACGCTCGCCGCCAGCAACAGCAGGAATACAGTTTTGCCTGTCATCTGGTTCTCCCGTCCGTGTTCATGCCGAAGTCTATCAGCCGGCGAACGTCCAATATCTAAACGCTTGCCGCCGTTATCATGCCCGCCAGCATGGCTGTGCGCGGCGCCAGATGCTCCACCAGCACCGACTCGTGGCGCGCATGGGCACCTTCGCCCACCGCGCCCATCCCATCCAGGGTGGGAATGCCCAGCGCCGCAGTGAAGTTCCCATCCGACCCGCCGCCGGTTGCCGCCTCGCGTAGCCCAAAGCCCAGCTCCGCGGCCAACGCCCGCGCCCGCTGGTACAGCGCCACCGTTCCGCGGCTGCGCTCCATCGGCGGACGGTTGATGCCGCCGCTCACGCTCAGCGAGCAGCGCCGGTCGACGGCCTTCAGGCCCGCAAACTTGCGTTCGATGCGCGCTCCATCCGCGAGGCGGGCAATGCGCACATCCACCTCTGCCCAGGCCTCGGCGGGAATCACGTTACTCTTCGATCCGCCGCCGGCGATGCCCACGCTGACGGTGAGGCCGCGCTTCGGGTCGGTCCAGCCGCTCACGGTTTCGATCACCCGGGCCAGTTCGCGCAGCGCGCTGGCGCCCTTCTCGAAGTCCACGCCCGCATGGGCCGCCACGCCCTTGACCTCAATGCGCCAGTCACCGGTGCCCTTGCGCGCGGTCTTGCAGGCCAGCCCCTGCGCCGGCTCCAGGACATAGACTGCGGCACACTCCCGCGCCACCCGCTCGGTGACCGGCCGGGAAACCGGGCTGCCCACCTCTTCTTCACTGTTCAGCAGCACCACGACTTCCCGGTTCAGCAGATCAGTCTCCAGCAGCAGTTCCAGCGCGGTCAGCGCCATGGCCACGCCGGCCTTCATATCGAAGACGCCCGGCCCGGCGAGCCGCCCTTCGCGCTCGCGCCAAGGCATGGTCTTCAATGTTCCGAGAGGCCATACGGTGTCGAGATGCCCCAGGAGCAGAATGCGTCCCCCCGCAGCCCGCTTGGGCCCCACCCGCGCCTCGAGCAAGCTACCGAACTGCTTCTGTCGATGGAGCTTAACCTTTCCGCCGATGGCGGTGAGCCGCTCTGCCGCCAGCGCCGCACAGCGGTCCACCGCCGCTTTATCGTCCGTGGGCGACTCGCACTCCACCAGCTCCCGCGTGAAGCGGATCAGCTCCCGCTCCTTGCGCCGCGCACCCGCCAGCAACGCCCGCATGGGCAGAGCCTCTGCCGGTTCTTTTTTCATGCCTCCACCGCCCGCCTCACTCATAATGCGATGATTGTAAACCCGTTAGACTTGCCTCGAATCTTCCGATTACGCGCGTAACATGTTCAGGCTGTGGCAAATTTGCCACATAAGACTTTTCAGTTTCGCGTCTAATCTGTTGGGAGATCGTTTTCCCGGGAGCACATTGTTTGGGCCGAGCTGTTCAATATGAGCAAACCATCGCCGCACCGCTGGAGTTCACAGGCGTGGGCCTGCACTCAGGCGCGCCGGTAACCATGCGCCTGCTGCCTGCTCCGGCTGGCTCGGGAGTCGTCTTCCGCCGTACCGATCTGGACAACTTC
Source organism: Acidobacteriota bacterium (assembly GCA_021828835.1). Taxonomy (GTDB): domain Bacteria; phylum Acidobacteriota; class Terriglobia; order Terriglobales; family Acidobacteriaceae; genus Telmatobacter. The sequence continues at coordinate 34,259 of JAJZCY010000008.1, read as the reverse complement.
GAGATTCCCGCCACCGGGCGCAACGTAGCCAAGGTCAGCTACGCCACCAGTTTGATGCGGCAGGGCGTGCTCATCTCCACCACCGAGCACCTGCTTTCCGCTCTCATCGGGCTGGGCCTGGACAACGTGATTGTGGAGCTGGATAACCTGGAACTGCCGATCCTCGACGGGAGCGCACTGCCCTACGTGGAAGCGGTACGCCAAGCGGGCATCCGAACCCAGCGCCGCCGCCGCGAGGTCATCCGCGTCCTTAAGCCGGTGGAGGTGCGCGAGGGCAACAAGTTCATCGGGGTCTATCCCGGCACCGGTTACAACATCTGCTACGGCATCGACTTTCCCGCGCCGATCGGGCAGCAGGAAACCTGCGTCGATCTGGCCACGGAGACCTATGGCTGTGTCATCGCCCCGGCGCGCACCTTCGGCTACGAGGCTGATGAGCAGCGTCTCCGCGACATGGGCCTGATCCGCGGCGCCGGGCCGGAGAATGCCATTATCCTCGGACCCGAGGGTCCCTTGAACGGGCCGCTGCGCTTCCCGGATGAATACGTCCGCCACAAGGTGCTGGATCTTATCGGGGACCTGGCGCTCGCCGGACGCCGCATCGAGGGCCGAGTGGTGGCAGAGCGCGCAGGCCACGCCATGCACACGGCGCTGGTCTCGCGTCTGCTCCGCGACCGCTCCTGCTGGGAGTTGGCCCACGTCGCCATTGGCTCCTCGGAAGAGACCGGCGAAGATACCGACCTGACCCCTCGGACGCTCGACACGCCCGCCTACCTGGGCCTCTAACCGGTATCTCGTCCTGCACCGCGCAGAGCGCTGTCGTCGCGAGCGTCTGTGTGGTTCTCCAGGGCGCGCTGCATCGCAGCAGTTACACTTGAGCCGGAGCGCGCCGTGTCGTACTTCACCAGCTTCGTGCGCATTCCCGCCCTGGCTCTCCGCCAGCATCTCCGGCCGTTGCCCCGCATGGGCGTGCTGGATGCGGACGTGCTGCGCATGCGCGTCGGGCCCAACGACATCGACTTGAATCTGCACATGAACAACGCCCGCTACCTGAGCGCGATGGACTACGGGCGCATGCACCTGCTGGCCCGCGCCGGCCTGCTCGAACACATCCTGCGCTCGCGCTGGCAGCCGCTGGTGGGCGCCGTGTGGGTCACCTACCGGCGCTCGCTGCCGCTGTTTGCGCGCTTCACACTGACATCGCGGCTGGTCTGCTGGGATGCACGCTGGTTCTACATGGAACAAACCTTCACCGCCCGCGAGGAGGTTGCGGCCGTGGGCTGGGTGAAGGGCGCACTGCGCGACGCCCAGGGGACCATCGATCCCCGCGCCGTGCTGGCGCGTGTGGCTCCGGAGGTGGCCAGCCCGCCGCTGCCCGAACAGTTTCTGACCTGGAACGAGCTCACCCGCGAAAAGCTCCAGGCTGGAGGCGGCATCTAGGGCCTGTGTTCCCGGTCACCCGCGCTTCATCTTCCCCCGCTGCGGGATGTTCTAATTAAAGAGAGAACAGAACCGGCCGCTTCGCCCACCGATCTCTCATGACAGTCACCTTTTTCACTCTCATCGTGTGCAGCATCTCTGCCCTTGCTGGCTTTCTTGGCGCGCTTACCGGCCTTGGCGGCGGGGTTATTGTGGTTCCAGCGCTCACGCTGGCGCTTGGCGTGGACATGAAGTACGCCATCGGCGCCTCGCTGGTCTCCGTCATCGCCACCTCCTCGGGGGCGGCTGCCGCATACGTCCGGGAGGGCTTCTCCAACATCCGCATCGGCATGTTTCTGGAGATCGCCACCACCATCGGCGCGGTGGTGGGCGCCTACATCGCCGGCCACGTCAGCACCCACATCCTGGCCATTATCTTCGGACTAGTCCTCATCCAGTCGGCCTATCAGTCGGTGGCGCGCGGAGCACTGGAGAGCGTGCTGCCGGTAGCCTCGGACCGGCTGGGCAAGCTGCTGCGCCTGGGCGGCTCCTATCCTGTGCGGGGCGTTGAGAAGGAATACGGAGTCTGCAATGTTCCCGCCGGGTTCGGCCTGATGTTCGGGGCGGGCGCGCTCTCCGGGCTGCTGGGCATCGGCTCGGGCGCGGTGAAGGTCATCGCCATGGACCGGGCGATGCGCATCCCCTTCAAGGTGTCCACCACGACCAGCAACTTCATGATCGGCGTAACCGCAGCGGCCAGCGCCGGCGTTTATCTGAGCCGCGGCTACATTGAGCCGCGCATCGCCATGCCGGTGATGCTGGGGGTTCTGGCCGGCGCCTTTGCCGGATCCAAGGTGCTGGTGCACGCGCGGGTGCGCACGCTGCGCATCGTGTTCGCCGTGGTGATCTTCGCGCTCGCCGTCGAGATGATCCTCAACGGCGTCATGGGAAGGGTGTAGACATGGACGATAACCGGCTCGAAAATGTCATCGGCAATCTGCTGCGCACCGGCGTATTGATCGCGGCCGCGGTTGTCTTCACTGGCGGCGTCGCCTATCTGTTCCAGCACCACCACGAATACGTCCACTACCAGACGTTCGTCCCGGGCGGCGACAATGTGCGCACCGTGGCCGGCATCGTGCACTCCGCGTTTCACCTCAACAGCGCCGGCATCATCCAGCTCGGGCTTCTGCTGCTGATCGCCACGCCGGTGGCACGCGTGGTGATGGCGATTGCCGGCTTTGCACTGGAGCGCGACCGCCTTTACGTTGTGGTCAGCACCATTGTGCTGGCGGTGTTGCTCTTCAGCCTGATGCACGCCACCTAAGCGATGCAGAGCGCGTTCATCCCCATTTCGTGCTAAGGTTCAACCGTGCGGACCCCCAGGCCTGACATCCATGATCTCACCGGGAACAGGCTGCCGCAGCGGCGTCTGTTGCCCGGATTGACCATCGGTGATGGTTTCCTCCGCCATCCCTTCGATGTGGAGTTCGGGGTACGCACCAGCGGCCTGATCGCCGGCCGCCATCTGGGCGCCGGCCATCCTCACGACCGGCACGCCACCGCCTACTACGGGGTGGCCCCCTCCGTCTTCAATTCCCTGCTGACCCGCTGGCGTCGCTGCCGTCCTGCGGCTCCGCTCGACAGCTACACCTTCATCGACTACGGAGCGGGGATGGGGCGTGCGATGCTCCTCGCCGCCGAGCATCCGTTTCGCGCCGTGCTGGGGGTCGAGCTGCACCCCACGCTGGCCCGCATCGGCCGCAGGAACATGCAGCGCTGGAGGCTCGCCGGGCGCGCCCAGGCGTCCATGCGCATGCACTGCTGCGATGCCACTGAGTTCAAGCTGCCCGCCGGGCGCTGCGTGGCGTTCCTGTTCAACCCGTTCGGAGCGCCGGTGCTGCGACGCCTGGTGCGGCAATGGGTCCGTCAGTTCGCCAACCGTCCCGGCGAACTCGACATTCTGTATGTGAATAATGAGCAGGAGATCGTTCTCCACACCCAGCCCGGCTTCGAGCGCCTGTTCGCCGGGCCGGTGCGGCGCTCGCCCGCCGACGCCGCCGCCGAACGCAACATTCTCAACAACCAGCCGGACGGCGAATACATGGCAACCCCCTGGGAAGACTGCTCCATCTTTCGCTGGGCCGGCAAATAGCTGATCCGGCCGCAAAAGGACATTGACGGAAGGCCATGGGAGCAGCAAAGCTGAACGCAGAGGGAGCACGCATGGAGGCACCGCACCTGGTCCTCGGCATCGGAGAACTGCTCTGGGACATTCTGCCAGCGGGACCGCGGCCGAACGGGGCTCCTGCCGCTGAACCCGTGGCGCTGCTGGGAGGCGCGTCCGCCAACTTTACGGCCATGGCCGGGCGCCTCGGCAATCACGCCGTTATCCTCAGCCGCATTGGCCGCGACGACCTTGGCCGCCGGGCGATCCAGCAACTGGATGGCATGTCGGTGGATACGAGCCTGGTGGAGATCGATCCCGCACACGCGACCGGCCGCGTCACCGTCGAGTTCGTCAACGATGAGCCCCGCTACACGATTCACGAACCCGCCGCATGGGACTTTCTTTCCCTTTCGGACGAGTGGGTGCGGCTCGCCGAGCGAGCCGACGCCATCTGCTTCGGCTCGCTGGCGCAACGCAGCACGCAGTCGCGCCAGACCATCCAGACTCTTGCCGCCGAGACCCCGTCCCGCTGCATCCGCGTCTTCGACGTGAATCTGCGCCCGCCTTATGTGTCCGGCGAAATCGTGCAGGAATCGCTGGAGCTGGCCAGCGTGGTGAAGATGAATCAGGCGGAACTGCCGCAGGTACTGGCCCTGCTGGGTTTCGAAAGCTCCGAGAGCTCCGGCGGCGACGCTTTGCGGCAAGGCGCAAAGCGCCTCCTGCGATCCCTCCCCGGCCTGCGGCTGGTCGCCATCACCCGCGGCGCCCAGGGCAGCCTGCTGGTCAGCAACGACGAGTGGGACGAGCACCCGGGCTTTGCCCTCACCGTGGCGGACAGCATTGGCGCGGGCGACGCCTTTACGGCAGCACTCACGCACTACCTGCTGCGCGGCGCGCCGTTGCGGCGGCTCAATGAAGCCGGCAACCGCTGGGGAGCATGGGTCGCCTCGCAGTCCGGCGCCATGCCCGCCCTGCCCGGCGAGGTGCGGGACGCCATTGCAGCAGCCATCGAGCAGTAGAGGCGACGACGGCGCTCTGCGCTCCGGTCCTTTGCTCCGCGTGTCTTGCGATATAGTGCCTTCAGCATGAAAAACACATCGGTGCTGGTTTCCCTTGTTGCTGCTTTTGGCGTGGTTGCGGCCGCTGCCCAAACTCCGACCCTGACGATCGACGTCAGCCATCCCACGGCCGCGGTCAGTCCCACGCTCTATGGGTTGATGACCGAGGAGATCAACCACTCCTATGACGGCGGCCTCTACGGCGAACTGGTGCAGGATCGCGTACCCGGCACCGGCTTTGGCCGGCTGGTGCACTGGAATATGGTGGCGCGCGGCAAGTCGCAGGTCAGCATCTCCGCGGACCAGACCACCGGCCCGAGTTCGGCGCTTCCCCGGAGCATCAAGGTGAGCGTAACCTCGGCGTCAGCGGATTCTCCGGCCGGCGTGGAGAATGACGGCTACTGGGGCTTCCCGGTTCGCCCCCACACCGTCTACACCGGCTCCTTCTGGGCCAAGACGGATGCGCCTGGGCTGCCCGTCACCGTCAGCCTGATCAACGACCAGACCGGCGCGACGGCCGCCACGGCCACTGTCACCAACATCGGCAGCGGGTGGAAGGAATACAAGTACACGCTGAAGACCGGCGCGGTCGCGACATCGATGAACAATCACCTGGTCCTGACCGTCGCGCGCCCGGCCACCGTATGGTTCGATCTGGTCTCGCTCTTTCCGCCCACCTACGACAACCACGGCAACCGCATCGACCTGATGCAGAAGCTGGCCGCCATGCACCCCAGCTTCCTGCGCTTCCCGGGCGGCAATTACCTGGAAGGCGATACCATCAACCAGCGCTTCGAGTGGAAGAAGACCATCGGTCCCTGGGTTGACCGGCCCACGCATCGCAGTCCCTGGGGCTATCAATCGTCCGATGGCATGGGGCTGCTGGAGTTCCTGGAGTGGTGCCAGGATCTGCACATGCAGCCGGTGTTGGCCGTGTACGCCGGCTACTCGCTGCATCATGAGCACGTGAATCCAGGCCCCGCGCTGGAGCCCTACGTGCAAGACGCCCTCGACGAGATCCAGTACGTCACCGGCGGCACCGACACCAAGTGGGGCGCCGAGCGCGCCAAGGACGGCCATCCTGCTCCCTTCGCTCTGAAGTACGTGGAGATTGGCAACGAAGACTGGTTTGACCGCTCCGGCTACGACGGCCGGTTTGCCCAGTTCTACAAGGCCATCAAACAGGCTTATCCGCAGATCCAGTTGATCGCGACCGCGCCGGTGAAGAGCGTGAGGCCGGACGTGCTTGATGAGCATTTCTACATGACGGCCGAGAAGGCGTTCTCCGATGCCCACCACTACGACAACCATTCCCGCACCGGGCCGAAGATCTTCGTGGGCGAGTGGGCTACGCGCGAGGGCAGCCCCACGCCGGACTTGCAGGCCGCACTGGCCGATGCGGCCTGGCTCACCGGGCTGGAGCGCAACAGCGATCTGGTAGTGATGGCCAGCTATGCGCCGCTGTTCGTCAACGTGAACCCGGGCGCGATGCAATGGGCTCCGGACCTGATCGGTTACAACGCGCTGACCAGCTACGGCTCGCCCAGCTACTGGATGCAGGTGATGTTCGCGGCCAACCTGGGGACGCAGATTGTTCCCGCCCACCTTCAGAACGCGGGACCGCGCGTCTACGTCTCCGCCACCCGTGACCCGCAGAAGCGCAAGCTCTATCTCAAGATTGTGAATGCCAACTCGACGGCCGCCCAGGTGGCCATCGATCTCCACGGCACGGGGAAGGTGGGAGCGCAAGCCGTGCTCACCACGCTCAGCGGCAAAACCCCGAACGCGACGAACAGCATCGAGAATCCACGCGAGATTGTACCGGTGAAGCAGACGGTGACGCTCTCCGGCCCAAATTTCACCGAAACCTTTGCTCCCTATTCGGTCAACGCGCTCGACCTGACCTACTGAAGCCGCAGGCGGGGCGTGCGCCCGCGCTGATTTTGCAACCGGCGCACGCCTCAGCTTCTCCAATAGAATGGAAACTGTGAGCTTCGAGGCTTCCCCGATGTCCACCGTGAACAACCAAAGCCGCTTCCGGGCATTTCTGGATTTTTTCATCCTCTTCAGCGGCATTTCGACCGCATCGAACCTGGCGCGCACCCAGGGGCGGCGGCTGCTCACCCGCGGCATCTTTCTGTTTCGGGCGCACTGAGCGGCGTCCCGCTGTGGTTGTAAGCCCCTGTATCATGGATGTATGCCCATTACGCGCCAGCAGGCACTTGACTTCTTCCGTTCTCCCGACCTGATCGGTGTGGGGTTTGAGGCGGATGCGGTCCGTCGCCGCCTGCACCCCGAGGGCGTGGTCAGCTACATCATCGACCGCAACATCAACTACACCAATTTCTGCACGGAGTACTGCACCTTCTGCGCCTTCTACCGCCCGCTCAAGGGCCCCAAGGCCAGCGAGGGCTACATTCTGGAGCGCGAGACTATCTACCAGAAGATCGCCGAGACGGTGGAGATGGGCGGCACCGGCGTACTGATGCAAGGCGGCATCCATCCCGATCTCAAGATCGAGTGGTTTGAAGATCTCTTCCGCGGCATCAAGCAGCAGTTTCCGCAGATCTGGCTGCACTGCCTCTCGGCCTCCGAAGTGCTGGCGATTGCCGAGTACTCGAACCTGGACCTGCGCACCACCATCGCCCGGCTGCGCGACGCCGGCCTCGACTCCATCCCCGGCGGCGGCGCCGAGATTCTCGACGATGAGGTGCGCTTCCGCATCGCGCGGCTGAAGTGCCGCACCGAGGACTGGGTCAACGTACACCGCACCGCGCACCAGCTCGGCATGAGGACCACGGCGACGATGATGTTCGGCGTGGGCGAGACGCTGGAGCAGCGCATCAACCACTTCGACGTGGTGCGCAACCTTCAGGAAGAGACCGGCGGCTTCACCGCCTTCATCCCCTGGAGCTTCCAGCCGAAGCACACCGCGCTGGGCGGGCGCGGCTGGGACGAAGCGACTTCCGTTGAGTATCTGAAGACACTGGCCATCTCCCGCCTCTATCTCGACAACATCGAGAACGTGCAGGCGAGCTGGGTCACCCAGGGCCTGAAGGTGCTGGAGCTGGGATTGCACTTCGGCGGCAACGATGTGGGCTCGGTGATGCTGGAAGAGAACGTGGTCAAGGCAGCCGGCACCAGCAACTGCACGACGGAAGAAGAGCTGCGGCGGATTATCCGCGATGCGGGGTTCATGCCGGTACAGCGCGACACGCTCTACCGGACGATGTTTTTGAATTAGCGACGGGCGGAATTCCTAGCAGCCCAGATCGCAAAATACCCTGCCCACGGGCAGGGTATTTTGCTGTTGGTCGCGGAGGCGCTAATGGCCAAAGCCACCGCCTGAAGATCCGTGATCTTGAGGACCGCCATTCCCGCCTAACGGGCCGCCGCCCTGGATCGTGCCCAGGCCGGTGCATAAGTCGTAGCCGGGCATGGCGAGATAGCCGATGTCGATGCCGCAGTCTCCGTAGAAGACGTCGTTCATCTGGTTTCCGCGCGCCGCATAGAAGGCCGCATTCTGCGCCTGGCTATTCGGGAAGAAGTTACCCTGCAGATTCACGATGCCGGCCAGCGCCGGCGCCGAAGCGCTGGTGCCACCCACCACAAACCAGCCTGTGCCAAGGATGGGGTTCGCGTTATAGACCCACAGACCGGTGTTGGGATTGGCATCGAAGGAGACGTCCGGGGTTCCGCGGTACGCCCCCACCATGCGCGCCACACTGTTCTGGAAGGCCGGGCGCGGCTCAATTTCGCTGGTGCCGCCGCCCGCATCCTGCCAACTATTTTGCGCGATCAGGTTTCCGGTATACGGATTGCGGGAGTTAGTGGTGCCACCGGCCGAAACCACATTGGGAGAGACACTCGGATACTCCGGCCCCGGCGTGTCGCCGGCAGACGCTAGGTAGACGACCTTGGGCGTGGTGAAGTAGCTGTCGAAGGTATTCTCTCCTACGAACTCGCTGCCGCCCCAGCTCATGGAAACCTCGCCGCCGCCGGCCTTCGCCACCAGTTGGCTGGCGATCTGGACCCCCTGCAACAGGTTGCTCCAGCTGTTATCCGCCGTCTCGACCAGGAAGATCTTGGCGCCCGGGGCCATGGCGTGTGCCCACTGCGTGTCCAATGCCTCCTCAAGCTCCCAGCCGCCGGTGGGATCCAGCGCCGGCTCGCTGCCCTGCGCATACACCACCTGGAGGTTGGCCGGGGCCAAGCCGAACATGCTCGAGAATGCCTCGATATCGGCTTCGGCGGTGGGATCATCGTAAGCGTCGACCAGCGCGATGGCCCGGCTGCCGCCGGTGGGCACCGCTGTGACCATGTTGGGGTTGCAGCCGCGCGTAGGCTCCACTAATCCGTAGACACAGGCGATGGATGCGGGCGTCTCGAAGAAATAACTTGGAAATGGAGGCAGGCCGCGCTGCTGGCTTTTCGCGGCGCCGAAGCTCTTCTGGGTGGCGGAAGGGATCAGCAGGCGCAGATGGGTGCGGACCGCCGTCGGTCCCGAAGCGCTCTGCGACTGCTGCGGCAGGCTCGAGGTGGGGGTGTAGACGTGCAAAGGACGCTGCCCCAGGGCAGAAGCGCCCAGCAGCATCACTGGCAGACATGCGCTGACCAACGTACGCACACGTAACATGGGTTCCTCCTTACGGTGTTACAAACCTGTGTCCGTCCAGCGGACAGCAAGCAGAACGGGGAGTCAAAGTACAGCCCTGAAACAGCGTTTGAATTGTGTGAACTGGAAGCCCCAAGCGGAATCCGCATCACGATAGTGCGGCGAACTCGCTCAGGTCAAGATAAATTCTTGAAAACAGATGGCAATTACCAATTTGGGTCATGCCTTGGGCCATGCCTGCTACCATGTGGCTTCGGACAACCCGCGGAGAAAAACATGGAACAGATGCTCGCCACTCCGGCTGACGCCGAGATCATTCTCAGACTGTACGAACTGCGCAGAGAGCCGGTCATGCGCCAGGCGCGGGCCTGGATCGCCGGTGAATTCTGGCCGAGCACGGTGGAGGAGTTCTTTGCCGTCGCCGAGAACCCGGCCGATCCCCACAACGCCTACTTTCGCCAGGTGACGAGCTACTGGGAGATGGCCGCCGCGCTGGCCCTGCACGGGGCCGTCTCGGCCGACCTCTTTGTGGATTGCAACGGCGAAGGATTTTTTCTGCTGGCTAAATTCGCCCCGCTTCTCGAGAAGATCCATGAGCGCAATCCGGCATTTCTGGCCAAAACCAGCGCCCTGATCAGCCGCTTCAGCACCGCAGCGCAGCGCTATGACGCGATCCGCAAGCGCGTGGAGGCGGCCCGCGCCGCCCGCCAAAGCCAGTAAATCGCGCGGACACAGTTCAGATGGGGAGGCGCACAAGCCCTTTTCGCCTTGTGAAAACCGTGCGGCGTGCTGCATTATGGAACCTGTTCGGCCTTCCCCTATTCCCCTAGGAGGTTTATCGATGAAGCGTGTAATGTCCGTTTTTGCGGCCGCTCTGTTCCTGGCGGCCACCGCGTCCTATGCCGCCACCTCAACCACCGGTTGGATCTCCGATTCCATGTGCGGCGCCAAGCACATGGGCAGCGGCGCCGCCTGCGTGAAGAGCTGTATCTCCAAGGGCCAGAAGCCGGTGTTCGTCGATGCCAAGAAGAACGTCTGGACCATCGACAATCCCTCCGCTGTCAAGAAGGATCTCTACGGCGCCCATGTCAAAGTGAAGGCCACCGAAAATGCCTCCACCAAGACCATGCACATCGACTCGATCATGGCGGCCAAGTAGTCCCTTTCCGGGTACCTCCCGGGCCCCGAGGACTCGCATTCTTGCGTGTTCTCTGCTAGTGTCGTAACCGGCACCCTTTGCGCTCGTGCAGGGCGTAAAGGGTGCCGGAACCGACTGAAACCAATGGCACGAGCACTCTGGAATGGCAAAGTCGTCGCCGAAAGCGACCACACCGTTGAGGTGGAGGGGAATCTGTATTTCCCGGAATCCAGCCTGAAACGCGAATACTTTCGGCCCAGCAGCACCACCTCCACCTGCCCCTGGAAGGGCCAGGCCCGCTACATGAGCCTGCTGATCGACGGGCAGGACAACCAGGACGCCGCCTGGTATTATCCCGATCCCAAGCCAGCCGCCCGCAAGATCAAGGGCTATGTCGCCTTCTGGCGCGGGGTCGAAGTCGAAAAGTAGCGGGGCGGCCCGGAAGGCCGCACCTCGATCCTGCTACCCGCCGCTCCTCTGCCCAGTTCTAATCGTCGTCCCCGTCTGTCGAACTCCGCTTCACCGGCCGCTTCAGCATGGCAGGAACGGGCGCATTGCCCATGGCGTCCTTCCACAGGATGATGTTCAGCTTGTCGACGGGTGCGTGATCGGCATGGGTGAAGTCCATCTTCATGCTGGCCTGGGCACCCACCGCATTCTTGCTGTTTGCCTGGTAGATCAGACCATTGGCGCGATTCGATGCGTCGGCCGTGTACGGCGCCTGGTCGCCCGGCCCGCTGAAGAGGCTTGCGATCTGCGAGCAGAAGGCGTCGTCATTGTTCATCGGCGGCAGCCCCAGCAGCGTCTCCATGGTGCGGATCACACTCACTGTCGAGTAGAAGTGGCTGTCCACAAAGGCGCCGCCGTGCGGCCCGTGCGGCGCATACTTGCTGATCACCAGCGCAATGCTGCGGTGCGCGTCCACATGGTCAGCGCCGTTCTGCGCATCGTCTTCGAGAATGAAGATTGCCGTGTTGTTCCAGAAGGGCGAGTGCGAGACCGCATCGGCCACCCGGCCGACGGCAAGGTCGTTGTCAGCCACCGATGCCTTGGGCGTGGGGCTCCCCGGCCGCGTGCCGGCGGTGTGATCGTCGGGCAGGCGCAGCAGCACGAAGTCGGGCATGGTGTCCTTGCCCCGCTTCTGATCGGCCACCCAGCCATCGAAGTGCCGCATGAACACGTTCACCCGAATCTGGTCCGGGATCATCAAGTTGAAGTCGGGCGCGTCGGGCGCGAAATGTCCCACCAGTTGCGGCTTGGTCGCGGTGTTGCTGGCCAGCCGCGGAATCGCCCATTGCCACTTGTTGGTGCCGCCGCCCCAGTCAGCGGGAATGGCCGCACCCGGCTTGATGGAGGGTGTCGCGCAGGGGCTGCCTTCCAGAACCGGTCCTAACTGTGGATTTGCCGTCGCGGTAGTATCGCAGAACTTCGACGAGATGTACTCGCCAAAGTGGTAGTAGGTCTTGCCGTGCGCGGCCAGGTTGCCCCACAGGTATCCGCTGGCGGGCTGGTTCACATCCGGAATCTTCTGCAAGAGCGGATAGCCATCCGCCACCACGCCTTCAAAGTCGTAGGTCCGCTGCGTATTCCGGTAGTTGATCTGCCAATTTCTCTCCAGGTAATCCGTGCCGATGGCCGCGGTCGACCACACGTGGCCGTCGCCCGAGACCTCGCCGGAGTCGAAGAAGTTATCCAGCACCCCGAACTGCAACGCCAGCTTGTGCTCATTGGGCGTAATCGTTGCGCCATACATGGTCAGCGCCGCGTCGCCGTTGCCCACCGGCTTGCCGTTCTGCTTCAGGTCGCCCAGGATCTGGTCATAGGTGCGATTCTCCTTGATGATGTAGATGACGTGGCGGATGGGATTGCGGCCGCTGGCGAAGACGATCTTCTGCTGGGCTGCCTTCATGCGGTTCTCCGTCAGCACGAGGCTCGTCCACTTCTTCAGATTGCCTGCTATCTCCTGTTCCTTGATGGAAGCCAGAGAGCCGTAGAGCAGCGTGGCGATATAGGTAGTGCCCTTTCCCGGCGTGCCGTTCACCTCAGGCTGCGGCGCCTTGTTCGGTCCCGTGCCCTTGCTCTTGTCGGTGGCCACGTAGAGCTTGCCGCCCGCCACCGCAACTGAGATCGGCATCCACTCCGTGGGCACAAAACCTGTTGGCTCGACCATGCCCTGCTTCGCCGCCTGCGGAGTCAGCTTCGCCAGATCGAGCACGGCCACAGCGTCGCTGCCCATGTTGGCGGCGTACACGCGCCTGCCGTCGGCGCTCACCGCGACGGCCGCCGGCTCGGCGCCAAAGTAGCTCTGCCCCGGCAGCCGCGTATCAAAGTAGCCGCGCAGCTTGAACCGGTTCCCACGCACATCCACCGCCGCCACCGCGTCGCGATTGGAGAGCGCGACATACAGCGTATTGCCATCCGGCGACAGCGCCAGCGCGCAGGGATGGGATCCCGCCGCCACCGGATTCGATGGCTTCATCAGTGCAATCGTGCGCAGCACCTTGCCATGTTCCAGATCCAGTTCCACCACCTCAGAGGCGTTCCACAGCGCGACATAGCCGCGCTTGCCGTCCTGCGACACGGCCGCGGCGATGGGATAGGTGGAAGGCACCGCATTGCTCTCGGCGAAGTCGAAGCTGTGCAGTATTTTGCCGGTGCGCGCATCCAGCAGCACCGCGCTGTCGGAGAGGTTCAGAGCCACCAGCAGCTTCTCCGCCCCAGGCGCGCCGGTCACTGCAATGGCCGCCGGGTAAGGAACGCCCTCATGACTTTGCTTGCCGGCGGGCAACTGGGTTGTCCGACCGTCGGCCAGCGGCTGCATCGGAATGGGAATGAATCGTTCCGGCACCACGACGCCCGTGGAGAAGCTGTACACCGCAATCCCGCTGCCGGGATTGCCCTTGCCATCGCCGGTGGGGTTGGTCAGCGAGGCCATGCTGACGTAGATGTGCTGGCCATCCAGGCTGAAAGCCGCGCCGGAGTACAGCGTCTCCTTGGATTTCCGCGAGGTGCGCGCATCCGGGAAATCGGTCACCGTGCCCGTGCGCGTATCGTAGATCGCCAGCGATTGCTCGTACTTCGACTGCCAGGTTCCGTAGCCAGCGTTCACGGTCACGATGTAGCGTCCGTCCGGCGATGCCACGATCGACACAGGCATGCTGTTCAGCCGCTGCGGCGCACCGGGCGCTTCGCCGATGAGCTGTTTGCTGCTCGGCAGGTCGATGGTTTGTGCAGGGAGGGTTTGCAGACCGAAAAACAGGATAGAGATAGCGAGACCCGAAAGAACACTCAGCTTCATTGTTTCACCCGGCCGGCAGTCCAACTCATCAGGCCAAGTCTTGCCTGTGGCGGAATCGTGGAGAGCCGGTTCATGCGCGATTGTACATGGACGCGCTGCAATCGACTGTGAAGGTGAGCGCTGGGGTAGAGCTGTGATTATGGTGGTCACGGAGCCTGCGCCGGGATCCCGAAGCACGTCCACTCTGCCGCTCATTGCCGATGCTCTGTTTACCTGGTGTCCTACAATCGAACTTTGCCCCCGACCGACCAACTCGACCGGATCGAAGTTGTCCTGGTTGCTCCGCGCAATCCTCTTAACATCGGCGCCGCAGCGCGGGCCATGGCCAACTTCGGTTTTTCACAGCTCACGGTGGTGGCCCCCTATGAGCCGCACTGGCGCGAGGCCCAATCGGCGGTGGGCGCTGAGGACCTGCTGCGTACTGCGCGCGTCTGCGCAAGCTTAAAGGAGGCGCTGGCGGACTGCACGCTTGCCTTCGGTACCGGCACGCTGACCTACCGCGCACCCGAGCAGCCGGTGCTTCTGCTGCCGGACCTGGTCCCGGTGGTGCAGGCCGAGCTGGCCCGGCCGGCGAGCCGCATTGCTCTGCTGTTCGGTCCGGAGAAGCACGGACTCACCCGCGAGGACCTCGCGCTGTGCCAGCGGCTGCTGGTTATCCCCACCAGTTCCTGGCAGCCTTCCATGAACCTCGGGCAGGCCGTCGCCGTCTGCCTCTACGAGATCGGTACGCGGCTTTCTCCGCCTGCACAGAACGCGCGTGCGGAGGCCGCTCCACTGAGGACCTGGAAGAGCAAAGCGCCCGCCACCTCTGCCGAGCTTGACCGCCTCGCCGGGTTGATCGCGGAAACCATGCAGGCCGCCCACTATTCGCCGGCAACCATGAACAAAGCCAACCGCCACGATCTGGACCTGCTGCTGCGCCGCCTCAACCTTGGCGCGCGCGACACCACCCGCCTGGTGGGATTTTTCCGGCGCATTCTGTGGCGGCTGCGCCAGTAACGAGGCCATTGGCGCAATTCTCTTCGCAGCCCGCGCGTGCGCCTGATAAAGTGGCGCACAAGGGATCCGGATGCAACCAGCTCATCTCCGCATGCGCGTGCCGTCTGCCGCTCTGCCGCTAATCACTGTCGCGCTTCTTGCAATTTTTCCCCTCTGTGTCTGCGGTCAGACGGGTCAGGCCGCGCCAGCCGCTGCCATGCCGGAGACCAGTGCGCAGAGCGCGGCTGCTTCTCCCGCCGGCATCACCGAGGACGAGTTGAAGCAGATGCTGGCAGGCAAGACCTTCTACCTGCGCGGCGGGTACCTGGGCGACACGCTCAACTTTAACGACCGCGGGATTCTCGACGGACATTCGCCGCAGGGCTCCTACACGCTCAGCTTGATCCAGGTGGAGAAGGTCCGCCTGGGCAAGCGCCGGGTGCAGATCGAAGGCATCCGCTACGGCCTGCACTTTCTCGGCGCGCTGCCCTCTGAAGACAGCTCCGCGGGCTCCGACCGGGTGCGCATCACCCCACCCAAGAAGATGGTGCGCATCACGATCGCCCGCGAGCGGGTGATCAAGCCCAAGAAGCAAAAGAAGGAGAAGGGCGGGAAAGAAGCCGCGTCCCCAGCCGCCGCGCGCCCCGCCGCAGCGCCAGCGGAGACGGGCGACACCACCACTTCTCCGGCGCGTGCCGCGCAAAGGCTGCGCACGGCGCTCGCCCGCGTCTTCGCGTCGAATCTCGACGCGCCGATGATGGCCTCAATGCCGGCGTTCTGGAAGCTCTACTACAAGGCTGCCGCAGCGAAGACGGACTATCGCCCCTCGGACCCCGCGGTGCTGCGCGAGGACCAGGTGGATCGCAAGGCGCGCCTGCTTACCAGCTTTGAACCCGACTCCAATCAGTATGCGCAAAGCGCGGGTGTCGCCGGCATGGCGCTCTATCACGTCGTGATTGAACCTGACGGCAAGCCCGGCGAGATCGCGGTCGCCCGCCCCATTGGCTTCGGCCTCGACGAGAATGCGGTCGCCGCCATCCGCAAGGCGCGCTTTCAGCCGGCCATGAAGAACGGGAGGGCTGCCCCGGTTCTGGTGGATCTGATCGTCGAGTTCCGCATCTACTCGCGGCGGACCGCCGCAGTGGCTGGTTCAGCGCAGCCCGCGCAGGAGCAGAAGCCTGTGCTGCCCGGCCCGTATAGCGTCAGCCAGCCGCGCTAAGACAACGCCGGCCGAAGACGCATTCCCCCTCAGAGGGCTGGCTCGGTCGCCTCGCGCGAAATCGCCAAGCCCGGCTGGGGTGTCTCTCGAAGCCAGGGCTTTCGAAAGAACGGCTTCTCCAGAAGCCGGTAGCTGAGGCTGGCAAGCAGAATCACGACGACTCCCACCCCGCCAATATAGGCCCAGTACTGTAGCGGAGAGAACGTCGCAACATGCAGGAAAGGATCCATCTCCTGCACCGCAAGATAGAGAACGATTCCGTGCAACAGGTAGATGCTGTAACTGATGGTTCCGAGATAGAGGATGGGCCGCCAGGTCAGCAGGCCGTGGAAATCGTTTCCATAGAGCACCATCAGAAACACGACGCCCAGCAGCGACAAGGACAGCAAGCCCAGTTTGAACGGAGACAGCAAGAGAACTCCGAAGAAGAGCAGCGCGCCCAGCACCGAGCAAGCGGGGTGGCGAAGCGCAGGCCACTGCTTCCGTTCCGCCTTCAGATGAGCTGCCACGATTCCTATGCAGAAACTCTCAATGGAGTAAGACCAGTGTTCCGGCGAACCAAGGATGTATACAAGCTGCATTCTGGCATGCCAAACCGCGTTGACACCTGCGATGAGAGCTCCGCTCAACAGGAATAGCCAGGGCAGCCGTTTCTTGTGGGCGAACCAGGCCAGGAAGGGCAGCAGCAGATAGAAGGTCCATTCAACCCCGAGCGTCCAGAATACCTGCGCGTTGATTTGCACGCTGGGAAAGCCGTTGATGCGCGGAAAACCATCGGGCAGACCGCAAAGCGCCCAGGAAAAACCCTCCAACAGAAGATCGCGCAAGGAAACAACCAGAGCGAAGTGCGTCTTCCATGCGGTGATGACGGCGACCGCAGCAAAGGCTCCCAGATAGGCGGGCATCAGACGCCGGCCCCTGGCCCGAAGGAATCCGGCGATCGAAAAGCTGGGCGCCACCATCACCTTTGACCAGAAGAGAAAGCCGGTGATGAAGAAGAACATGGCGACGGAGCCCGGGCCGAGGTTGGCGTAGAAGCGGGAGAGCGATGGCGTAATATCCCAGACGCCGGTCCGCAGGAAGAAATAGGTAATCAGGCTGTGGTGGAACAGAACATTGAGGGCGAGGATGCCCCGCAATCCTTCGATCCCTGCGTAATGTCCTTCCCGCCGCGCCTGAGCGGCGCCGGCTCCGCTCAGGCGCGCCAGGGGAACAGCGGCCAGGATCAGCAAGGGCCATACTGCGCAATAGAAGAGCGGGTTGGAAATTAGTGGGGAGATCCTCATTCCATGTCTACGTTTCCCGGAGGGGTCGTGTCCCTTGGATTGTACCCGGATATTCGTCCCGGGTGGAGGAAGAGGGCGGTTTCGGGGCGGGTCCAGGGGGATAGGTTTGGGGCGGAGGCGGGGCGGTCCTGTCTTACGCGGCCCGACGCGGTAAGACCGCCGTAAGACAGGCGGCAGGGAGCGTCTTACAGCGTCTTACCGGCGTAAGCCAGCCGCACCGCGCGTCTCACTCCCGGCCTTCCACCAGATCCTCCAGCCGGGGCTTGTGCTTGGCGGTCCGTCCGGTCCGCGGCCGCTCTTCGAGAATCCGTGCCGGCTTGGGCTGGCCGACGCGCTCGCGGGCATTGGCCTTGACTGCCTTAGTGGCGGAAAACTGTCCGCTTTTGTGCTTCTTCGCTGCCATCGCGCGCCCTCGTATCCGGGTGCGGTTTTCCCACCCTGGAGGATTAGTATGGAAGATGTCCCGCCGCACGGAAAGTGTCGTGCCGGATGCACGCCAACATTTTCCGGGAGGGCCACGATGGAAGAGCGCGACTTCTTTACCGAGACCACGGAGCAGCGCACTCACACCCTGACCTGTCCCAAGTGCGGGCAGTCCGGCGATTACAAGGTCACCTGGGTGGTGCGCCGCAAGCGCGCGCAACTGCCCCGCGGCGCCGACGAGCGTGACCGGGCCCGCTTTGCCAAGGCGCAGTCCTACATGGTCCGCCGCGACGACAAGCTTGCCTGCCAGAACATCCGCTGCCGCAAGCCGTTCGAAATTACGACTTTGCAGTCTCTTTTCTTTCTGCAGGAGTAGCACCGCGTAGTGTTGCAACGGCCCTCCCCCGGGCACTTCCTGCATTTCGCCTGGTTCCCTCGCCCATCCGCCGCCTGCCGCGCCGCGGCCGACGGTGCTTGCGCGTGTTTTTTCTGCGAACAGGGCGAAGGCCGCCCAGGAGGACCGTTCCGTGCTTCGCCGTGCGTTTGTTTTTGTCTGTCTTGCCGCCTGCGCAGTTTCGATTGCCACGCAGCAGCTCC
This sequence comes from Acidobacteriota bacterium, assembly GCA_021828835.1. Classification (GTDB taxonomy): domain Bacteria; phylum Acidobacteriota; class Terriglobia; order Terriglobales; family Acidobacteriaceae; genus Telmatobacter. Next base: position 16,058 of record JAJZCY010000008.1, on the reverse strand, counting down.
CGCCCCTCAAACTTGACCGCGCCATTCCGCTCCCCGGCGTGGAGGGGCGCATCGACCACCTCGCCGCCGATCTCACCGCGCAGCGCGTCTATATTTCCGCGCTGGGCAGCGACGAGGTCGAGGTCGTGGACCTGCGCGAGGGCCGCCGCGTTGCCCGCATCGAGGGCCTGCACGAGCCCCAGGGGATTCTCTACGTGCCCGCACGGCAAGCCGTCTACGTGGCCAATGGCGACGATGGCACGGTACGCAGCTACGACGCCCGCACCCTGGCCCATCTGAAGACCGTCGCTCTGGGAGAAGACGCCGATAATCTGCGCTTTGATCCCGTCCACAACCAGGTGCTGGCCGCCTATGGCGCCGGCGCCATCGCGGTGCTGAGCCTGGACCTTACCCGGATTCGCGACCTGCGCCTGCCCGCCCACCCCGAGGCTTTTGAACTCACCCCCGACGCCCAGCAGATCTTCGTGAATCTGCCCGGCAACGGCAGCATTGGTCACATCGATCTGAACACCATGGCGGTCAACCCCGACTGGGTAGAGCCCTCGGCGAACGGCAACTTTCCCATGGCGTTGGATGCAGCGGACCATCGTCTGCTGGTGGCTTGCCGCGATCCCGGAGTGCTGCTGCTGATCGACACGGCCAGCGGTCAGGTTCTCGATCGCATGGCCACCGTAGGGGACGCCGACGATCTGTTCTTCGATTCCGACTCCAAGACCGCCTTCGTGATTGGCGCCGAAGGGTATGTGGACGTGGTGCGCGTCGGCAGCCATCGGCTCACCTCCACGGCCCACGTAACGACGGCCTCAGGTGCGCGCACCGGTCTGTGGGTGCCGCAGTGGAAGCGCCTTCTGGTGGCGGCGCCGCGCCGCGGCACCACGCCCGCCCGCCTGCTCATCTACTCGCTCCCCACCCCTTGACGGCCGCGCATTTCAGTAGCGCAGTTCGGCCGCGGTGTGATTCAATCGGAGATGCACGCGGGCGGAGGTCATCCGCAAGGCCCGCTGGCGTTTCGGCACTCATCTTCAGCCCACAGCGGTACTGCCTTTTTTCCGGCATCGTGCCGCCTGTCCGGTTTGCCTGGAGCGCATAGCCGAACGCGCCAAGGAGAGGATTTGATGGCAAATACTCTGCTTCCCCCCGAAGAACGCAACCTCACCCCCGACCAGGTGGAAGCGCTGGACAAGCGCCGGGACCTGGGCCACACCTTCCTGGTCATGGCCGGCCAGTTCAGCGTGCTTGCCACGGTGTTGTCGCTGTGGGCCTGGCAGGACCTGGACTACTCGCCGGGATGGGCACACCCCATGACGTACTACTTCTTCCTGGCCATCCTGCTGGTTGTGGTTTTCGGGATCACCGGCCTGGTTCTTCGCCGCGGCATGCCTCGCATCGACTAAGCTTCAAGCGGCGGCGCGGCCTTCACTGCTGGATTGTTCTCCGGACCGCGCCGACTGGCCTGCAGGTCTCCGGGCTCGCAGTTCTTCCTGCAAATCTGCGCCATTCGGTATAGCCTTGAAGGAGCCGATGGTTGCTGCTTTCCTTTCCGCTATTTCCGCGGTCACACCCGACGCACGGCTCACCGACAGCCATGGTCGCGTGATCCACGACCTGCGTGTCTCCATCACCGACCGATGCAATTACAAGTGCGTCTACTGCCGCACGGGCGAGGTGGGCCCGCAGTACCCCGAACTCGGCATCGACGAATACCTGCGCATGATCCGGCTCTTTGTCGGATTGGGCATCACCAAAGTGCGCCTCACCGGCGGCGAGCCTCTGTTGCGGCACGGCCTTCTGGATCTGATCCGGGCACTGGCTGCGCTGCGCACCCCTGGGGGCGAACCGCTCGACCTGGCGCTGACCACCAACGGCCACCTGCTCGATGGGCTGGCCGCGCCGCTGCGGGCCGCGGGTCTGAACCGCATCACTGTGAGCATGGACGCCGTCGATCCCGCGGTCTTCGAGCGCATCACCCGCGTCCCGGACAGCTTTGCGGCCGTGCTCAACGGGATACGAGCCGCCCGTGCCGCCGGCCTCACGCCGCTCAAAATCAACTGTGTCCTGCTGCGCGGATTCAATGACGACCAGGTAGAGGGCTTCGCCCGCTTTGCCCGCGAAGAAGATGTGCTGGTGCGCTTCATCGAGTTCATGCCGCTCGAGGAAGGCCGGCTGTGGTCGCCGGAGATCGTGGTGCCGCTCAAGGAGATCGTCGCGCGGATTCACCGGGTTCTGCCGCTGCTCGAACTGCCCCGTCGCGAGGCCAGCGAAACCGCCCGCCGGTACGGCTTTACAGACGGCCGCGGAGAAATCGGCATCATCGCACCGGTCACCGAGGCCTTCTGCGGGGCCTGCAGCCGCATCCGCCTTACCTCCGACGGTAAGATCCGCACCTGTCTTTTTTCCCAGGTGGAGCACGATCTTTATGGCCGGCTCCGCGCCGGCGCATCCGAACAGGAGCTGCGCGCCTATATTCTGCAAACAGTCCAGACCAAGGAAGCCCGCCATCACATCGGCGAGCCCGGATTCCTAAAACCCTCCCGTTCCATGGTGCATATCGGCGGCTGAGATGCATCGTCAACTCCGTCTGATTTCGAGCAGCAACAACCAATTCGTTCTGGGCCTTGTACATACTTTTCGCGTGCAGTATGTTTAAAAAGCTCCCCCTGAAAAGGTCGGCTATGGTGTTCGAGTCGGAAGGACGGATCCCGCTCGCGGATCTGCTCGTCTTCCACCAGTTGGCGCGCTCTCTCACGTCCAGCTTCGATCTGGATACGATTCTGCGCACCATCCTCGATCACATGGAACGGATCGTTCATGCCGAGCTGTGGACGCTGCTGATGCGCGACGGCGATACCCAGGAGCTCTATTACGCGATCGCCGCCGGCGGAGAACAGGAAAAGCTGCGCGATCTGCGCGTCAAGATCGGCGAAGGGGTAGCCGGCTGGGTGGTGGAGCACGGCGAGACGCTGATTGTTCCGGAGTCCGCCGACGACCCGCGCGTGCACCAGGGCTCAGAGGGCAAACTGCGCCAGGTGCGCTCGGTGATCGCGATGCCGTTGCGGGGGCGTAAAGGCACCCACGGGGCCATCGAAATCTTCAACCCCCGCACCGAGCAGATGACCGATTACACGATCGCCTTTCTGCACATTCTGGCCGATCACGCGGCCATCGCTATCGAGAACGCCCACGACGTCGCCCGCATCCAGCAGCTCACCATTACGGATGACACCACCGGTCTCTACAACGTGCGCCACCTTTACGATGTGCTGGCCCGCGAGATCGACCTCTGCCACACGGAGGGCCGCCCGGTGAGCCTGGCGTTCCTGGATCTGGACCGGTTCAAGATGGTCAACGATCGCCACGGTCACCTGGTGGGGAGCGAGCTGCTGGCCAGCATCGGCCACCGTCTGCAGGAGCTGAAGCGGCCGCAGGATAGCTGCTTCCGGTATGGCGGAGATGAGTTTGTGATCCTGATGCCGGCCACGGTGGCGACGGAGGCCCTGCGGGTGGCGGACGGACTGCTCCAGACGCTGATGGCCACGGAGTTCCACATGAAGAACGGCCTCACACTCACGGTGAGCGCCAGCGTCGGCGTAGCCACCGCTCCCGCCGACGGAGACACCCTGCACTCGGTCATCGGCACGGCAGACAGCCGCATGTATCTGGTCAAGGGCAGCGGTCGCGGCCAGGTTCGCGGAAAGTAGCGCGGTTTCTCCGCCCGGGGCACATCCTGTTCTCTCGGGAACGAAAAAAGCGGCTCATCCGAACTTGCCGGATGAGCCGCTTCGATCTCCGCGGATCGCGCGGCAGGCTACCGCGGTTACTGGCCTTCGACGATGCGAACCGACCGATCGAGCCGGAAGGTGAGGATGGTCTCCGCGGGCAGAACGATCTGCCGGTTGCCGGTGAAGGCGCCACCCGCAGTACCTGCGCCCGCACCCGCCAGACCGCCGATCAGCGCGCCCTTGCCGCCGCCCGCCAGGCCGCCGATCAGCGCGCCCAGCGCACCGCCGCCGCCGGCAAACAGCGCCGTGCGCTTGCCCTTGCCGCGCTCAACCCGTTCGATGGAGCGAGTGGCCACCGGATAAGCGCCCCAGTTGGTCTGCACCCGGTCGAGACGGATCGCCAGCAGCGCCTGGCCCTTGAACCGGCCCAGAGGCTGGGCATCGATCACGGTACCCGCGGCGCGCGCGCCGGCCGGGACCACGGTTTGCCCGTCAACCACCACATCGCTGACGATGGTGGCGTTGAAGAAGTCGCCGGGCTGACTGATCTTCGAACCCAGATCCTGGTCGAGCCGCACGCGCAATCTGGTTCCGGCGGGCAGATTCACAGCCGCTGGAGGGGGCGGGGGTTGGGGCATCCGCGCCTGCCCTGCTCCGGCTCCGGGACCGCTGCCCGGAGCGGCACCGTTCGCCTGCGCACTGCTGCCTGGTTGCGGGTTGTTTGTGCTGTTTGCCGTTTTGCTCGATTTGCATCCGCTGACCGCAAACAAAATCGCAGCCGCCAAAGCGGCCGTAGACATACCTCTGCGATGTAAATTCATACCGCAAGCTCCTCAAAGGGAAGATTTTCGTATCAGGGAAGCGGCAGCGCACTGGCGGCGCCGTGATTCTCGTATGAGCTTAGCCGTCGTCCTCTGGCATATGGCAACCACCCGAAAGTCGATTCAGTGTGACGCCAACTACAGTGTATGGGTACGAGTGTAGACTCTAACCCGGTGGAAAGGGTTGCCTGATCTCCGCCCCGGTTGAGGAAAATTCCAGCCCCCCGGGCCGGCCCGCTGATCCGGGTAACTGTCCCGCGTGCATCTATATCCACAGCGGCAGTGATCCCCGGGCCGCGACGCTCTCCAAAATCGATGAAATCCCTGCTTCCACTTCTTCAGTTTGTCTTTCATATCGGTTACTTTGGCCCGCTGGTCATGGGGATCATGGACTCGTCGTTTCTGGTGCTTCCCTTCGGGAACGACCTGGTCGTCGTGGGCCTGGTGGCACGCCATCATGGCGGGGCGCCGTGGTACGTGATTCTGGCGGCGATCGGCTCAACCCTGGGGGTGCTGATTCTGGCGCTGGTGGCCCGCAAGCTGGGCGAGGAGGGCATCAAGAAAGTTGCGGGCGAAGACCGCTACAATAGTCTGCAAAAGCGCATCGGCAAGCGAGCCGGCGCGGCCGTGGCGCTGGCGGGTATTGCGCCTCCGCCCTTCCCTTTCACCACGGTGATTGCCGCCGTCGCGGCCATCGATTATCCCATCTGGCGCATTCTCACCGTGAACTTTTTCACCCGCGGCGTGCGCTTCGCGATCCTGGCGGTGCTGGCGATCAAGTTCGGCTCCACGGTGATGCACATTGCAAAGTCAAAGCCATTCGAGTGGGGCATGTTCGTCTTTATCATTCTCTGTTTTGTGGCGAGCGCATTTTCCATCTGGAAGTGGTGGCGCAAGTCGCGCCGACGGGCGGCGGAAGCCGCCTCGCAAAGCTAGGCAGCGCGCTGCTTGCGCTCGTGGAATTTCTTTTTCTTGCGCCGCCAGAGAATATAGCCGAGCGTGAGCAGCCCGGCGGAGATGGCCCACGATCCTTTTTCAAAGTAGCTCAGCAGCGAATTGAATTCGTTGGCGAAGAGATAGCCGGTGACGGAGATGGCCGTCACCCAGGTGAAAGCACCGAGAAAGTTGTACAGCAGGAATCTCTTCCATTCCATGTCCAGCGCGCCTGCCACCGGTCCCGCGATGGTGCGCAGCCCGAAGATGTAGCGCGCCCAGAAGACAGTCGCTCCACCGTGATGGCGGAACTGATCGCTGGCCACCTCCACGTCATCGCCCTTATGGAGCTTGTCGCGGAACCAGCGCAACAGCCGCGGACCCAGCCTTCGTCCCACCCAGAAGCCGAGGTTATCGCCGCCCACCGCGGAGGCAATGCCGACCAGGATCACCAGCCACAACGAGAGGGAGCTTGTCTTGTGGGAGAGAAAACTGGCGAACATGAGCACGGTTTCACCGGGGAGCGGCAGCCCCGCATCTTCGCCTACCAAGCCGGCGGCAAGAGCGAGATAGCCCCAGTGTACGAGGGCCGTCCGGACCATGTGTGCAACCCAATTCATCTGCGGCGGTATCCCTGCGCGGCTCGGGGCCTAAGGCGGTTGGATGCGGGCGCGGCCGCTTCAATCGGCGTTGGCAATGCAAATTGGAAGCCTGCGCGAGCGGCTAACTCGCTCCACTACCCGGGCATCTATTCGACCAGCTAGCACGCCCCAACTCGCGAAAGCTACTCAACCTTTTCTTCACAAGGAGCAGAACGATGGCAGATGTCATGAACCAGATCGCCAAGGACTTCAGAATGAGCGAAACCGAACAGAAGATCCGCTACGGGGTGGGATCGGCCGCCGCCGCAGCCGCAATCTTTGCTCCCGTCAGCATCAAGTGGAAGAGCGTTCTCACTGCCGTTGCCGCCGAAGTCATTCTCTCGGCCGTCTACGGGTTCTCGCCCTTGAAACGCGCCATGAATTCGTGAGCTGCTCCGGGCCTTGCGTCCTCTTTACCGCAGCTGAGTATTGGCTTGTCATCATCCTTGCCCGCAGGCTGTGCGCATCGTGCGCATTGTCCTGCAGGCAGAGAAAATTATCCGGCCGTGCGCCTGCCGCGGACGCACCTTCTCCGGATCCTGAGCGGCGCGGCTTGTCCCCTGCATGCTCAACGGAGTGCTGATCGCGATCGTCGCCCACGGGCTGGTGGGCATTTCCCTGGTGTGGGATAAAGTCCTTCTCAAGCGCAAAGGGATGAAGTCGCTCGCCTCCTATGTTTTCTGGCTGGGGGCAATCAGCATCTTCGGTCTGCTGCTCATCCCCTTCGGTTTTCACATGCCCTCCGGCCGGATCGTGGGCCTGGCGCTAGCCGCCGGATTCTGCGATCTGCTCGCCAGTTGGTTCTACTATGCGGCGCTCAAAGCCGGCGAGGCCTCGGAGGAAGTGGCAGCCACCGGCGGTTTCACTCCGCTGGCCACGGTAGTTTTGTCGGTGCCGCTGCTGGGCATCCACGTGGGCGGATTGACGGGCTTCGCCGTAATGACCGCCGGCGGCTTTGTGATGTTCTTCGCCGAAAAGATGCCGCTCAGCCGCACGCTGCCGCGGGTTGTCGCCGCGGCCGTTTTCTTTGGTCTCAGCGACGTGCTGCAGAAGCTCGCCTTCAACGGCGCCCAGTTCGTCAGCGGCTATGTCTTTTTCACGCTCGGCACCTTTGCCGGGTCCATGGCGCTGCTGTTGCGGCCCAAGTGGCGGCGAGAGATCTTTCGCAGCTCTGAGGAAGCTCCGCCGCGCAGTAAAGCTGGATACATGGCCAACCGCTTCGTGGCCGGGGTGGGCTCCTTCCTGGTGATCTTCGCTTTGAGCCGGACCTCGCCTTCCATGCTGGAAGCCATTTCAGGCGTGCGCTACGTGATCGTGTTCCTCGGCGCCTGGGCCATCACCCGCTGGCGGCCCTCATGGTTTACGGAGGACTTTAACCGCCGCGCGTTTGCCATTAAGCTCGCGGGCACCGGACTGGTGGTTGCCGGGCTGATTTTTGCTGCGCTGCACGGCGGCCACGTGAGTTCCGGCGGCCCCAGCTAAGGCCGGCACAGCAGGCGCGGGCTGCACCACCATCACCACCCCCGCGGTCACGCACAGCACCCCCGCCCAGCGCTTCCACGGCACATGCTCGCGGAGGATGAAGCGCGCTCCAATGGTGTCCAGCACGAAACTGAGCGCGGTGGCCGGCACCGCCACGCTGAGCGCTGCAACCGAGAGCAGCCCCATCAGCGAGAAGAACGACAGCGCGTAGCAGAGCCAGCCCAGGATCACGCGCCGCCGCGTGACGATTTCGCGCAGGATCTTCCTCATTCCTCCGGGTTCGAGATCGCGCAACTCGCCGCCTTCAGACATTCCGCTGGCGCACAGAATATCGCCGCAGGAGCTCGAAAAGACGGTCAGCAGAATGTAGGCCCATTCCATCATGACTGCGCCTCCGTACCCTGCTGCCGGGTGGCCACCGGGGTCTTCGCCACCAGCGCCACGCCCAGGAAGATGAGGGTGACGCCCACCCAGCGCAGCGTCGTCACATGCTCGTTGAGGACGAACTCGCCCAGCACCGTGCTGAGAATGTAGGAAGAGGCGATGCAGGGAATGACATAGCTGAGATCTGCCCAACTGAAGAGCGAAATCTGCGAGACGGTGTAGACCGCCATCAGCCCCGCCCCGGGCAAAAGGTAGGGATTCTCGACCAGCCCGCCGAGATAGTTCAGAAAGGGCACGGCGCCGAAATCCGGCATGCGGTCCATGCCCAGCGCCATCAGCAGGTTGCCAAAGCTGTTACCCAAGACCGCGACGGCTAGGAACAGAAAGGTACGGAGCGCGCGACGGGACGACGAATCTTCCTTCACAATCGGGTTAGAACCTGATTAGGGCAGATCAAGTTGCTGCGGGTTGCACTCAGGTCCTTGCGCGTCATGCATCCCGATCCGTGATATTACCCATTGCCATTGCGTTGCTGGTCGCATCTGAACCCTATGTGCCCCGCAGCATGCGGCCCGGGCGCACACAAGGGGGGAAGGAATGGCCCATGAAGGCATCGAACCGGGACGCGCGGTCCTCTACAATCTGCCCGCCCTGAATCTGCCCACTCCGTACAGCGACGCGCTGCGCTCCCTTGAGTTCAACCGCTTCTTCGCCGGCTATGGCGGCCCGCGTTTCACGGTTTGCACCGGCGATGGCTGGTCGTGGCCCCTGCCGGCGCCGCACCGGCCGGAATTTACCGCGCGCTTCCGCAGCCGCGCCGATCTGGACGCCGTCATCCGCAGCGACGGCGAAGCCCTACTGGCCCGCAGTTTTCTGAATGGCGCGCTGGAAATTCAGGGCAACTTCTTCGCCTTGCTGGCCGCCGCCGAATATGCACTGCTGCACTCCGAGGGCCTGAGCAGGGGCCTGGTGCAAACCCTGACCCGACTCAGCAGCGAGTTCGCACACCGCGTGCTGCACATGCGCGGCAGTACGGGCCCGCGCAACTGGCGCTTCATTCCCTGCCCCGTCGATCTGCCCCCCGGATTCTTCGAGCAGTGGCTCGGCCCGCTTCGCGCTCATTGCTGCGCGTCGTTCCATTCCCCTCAGGAAGATTTGGGCACCGCGGAAAACCGCGCCCTCGATCGCGCCTGCGCCCTGCTCCAATTGCGCCGCGGCGACCGCTTTCTTGAGATTGGCTGCGGCTGGGGCAGCCTGCTGGTGCACTCCGCGCGGCGCTACGGCGTGCAGGCGCGCGGCATCGCCTCCAGCGAAACCCAGGCCACCGCTGCCCGGGCCCACATCTATCGCTGCGGGCTCGACCACGTGTGCCACATCGAAACCCGCGATCTGCGCACCGCTCCCTATCCCGCCGAAAGCCTGGACAAAATCGCCGATATTGGCATCTTCGAGCAGGTCTCTTCGAGTGAATTTGACAGGTATGTGAAGTCTTTACAGCGCATGCTTGCGCCCGGCGGGCTGCTGCTGCTGCACCGCATGACCCCGGTACGTTCGGGGCACTCCCTGGTGCGCTCGGTGCATCCTGGACTGCCGCATGAGCCGCTCTCTAAAGAGTTGGCCCTGGCGGAAGGCGCGGGATGGGAACTAGTGGATGTGGAGACACTCGATCAGGACTATGCGCGCACGCTGCGCGCGTGGATCGCGCGCCTGCGCCAGAACAGCGAAACCGGCAGAGGGCGTGTCTTCAGTCACTCCTACCGCGCCTGGCTCCTCTATCTTCTGGAGATTGCCGCCAGCCTCCAGGCTCAGGAGTTGCAGGTGCATCGCATCCTGATGCGCCGCCCCGCGCGCCTGCGCGCCGCCGCCTGATGCGGCGACCGCCCGGCCCGGCGCCGCAAGCCACCCGTTGGTTTCTCCTGTAATACTGAAGGGGCGCCGCTTCTCAGGCAAAGGAGATCGTGTGACCCGAGGTGTGTTTGTCGGACTCTCCACAATCGATCTCGTCTACGAAGTTGACGAGTTCCCGTTGACCGACTCCAAGGTTGCTGCGCTGAGGCAGGCCGTGTATGCGGGAGGACCGGCCACCAATGCCGCCATCGCGTTCGGGCACCTCGGCGGAGATGCCGCCCTGGTCACCGCCATCGGGAGCCACCCGCTCACGGCGCTGATTCGCCAGGAACTCGACATCTACAACGTCAGGCTGCTCGACCTTAACCCCGCGTGGACCGAACTACCACCCATTTCGTCCGTGGCAGTCAATCCCGCCGGGCAGCGCAACGTGATCTCCGCCAACGCCAAGCGCATCCGCGAGTATTCCGATCAGATCGATTCGGAGCTGCTCGACTCGGCTTCCATTCTGCTGGTGGACGGCCACCTGATGAAGGCCTGCCTGGCATGGGGGCGTGCCGCGCAGGAGCGCGCCATTCCTGTGGTGCTCGATGGCGGAAGCTGGAAGGAAGAAACAGAGCTGCTGCTACCTCATGTTGCTACGGCGATCTGCTCCTGCGATTTCCACCCTCCCGGCTGTTCCACCGCCGAGCAGGTGATCGAATTTCTGCGGTCTCATGGCGTCAGTCAGATCGCCATCACCGCAGGATCGCAACCCATACGTTTCGTCTCCGCGGAGGTCTCCGGATGCATTCCTGTTCCGCCTACCGATGCAGTGGACACGATGGGCGCGGGCGATATCTTTCACGGCGCATACAGCTACTATTCTGCTGCCGGACGGAGCTTCCCCGATGCTCTGAGTGAAGCCGCAAAGATCGCCGCTAACTCCTGCCGTTTTCGCGGAACCCGCGCCTGGATGAACGAATAGGATCACAGCCGTTCCAGGTAATGCCTGCCAAAGGCGGGAGGTTGCGGGGGTCTCCAAACGCTCGCTGTGTTCGCGCCTGTGCAGGCAGGAGCAATTCGCCGATAGAACAAAAGCACGCGGCATGGCGCTCCCCCCAAAAAGGCCGCGCCCGCCCTTGAACAGGGCAGGCGCGGAGGGTCGAAGGGCTTGCTTGGAACCGTCCAGCTAGAACAGGAACTTGATCGCTCCCTGGAAGAGCCGGGCGGAGGTGGCCGACGAGATCTGTCCGAATTCCGAGCTGGACAGATTCGCGTTCGGCGAGCCGAAGTTGGGATGATTCAACATGTTGAACGATTCCAGACGGAAATCGAGCTTCATGTCTTCGTGGATGGGGAAGATGCGCGAAAGCTGCGCATCGATGTTGAAGTACGGAGGCGTGCGGAACGAGTTTCGGCTGATGTTGCCGAAGGTTCCCGCCGCCGCGCAGCCGGTGGTGTTGTTCTTGGGGCAGACGAAGGCGAAGGCTGCCGGGTTCAGATACTCACGAGTCGCTTCCGTGCGCACGCTGCGGAAACTGGCTTCGTGATAGGGGTTGACTCCCGGCACCAGGTTCGGGCGGTCGTGGCCCACATCGATGAGCGATACATCGCCGCCGGCGGTCACGGTTACGGGAGCTCCGCTTCTGGTTTCCAGCAGCGGAGCGAACTCCCAATCGTTGACCAACAACCGCATGAACCGGTTCATGCCGTGGAAGTTGCTCGTGGTCACGACACTCGCATTGGCGATCTTGCGATAGTCGGAGCCGCACGGGCCGTAGTCGAGCATGGGATGGGCAGGATTCTCCACCGTGGTGCTGGCGAGATCGCCCTGCGCGTCTTCGATGTCCAGGCATTTAGACCAGGTGAAGTCGGCCATCAGGCTGAAGGTGTTGGAGAGCCGGTGGTTCACGGTTGCGATGAGGCCGTTGTAATTGGCCGTGCCCTCATCGCCGATGAGCACCGTGCCGCCGCCGCCACCTGCAAACTGATTGCCCTGGTTGGGATTGTCGATGGTGAGTTGGAATCGGGAGAGGTAGTTCTTGGTTGTGGAGCAGGGCGTTCCCTCCGCTCCGGGCGTAACTGCCGCGGGGCCAGTGGTCACGATGCCGGTGCAACCGGTGCCGTTCGGTCCCCAGGTGCCGGGGATGAAGACAGCCGGATTGAGGCCAATGCCAAGGGGATCGTGGCGAGTGGTATTTCCGATGTAATCAAGCTGCACCTGCCATCCGCGGCCGAGCTCGCGCTGAATGCTCGCCGTCCACTGGATCGTGTATGCCGGGCGGAAGTGCGGGGGCATAAAGATGTACTGCGATTGAGGAGCAAAGCTCACATTGGGGCCGGGAATCTCCGGCTGGGGGAACGGGCTGGTGGTGATCTCACCGGTGGACCAGGGCGCGTCGAACATCACCGGGCCGGAGTTTGACGACTGCAGGTTGGCAATGGCCGTCGCAAACGGCGGGTTCTGCTGGTTGCGCTGCGAGGTGAAGAAGTTCGGGTTGTTGTAAGCGATCTCACCGCCGGCCCGTAGCACCGTCTTGCCGGTGCCGGTGGGGTCGAAGGTCACGCCGAAGTTGGGCGAGAACTGCCAGATGGTGTTCTTGGTGAACTGCCGTGGAACGCCCGGATCGCCGTAGTACTGGATACCGGCCGGGGCATTGGGATAGACCGCGCTGCCCTTGTTGGCCAGGAAGTCCGCCATATTGAACACCAGGCCGCGGTTGAAATAGTCGTGCGGCATGATGTTCGGATCCCAGCGCAGGCCACCGGTCAACGTCAGGCGCGGACTGGCCGTGTAGGTGTCCTGGACATACAGGCTGGGAAACGGACCGCGCAAAGCATTCTGCTGCTGTTTGCTCTGCTGGAAGCTGCTCAGCGTTCCCATCAGAAAGTCCAGGTTCTGATCGCCGATGGTGCTGCCGCCGTTCGGACCGCTGCCGCTGTACTCTCCATTGAAGGCGAAGTTGCCGTTGCCTTCATAGACGTTGCCGATGTTGAGCTGGTTCTGCACCCACTGGCCGCCGAACATCACCTGGTGCTTGCCATGCACCCAGGTTGCATCGTCGGCGATATCGAGCGCGTTGTCATTGAAATGCGCGAGTGCATTGAGACCACCGCCGATATTCCACTTGCCAGCGGAGATCTGCAATCCGTTGGGCACCATCTGGTACATGTTGACCCCGATGGTATTCGCGTTGATGTCATTCGGCGCGTAACCACGATAATCGGTGCGCCGCAGCAGGGTGAGGTGGATGGCATTCACCAAGTGGGGCGAGAAGGTGTAGGTATCACCCAGCACCAGGTTCTGCGTCCGCTGAATCACGCCAGTCTGGGTAGTGACAAAGATGTTGCTCGGGAAGAAGTAGGCTGGATCTTGATAACCATCGATGAAGTACCGGACAAAGAAGTTCTGGTTCGGGCTTACCGTCCAGTCTTCACGGGTCACGAACTCGTTATCGGTCTGGATCGAGGGAATTGAGTACGAGACTAATCCGCAATTGTTCACGTCGATCGCGGGATTAATTGCCGGAAGATACTTTTCGAGAGCCAGCGAAGCTGCGTTATAGGTGGGCTGGTTGGGATATTTATTGCCGGGCAGTGGATTACCGGTGAGCGGATCCAGCAGTTGGATGAAACCCTTCGATCTGCACGCTGAGGAGTCCGTCACCGAGTAATCGCCTTGCAGGTTGGCTGCCGTCGGCACAAAGACCTCTTTGTTGGCCTGTGCCTGAGTGACTCGGGTGCGCTGGTAACCGGCAAACGCGAAGAGCTTGTCGTGGATGATGGGGCCACCGATGACGCCGCCGTACTGGTTCTGGTGAAGCTGGTCCGGCGCGGTCGAGAAGAAGTTGGTCGCGTCAATGTAATTGTTGCGGATGAATTCAAACACGTCGCCGTGGTACTGGTTGGTGCCCGACTTGGTGACCACGTTGACCATGCCACCCGCTTCACCGCCGTTCTGCGCGCCCATGGCGGTGGTTTCCACGCTGAACTCGTTGACCGCGTCGGGGAAGGGAAAGGGCAGGTTCGACATCACCATGTAATCCATGTTGTCGCCGCCGTCCAGCCGGTACAAAGTGGTGTTGCCTCCGCCTCCGGCAATGGAAAGGGAGATCGACTGGTAGGAGGATTTGCTGGAGGTGATGTCGTTGCCAGGCGCCGGAGCCGTTCCTGCCGAGAGGAAGATCAGCTGCGTCATGCGGCGCTGGTTGAGAGGCATCTCCGTCACTTCGTGCTGGTCGACGGTCTGCTTGAAGGTTGGGTCCTGAGTTTGCAGCGCCAGGCCTTCGGCCTGCACCTCAACCTGCTGGGTTGCTGCGCCCACGGAGAGCCGCGGATTCACCGCGATGTTGCTGCCCACTTCGAGCACGATGCCCTTCTGCACGTAACTTTTGAAGCCAGGAGCCTCCGCGCTTAGGTCGTACCTGCCGATGGAAACACCGGGAAAGAGATAAATACCCGCACTGCTGGTCTTGCTGGTTTGCTTCACTTGCGTCGCTTCATTCGTGAGGGTAACGGTCGCATTTGGGATCACTGCGCCCGTCGCGTCCATCACCGTGCCCTGGATGTTGCCGGTTCCGGCAATCTGGGCGCTGGCAATGGCAGAAAACAGGAACAGAGCCGCGCAGCAGAGCAAGGACGCTTTGCGCAGGGATGCCCTGTTGTCAGGGAATAGAAGTGATTGCATTCATGCCTCCCGATAGGGGTGCCCTCAGGGAATGCGGAGGTCGTACACGTGTCGTGGTCGGACCACCTCTATCGTGGGCAGAATTATTCTCAGACGGCTTGAGGATTGTCAAGGGATAAATTTGTGCACACATGAAAGTACGAAATTGCGGATATCCAGTAGATGAATTCACACTTGAAAGGTGTGGGGAACGTGGTCGGACCTCGGCAACAGCGCCGCAGCCGCTGGGGAAGCGGGTTTCCTCGTGACGTAGTTCCCACCGGCGGAGCGTTCCGTGAGCGAAATTTCCGCCGTCTTTTCACCTCATGCAGCGTCATTGAATGCTGGAGGAAGGGGCAGCTGATGCAGGCCAATTTTTCTCGCTTGTGCGAAGTTCTGGATTGGGAGGCGGTGGAGCAGCGGCTTACAGGCGTGTCGGCGGTCAAGCCACAGCCCTTCTCTCGGTACGAGAAAAATGCGTGTGCGGGCACATCCACTTCGGTGCATGCCCGCATCTCCTGTGCCGATGGAGAATAAATTTCTGCAACCCTGGTAAATGGGAAATCGGCGCTCGGCGTCAGTAACTAACGATCTGCTGCTGGGCGGGTGCCCTGACCGGTTACTTATGCTGGTGCTTCTCTCGGCCAATTAAGAGCATCATCCTCAGGTTGATCTTGAAGAATCGCCAGATCTGCCATGGCAGGAAGGTTCGCATGAACAGGGTGAAGCGGGTCGGTTGCGTCGCGTAGACGTTGGTGTTGATCTCTGCCACGGCCGTACACTCCTTTCCGATCGCTCGCATCCTGACGATTGCCAGGATGCTTACTCGGGAATCGCGCGCCATCCCGGATGCAAACGGGCCTTATAGAGAAACATGTAATGCAGAATGACCTTGATCCAGTGGCCCGCCAGCCCAATTTCTCCGGTGGTGTAGTTCAGGTCGCGGCCATACCTGGGATAGTGCTCATAGTCCGGGACAATTGGGAAAACGGTCATAGAAGCCGCGGTTCCCTTCAGCAGACTTGAACCGGAGGATGCCACGCACGCAGCCCCCAGCTCTGCCATGGAGGCAGCATGGAGCGGACGTTCGATGCCGCTCATTTTGTCTGCGATGCTGCGCGCGACCACCCGGCCCATGGTGGCCGACGGCATTCCTGTTCGTGGAGCCGTGGCAAAGATCGGCGTTCCTTTCGGGCTGATGTGAGGCCGCGAAATTGGATGCGGTGGCGCAAAGGCAATGCCCGCCGCGAAGATATTCGGATACGACG
Organism: Acidobacteriota bacterium; assembly: GCA_021828835.1. GTDB lineage: Bacteria > Acidobacteriota > Terriglobia > Terriglobales > Acidobacteriaceae > Telmatobacter. Next base: position 314 of record JAJZCY010000008.1, on the reverse strand, counting down.
GGCACTGGTAGGTACGGGGCCAGTCCGCGGCTTTCCATTGTTCGTATGGCTTCTGCGCGTAGTCGGCATCGACCTTCATGAAGCCGTTGGCCGCAAACAGGCGGGAGGTAATTTCTTCGCCTGCGCGATCGAACGCCCGCAGCCCCACCCCTGCGAATGGCGGAAGCAGCATGGCGAAGTCGAAGTTTAGCTCGCTTGCCTCGCCGGAGAGGGTTTCATAGTAGATGCGGCCTTCGTCTACCTTGCGCACATGCGCGCGGGTGATGGACCAGATGCCGCGCTCAGCCATTACCGATTCCGTAAAGATAGTGGTC
>JAJZCY010000218.1 GCA_021828835.1 Acidobacteriota bacterium | reverse complement strand
GGCTGCGCGCCGGGAAGGATGGCATCCGCCTTGAAGGGGCCGTAAATCCAGACTGGGTCGATCTGCACGAAGCTGCCCAGGGCGGCCACGACAGCGAAGACGAAGAGGAACAGGCCGATGGATTTGAGGGTGTAGGAGGGCCAGAGGCGGGAGCCGACGATGACCCGATCATTGCGGCCTTTGCCGGGATAGTTGGTGTGCATTTGACGCCAGATGAGCGCCAGGTGCGCGCCGATGAGGGTTGCGATCAGCGCGGGGAAGAGGAAGATGTGCATCGCGAACAGGCGCGGGATGGTGGCGGAGACGGGGATGGTGCCGCCGAAGGCCAGGAAGGTGAGCCAGGGCCCAATGACCGGCACCGAGAGCAGGATGGAGTAGCCGATGCGAAGCCCGGCACCGGAAAGCAGATCGTCGCAGATGGAGTATCCCAGAAAGCCGTTGGCGATGGCCAGCAGCAGCAGGGTGAGGCCAATGATCCAGTTGAGCTCGCGCGGCTTGCGATAGGCGGCGGTGAAATAGATGCGGAGCAGGTGAGCGGCGATGGCGCCCAGGAAGATGTCGGCAGCCCAGTGGTGCATCTGCCGGATCACCAGGCCGGCGGGCACATCGAAGCTGAGGTGCAGCACGGACTGGTATGCGGAGGACATGTGCACTCCGACGAGCGGCGCGTAGGATCCGTGATAGACCACGTCCGCGGAGCTGCCGTCGAAGAACAGGGCCATGAAGGTGCCGGTGATGACGAGGATGACAAATGCGTAGAGGGCGATTTCGCCCAGCATGAAGGACCAGTGGTCAGGGAAGACATGGTTCATGATGCTGCGGGCGAATTTGGCCGCGCGCGTTCTGGAATCGAGCCAGCGGGCAATGGAAGCAATCATGACGGCATCCCCCAGAAGCCCGGGCCGGGCGGAGTGCTGAAGCCGCCGGCGGCGCGCAGATTGCCGTCGCTATCGACGTAGAGCGGGAGTTGCGGAAGCGGCCGCGCGGCCGGGCCGCCGGTGGGCTGGGCCCCGCGCAGCACGTCGAAGGTGGACTGGTGGCAGGGACACATGAGCATGTGGGCGGTGCGCAGATACAAGCCGACCGCGCAGCCGGCATGGGTGCAGACACGCGAATAGGCGAGATTGCCCTGCGGCGCCCAATCATGGCGGCTGTCGGGCAATTGCAGTTGGCTTGGATCGACGCGCACGAGCACGGTTTGGGCCTTTTCCGAGCCGAGGCTTTCTTCAGGAAAGACAATCACGGTGCTGCCCGGCTCGAGGGTGTCGGCTCGGATGGTCTTGCCGTCTTCGGTCATCAGGCGCTGGCCGCGCTTCCAGACTGTGGTGTAGAGCGCGTTGTTGGGATTGAAGCCGAGAGAACGGAACAGGGAAACGACAGTCAGCGCGACAAAGCCGAGCCCCGTAGCGGTGATGAGCTTGAGCAATCCGCGGCGCTGCAACTCGCGACTGCCGTCGCAGAAGGCCTTTTCGAACTCCTCACGGTCCCGCGGGGGCGGCTGCATGTCTTCGCGGGGTTCAACGGCTTCTTTGTGCGCGGTAAGCAGGTGCGCCCAGAAGATGAATGCGGCGGCCCATCCAGCCAGGAAGATCGCCAAGCCCCCGCCGAGCATCTGGTTACTGCCGCCGGTCCAGTAGGCGGTGAAAAAGAGGAGAAACCCTGCAATGGATGCGGCGAACGAGCAGCCGACCAGAAAGCTTCCCCAGCGGCGGCGGCGGAGAAGATGCGTCTCGTGGGCGAGGGTGAGGTCGCTGGCGCGGTTTGAACTGGGCCCGTCGCTGTTGGCGAGCTGAGACGGGTTGGAAGCGGTGAGTTTCTTTTCGGATTGCTTCCCACCAAGGCTGGGGAAAAGCGCCAAGGTCATGCGCTTTCCCAGTCTCCAGCTCAGCATCGCGCCGGTGGCAAACCATGCAGTGGTGCGAATTTTTCTCTCGGTAGCCTGATCAAGATCCGGGCGCTCCCGATTGAGCCCGTTCCCGCTCATCCCTTCCCCCCTTTCTCGATCCACATCACGATGCCGATCATCAGGAGGACGCCGACCCACGCGACGAATCCCTCGGCGACCGGCCCGTACCAGTTGAGCGCGCTTCCGCCGGGGCTCGCCGGCTGCTGCACGTAGCGGATGTAATCCACGATGGATGCGACCTGGTGGTCGCTGAGCACGGAAGGCGGAAACCGTGGCATGGGCCCGGGGCCCCAGCGGATGGCGCCGGCAATCAGCGCCGCGGACTTGCCGGTCAGCGAAGGCGCATTGGTGCCGACGAAGACCAGTCCGCCGCCGCGCACCGCGGTGCGATGACAGGCGGCGCAATTCCCTCTGAACAGCTCTCCGCCGCGGCTCAGGTCGCCGCCATTCAGGTGAATTTGCGCGATGGTGTGGGCGACGTAGTCGGAGACGGCGTGCATTTGCGAGACCGAGAGTATGTACTCGAACCTCGGCATGTGCGAGGGGCCGACTTCAAGGGCGGTCATCACCCGGCCGGGATCGTCTTCCGCCCACAGGTTGGGGCCGGCGATAGTGACAGCCGCACTGATGCCTTCACCGGTTGGGCCGTGACACTTGGCGCATTGCTGCAGGTAAATCTGCATGCCCTCAGGTGCGGAGGACGGAGGTGCAGCCTGCTGACCCAAGGCAAGCGGTCCGGGGCATAGCGCAAGTAAAAGGCCGAAGACGGTGCGAAGACATCGCACGTCGATGCAAGGGACTCCCCTGCTTTCCACAAGTCGTTTAGATGCACTTCCTGGGTGCAGAGAAATGCACGTTGGTTGCATGGGCAACCCGACCGGGATGCCTAACAAGAAACGAACAAGGGGAGCAGGTTGCATCCAAGCGAGATATGCGCAGGTCGCGGCAGTGTGTGCGGGGCAGATTGTGGGTCGCGGGTGTGGCGATGGCCGGGCGGCTTTGCGGATGCAGCGGAGGGAAGGATTTCCGGGGGTACACGGTGCAGGCGGCTGGATCGGCGCAGCGGGGCCGCGTGCTGATCGCGCACTACAAGTGCGGCTCGTGCCACATGATTCCGGGCATTCACGGGGCGGATGGGCAATTCGGACCGCCGCTCCTGTTCATGAGCCGCCGGACGTACATCGCAGGCGAATTCGAGAACACTCCGCGGAACCTTGCCCACTGGATCCAGGACCCGCAGGGGATGAAGCCGAAGACCACGATGCCCGAGCTTGGCCTCAATCAGCAGGAAGCAACGGACATCGCGGCCTATCTGCAAACCCTGCGCTAACGCATCATCCTGTTAACGGCAAAACCAGCCACGCCGGCCAACAGCAGGCCGGCCGCCAGGACGCCGCGGTGCAGGTCCGCCCAAAGCTGAATGCTGTGGCCGTGGGCCTTCTCATCGAAGCGTCCGTGTGCGCCGCAATCCTCGCCCGCATCCACGGGAGACCAGAGATTGTTCGGGCGCGAAGGATCTTCGGGTTCCGGCGTCTGCTGCGATTTGTATCCTGAGCTCGCCAGATAATGATCCAGGAGGCCAGGTGCGATTTTGTTGCCCACGATCGCTGCTACCGTGGAGGTGCCGACGTAGACTTCTCGGCGATTATGATGGGCAGCCCAGTAGACGGCACGCGCGCCGACCTCCGGCTCAAAGATGGGAGGCACCGGCTGCGCCTTGTGCTGCAGGCGGCTTTTGACCCAGTTGAATTGCGGTGTATTCATGGCCGGCATCTGCACGGTGGTGAGGCGGATGTTGCTCTTGTCGTGCAGAAGCTCGCAGCGAAGAGAATCGGTAAAGCCATTGATGGCGTGCTTGGCGGCGCAGTAAGCCGACTGGAGCGGGATGCTGCGATAACTGAGCGCCGAACCGACCTGTACGATGGCGCCGCGGTCGCGGGGCAGCATGCGCTTGAGCGCCGCCAGCGTGCCGTAGACGGTGCCGAGATAGGTCACCTCGGTGGCGCGCTTGTATTCCTCGGCCTTCATTTCTTTGACCGGCGAGAAGACAGACGACATGGCGTTGTTGACCCATGTGTCGATGGGCCCGAAATGCTTCTCCACGGCCTCGGCCGCAGCTTCGACGGCATCGGGGTCGGCCACGTCTGTGGGAACCGCAAACGCCCTGCCGCCTTTGGCCTCGATTTCGGCGACTGCGCCGTCGAGGCCTTTCTCTCCGCGCGCCAGCAGGGCCACCTGGGCTCCGTGTTTGGCAAACTCGTGGGCGATGGCGCGTCCCAGACCCGCCGATGATCCTGTAACGACAACTGTTTCCATGGCCAATTTAAATCCTCCTGGGGTGATCTTTGTTTGTGTTCGCAGCGCGAATCAGCCTGCGCGGCGGTAGGGAATGAGGCTCTCCACGGCATCGCGGATGCGCTCGGCCCAGCCGGTGGTCAGCGACCAGGGGCTGGGTTGGCGGATGATGTGCAGCTTGCCCTCCAGTTCGCTTACCTCAAAATCTGTTTCGCCCTTTTCGTTGCGCGTGAACTGAAGCGTGACGACGGCTTTGCCCACATGCAGCCGTTGCACCGTCACATGGGGAAGCCACTCGGGCAGATGCGGATCGAGGAAGAGAAGATGCGCCGGGGCGTAGGGATAGACGCCCAGCATCGCCTGCATGACCGTGAAGGGCGCCGACGCCGACCAGGCCTGGGGCCAGTCAGCCTGCGTGTAAAGGCCAGGGAAGGGAGCATCGGGCGTGCGCTGGTGCCCGCCGAACACTTCGGGCAGACGGTGATTCTCAAACAGCGAGGCAGACTCGAAGAATGCTTTCGCCAGCCGGTGCATCTCGCCGTGCAGTCCGTAGCGGCTGAAGGCGAGCACGAAGCCTGCGTTGGTGACCGGCCAAACCGTGCCGCGATGATAGGAGAAGGGATTGAAGGCGGGATGAGCGGAGGAAAGCGTGCGGATGCCCCAGCCGGAGAAGAGATCGTCGCGCATCATGCGCTCGGCGATCTGCTTCACATGCTTCTCGTCCACAATGCCGGAGAGCAGGCAGTGGCCGGCGTCGGAGGCGATGGAGCGGATGATCTTGCCCTTGGCATCGATGCCCATGGCAAGATAGCCTTCCTTCTCCATCCAGAACTTCTCATTGAAGCGCTTCTTGAGATCTTCGGCCTCGCGGAACAGACGCCGCGCCACGTCCATGCGGCCGAGGTGCCACATGACCTCGGAGAAGTGGAGCTTGGCCACGTAGGCGAAGGCCTGCATCTCGGAGGTGCCGAGCGGATCCTGGGCCTGCGAACCGTCCGCGTAAACGATCGCATCGTTGGAATCTTTCCATCCCTGATTCTTAACGCCCTGTTCGGAGCGTGTCTTGTACCGATAGAAGCCGGTGGAGTCGAGGCTGTTTTTGTCCGCCCAATCCAGCGCTCCTAAAGCGGCGTCCACGTAAGGGCGAATCGAATCCAGATCGCCGCTCCAGTGCCAGAGCTCAGAGACCGAAACAGGCAGCAGAACGCTCGCGGTGAACGAGCCATAATAGAGGCTCTTGGGGCGGAAGTTGAGCACGGACAGCGGATCCGTGTGCAATTCGTGAGGAATGCGGCCCGGCTGCGCGTCGCGCCAATCGTCGGTCTTGGTAGCGGGCAGCTTCTTGAAGACGTTGAGGGCGCCGCGCATGAACTGCGGCGTCAGCATGGCCGCCTGCCAGCCTGCGGCCTGCATATCGCGGCCGAAGATCTCCATGTAAGTGGGTACGCCGGCGGCCTGGGCGACGCCTCCGGGGGAGTCCAGGTCGTACAGACGCAGGGCCTCCATGTCGATGCGCGATCTCTCAAGCACGCGGTCCACCAGATGCGAAAGATCGTTGCCATGCGGCACGGAGAAGGCGGACGAGGTTGCGAAGAAGCGCTCGCGGCGCTGGTCCCAGTCGCTGCTCGCCACTCGTGAACACTGCGGCGCAAGGGGCAGAATCCGGCCTTCAACGGAAGCGATCCAACTCAGGCAGGCATGCCACTCCTGGTGTGGCTTCAGCTTCACGTCGAATCGGACGCTGTGCTTGCCGATCTTTGGCTTGGAGCCCGCGTTTTCCACGCGCAAGATCACACCGCGATGCATGTGCGCGATGCCGCGGTCGCCCTGGTGGCTGTAGCGGTGCTCCACGCGATAGTCGGCGGAGAGCTGCCATACTCCTTTGGCGGGCCGATCGTTGCGAAGCTCAAGCTTGCCGCGCTGCTTGCGTCCCTGTTGGGCCTCGGTCTGCGCCGTGAATTCGATCTCGAATTGCAACTCGAGCCGAACCGCTGTGGCGACCTGTGTGTGATTGGTGAGGCGCACGTCCTCATGCATGCCCTCACCCACGGCGCGCGCGACGCGCAGTTCGATGCTCTCCTCGAGGGGGCTGCATTCCCCGGCGGGCGTGCGCTTGCAGTTCCTGGGCGTCTGAATGAAATAGCCGATCCAGTTGGATTGCTCCACGTTGGATCCGCAACTGAAGGCTGGCGGCTTTCCATTCATCAGCCAGCAGTAGCGCGCCAGCACGCGCGTGTCATACACGTACAGTCCTTCAATCGGTCGCTCCTGGTGGGCTTCGCCTTCGAGGCCGGTGATGAAGGCGGTGCGGCCCCGGCTGAGCTGCACGGTGGTTGCGCGCGGACGAAGCCGGATGAGCTGGTCCCTATGATCGCTTATGGATGTCATTGCTGCCCCGCAGATGGTGAGAAGAGAGAGATATACCCATGGCTTGCCGCCCGGTGCCGCATCGTTCCCAGGGTTGGATGCTCCGTCCACGGGGATGGCCACAGCGAAGGTGGAGGCGAATTGCAATGAAGGGGCGGCTTGCAATAGCAACCCGGCCCTTCATCCTCTTTGCCGGTGCGGCCGTACTGGAGTTTCCTTAGCAGTCACGGTTGCCGGGGGGAGCAGCAGGCCGGC
>JAJZCY010000007.1 GCA_021828835.1 Acidobacteriota bacterium | reverse complement strand
GGCGGCCTCATGCTCAGCCAGGTGCTCACCCTCTACACCACGCCGGTCATCTACGTCTTCTTCGATAAATTGGGCCGCAAGATCACCGGACGCAGCCCCTCCCAGTCGTTCACCTCCGAAGAGCCGGAGAGGATCACGGAGGGCGTATGAACCTCTCGGCGCCTTTCATCCGGAGGCCGGTCGGCACCACCCTGCTCACGATAGCCATCGCTCTCGCCGGCATCGTCGGCTATACCGTGCTGCCGGTCGCGCCCTTGCCGCAGGTGGACTTCCCCACCATCAACGTAAGCGCCGGCCTGCCCGGCGCCAGCGCCCAGATCATGGCCTCGTCCGTGGCCACGCCCCTGGAACGCCAGTTTGCCCAGATCGCCGGCGTCACCGAGATGACGTCGACCAGCACCCTGGGCAACACCCGCATCACCCTCCAGTTCGATCTGAACCGCGACATCAACGGCGCGGCCCGCGACGTAATGGCAGGCATCAATGCGGCACGCACCTACCTGCCCATCAACCTGCCCTCAAATCCGCACTACTGGGAGTTCAATCCCGCCGACGCCCCCATCCTCATCGTCGGCCTCACCTCCGACAAGTACAGCCGCAGCCAGATGTACGACATGGCTTCGACGCTGCTGGTGCAGAGGCTCTCGCAGATTCCCGGCGTCGGCCAGGTGGGAGTCGGTGGCGGCGCTCAGCCTGCCGTCCGCATCGAGATCGATCCCAACAAGCTGGCTGCCTTCGGGCTCACCCTGGCCAACGTCCAGTCCGTGGTCAGCCTCCAGAACTCCCACCAGCCCCAGGGACAGATCTCCGACAACGGCAAGCTCTACGACATCATCACCAACGACCAGATCTCCCACGCCGCGCAGTACCGGCCGCTGATCGTGGGCTATCACAACGGCCAGGCGGTGCACCTCTCCGATGTCGCCGATGTCATCGACTCCACCCAGAACATCCGCACCGCCGGATACGAAGACGGAAAGCCCGCCGTCAGCCTGCACATCTTCCGCCAGCCGGGCGCCAACATCATCGAAACCGTCGACCGCATCAAGGCGGCCCTGCCCTTCCTCAAGGCCGTCTTGCCCAACGGCATCAACACTACCATCGTGATGGACCGCACCACCACCATCCGCGCCTCGGTCCAGAGTGTCGAGGAGACGATGATCGGCTCCGTCATCCTCGTCATCCTGGTGGTGTTCTTCTTCCTGCGCAGTCCGCGCGCTACCCTCATCCCCAGCGTGGCGGTCCCGGTTTCGCTGATCGGTACCTTCGGCGTGATGTACCTCTGCGGCTTCAGCCTCGACAACCTGTCTCTCATGGCGTTAACCATCGCCACAGGATTCGTGGTCGACGATGCCATCGTGGTGATGGAAAACATCACCCGCCATCTCGAAGCCGGCATGGAGCCCTTCGCCGCCGCCCTCAAGGGTGCCAAAGAGATCGGATTCACAGTCTTCTCCATGAGCATCTCGCTGGTGGCGGTGTTTATCCCCATCCTGATGATGGGCGGCATCATCGGCCGCCTGTTTCGCGAGTTCGCCATCACCCTGGCTATCGCCATCACCTTGTCGCTGGTGCTCTCGCTGACCACCACTCCGTGCATGTGCGCGCACCTGCTCAAGAGCCACCAGAAAAACGAGAAGCACAACGTTCTGTTCCGCATGAGCGAACGCTTCTTTGACGGCCTGCTCAGCATCTACCGCCACTCCCTCACCTGGGCTCTCGATAATCCCGGCCTGATGCTGATCGCCCTGGTGCTGACCATTGTCCTCAACTTCGTCGTCATCGTCCGCATCCCCAAGGGCTTCTTCCCGAGCCAGGACACAGGCATGGTGTTCGGCGGCCTGCGCGGCCCGCAGGACGCTTCCTTTCCCTTCATGCGTGCCTCGGCGCTGGCTCTCGTCAACGTCATCCGCAAGGATCCGGCGGTGGCCCACGTGGAGTCTTACACTGGCGGCGGCGGCGCCAGCAACGGCGGCTTCATGTACTTCTCGCTGAAGCCCATCGGCTACGACTGCAAAGAGGGCGCCCCCGGCTGCAATGAGCGCCAGACCTCCGCCATGAACGTGATCAACCGCCTGCGGCCCAAGTTCAACAAGCTGCCGGTGGCCAGCATCTTCCTTCAGCCCGGCCAGGACATCCGCATCGGCGGCCGCGGCAGCAATGCGCTCTACCAGTACACGATTCAGGGCGACAACTTCCACGATCTCGCCAAGTGGGGCCCCATCCTCTACGCGCGCATGCAGCACTTGCCGGCCCTGAAGGACGTCGATACCGATCAGCAAAACGGCGGCCTCGAAGAACTGCTCACCTACAACCGCACCCGGGCCGCGCGCCTGGGCCAGAGCGCCCAGTCCCTCGATCGCTCGCTCTACAGCGCCTTCGGCCAGTCCCTGGTCTCCGTCATCTACACCCAGCTCAACCAGTACTACGTGGTCATGGAAGTCGCGCCGCAGTACTGGCAGGATCCCTCCGGCCTCAACAACATCTATTTCTCCAGCGGGGCCAGCGCCGGCCGCAAGGGCATGAACGCCATGACGCCGCTGCTCAACCTCGCCAAAGCCGAGATCCGCACCACCCCGCTCGAAGTCAACCACACCGGGCTCTTCCCCTCGGTGACCGTGTCCTTCAATCTCGGCAACGGCTTCTCCCTGAGCGACGCCACCCGCGAAGTCACCGAGATGGAGCAGAGCCTGGGCATGCCCGGCACCATTCACGGCGCATTCTCCGGCAACGCCGAGGCTTACAAGCAATCGCTCTCCACCGAGCCGGTCCTCATCCTCACCGCCCTCGCCGCGGTCTTCATCGTGCTCGGCATTCTCTACGAGAGCCTGGTTCACCCCATCACCATCATCTCCACGGTGTTCTCCGCCAGCGCCGGCGCCATGCTGGCGCTCATGCTCTTCCACATGGACCTGAACGTCATCTCGATCATCGGCATCATCCTGCTGATCGGCATCGTGAAGAAGAACGCCATCATGATGATCGACTTCGCGCTCCAGGCCGAGCGCGTCGAGGGCAGGAACTCCCGCGACGCCATCTTCGAGGCCTGTCTGCTGCGCTTCCGGCCCATCATGATGACCACCATGTCGGCCATCATGGGCGCCCTGCCGCTGGCCTTTGGCCGCGGTACCGGCTCCGAGATGCGCCGCCCCCTGGGCATCACCATCGTGGGCGGCCTGCTGCTGAGCCAGCTTCTCACTCTCTACACAACCCCGGTCGTCTATCTCGCATTGGACCGGGTGCGCCTGTGGGCGCTGGGCAAGTCGCATAACGAGCTGCCCTCCACTGTCGAAGGGGCCGCCTCGTGAACGAACAAGGACGCATACGAATGCTTGAACGGAAGATGAGCAAAGGATGGGCTGTTTGCGCCAGCGTATCGGCATTCCTGGCGCTGTTGCCGGGCTGCAACGTAGGACCCAAGTATCACCCTCCCGCCCCGCCCGCCATTAAGGCCACCAACTACAAGGAATCCACCGTCAACTTCCAGGACGCGCAGGGCTGGAAGGTTGCACATCCCGAAGAGGCCATGCTTCGCGGCAATTGGTGGGAGATCTACCATGAGCCCGAGCTTAACGCCCTGGAAGAGCAGCTCAACGCCCATAACCAGACCATCCAGATCTCCTACCAGAACTACATGGCCGCGCGCGCGCTGGTGCTGGAAGCGCGCGCCCAATACTGGCCCATCATCACCGCCGCTCCCTCATGGCGGCGCACCCGCAGCTCCTCCAATCAGGTCTTCTCCACCGCAGCGACAACCGGGAGAACCGCCGGTATCTGGAATGCCCCTCTCGACGTCTCCTGGACACCCGATTTCTGGGACAAAATCCGCAACACCGTCCGGCAAGCCCAATACTCCGCTCAGGCCACCGCCGGCGATCTCGCTCTTGAACGGCTCGTCGAGCAGGCCTCGCTAGCTCAGTTCTTCTTCGAAATCCGCGGCCAGGACATGCTGCAGAAAATCCTGAACGACACCGTCGCCGCCGATCAGAAGGCCTACGATTACGCCGAAGCGCAGTACACCACGGGTGTAGGCGACTATATCTCGGTCGCGGAAGCCGATACGACGCTCTCCGCCGCAAAAGCGTCAGCTCAGGCGGTAAGCCTGCTTCGCGCCCAGTATGAACATGCCATTGCCGTGCTGACGGGCCAGATTCCAACCGATTTCTCCATGCCCGTCCGACCGCTGATCTACACGCCGCCCGCCATCCCCACCGGCGTGCCCTCGCAACTGCTCGAGCGCCGGCCGGATATCGCCGCCGCCGAACGCACGCTGGCTGCCGCCAACGCCACCATCGGCATCGGTTATGGCGCCTTCTTCCCCAATGTCACGATTGCCGCCTCCGCCGGAGTTCAAGCCGCGATCTTCAGGCAACTCTTCGGAATGCCCAGCCGCACCTGGGCTCTCGGCCCCTCTGTCTCCCAGCTGATCTTTGAAGGCGGCCTCTATCGCGCTCAACTTCATCAGTACGAAGCCCTCTACAACAGCGACCTCGCCAACTATCGCCAGACCGTCCTCACCGCGTTTCAACAGGTGGAGGATTCCCTGGTAGCCACCCGCGTCTACTCGCAACAAATTGTGAACGAGCAGGAAGCAGTCAAGTCCGCTCAGAGTTATCTCAACATCGAAATGGATCGCTACGAGACCGGTGTCGATCCCTACCTCGACGTGATGATCGCCCAGAACACGCTGCTCACCGCGCAAGCCACGTTGAACGCCGACCAGGTCTCGGAGATGGTCTCTTCGGTTCAACTTGTGCAGGCTTTGGGCGGAGGCTGGGATATCTCTCAGCTTCCCACCCCCAAGCAGACCGGCGCCAAACCCACTAAGGTCGACTATCAGATGCAAAAATAACCTTGTTCCGGCAAGCGCCGGAACAAGAGCCGCGCACCGACACGCGGCCTGCCGCATCCTATGACTGAGCAATGGTGAACGCCGGCAATACCCCTCAGCGCGCGGAGAGCACGTCCGATCCCAGCGCGGCCAAAACCAGCGTCTTCGGTGGCGCTTCGCACGCGTGGCGGGCGCTGCGCCATCGCAACTTCCGCCTCTTCTTCGGCGGCCAGAGCATCTCGCTCATCGGCACCTGGATGACGCGCATCGCCACCGCCTGGCTCGTCTACCGCCTCACCAAATCCGCGCTGCTGCTGGGCACCGTCAGCTTCTGCGGACAGATCCCCACCTTCCTCATCGCGCCCTTTGCCGGTGTCTGGGTCGATCGCGTCGACCGCCGCCAGCTCCTCGCCTGGACCCAGGCCATCTCCATGCTGCAATCATTCGCGCTCGCCGGGCTCACCCTCTCCGGCCTCATCAACATGCCCTGGATCCTCGGCCTCAGCGTGCTGCAAGGCGTCGTCAACGCCTTCGATATGCCCGGCCGCCAATCCTTCATGGTGCAGATGATCGAAGGCCGCGAGGATCTCGGCAACGCCATCGCCATCAACTCCTCCATGGTCAACATGGCCCGCCTTGCCGGGCCCTCCATCGCCGGCCTGGTCATCGCCGCCACCAACGAGGGCTGGTGCTTCTTTATCGATGGCGTCAGTTACATCGCCGTCATCATCTCTCTGCTGATGATGCGCATCCACCTCCCCGGCGGCCGTCGCAGGGCAGCCTCCGCCTTCCACGAACTGAAGGAAGGCTGGCAGTACGTCGCCGGTTTCCTGCCCATCCGCACCATCCTGCTGCTCTTCGCCGTGGTCAGCCTGATGGGCATGCCCTTTGTGGTCCTTATGCCCATCTTTGCCGCCAAGGTGCTGCACGGCGGCCCGCACACCCTCGGTTTCCTGATGGGCGCCATGGGCGTGGGCGCGCTCATCTCCGCGCTTTCGCTCGCCGCGCGCAAGAGCGTGCGCGGCCTGATCCGCATCATCCCGGTCTCGGCGACCGTCTTTGGGGCCGGGCTCATCGGCTTCGGCCTCTCGCATGTCTTCTGGCTCTCCATGCTCACCGTGTCGATCGCCGGCATGGGCATGATGCAGGGCATGGCGGCCAGCAACACCGTCATTCAGACCCTGGTCACGGAAGACAAGCGCGGCCGGGTCATGAGCTACTACACAATGGCCTTCGTGGGCATGGCCCCCTTCGGCAGCCTGCTCGCCGGCACCATGGCCAGCTCCATTCCCACCACCCGTACGCTCCTGGGCCGCGCCGCGCTCTTGCTCACCGGAGCGCAATGGACCGTCATCATCAACGGCGTCGTCGTGGTGCTTGCCGCGCTCTGGTTTCTCTCCATGCTCCCGGCCCTGCGCAAGGTCGTCCGCCCCATTTACCAGGAGATGGGCATTATCGCCTCCACCGAGGAGATGGCTGCCGAACAGGTCCAGTCCTGAACCGCTTGCCCCCAGCAATTACCATGGAAGCGTAGACACATCATGGCTTCCCGCAATAAAGGTTTGAAGATCGTGGCCCGCTCGCCTCGGGGCAAGGCATCCGCGCAGGCCGCCGCGCAGCGGCCAACTGTCTCCGCGCGCTGGCTGCTGATCGCCGTCGCCACCACCTTTGTGGCCGCGGCCCTCTGCGCCTGGGGCAGCATGTGCCTGCTCTTCTGGCAGGGCAGTTGGCAGCTCCTCTACCACCCCAAGACCGCCATTACCCGCACCCCCGCAGCCGCCGGCATCGCTTTCGAACCCATCGGCTTCGCTGCCACCCAAACCGGTCAGCTTCGCCTGCAAGGCTGGTGGATCCCCGCCGCCCCCGGCGCGCGCTTTGCCAATGTCACCGTCCTCTACCTGCACGGCGCCACCGGAAATATCAGCGAGAGCGTCGATGCGCTGGCAGCGCTCCATGCCGCCGGTGTCACAGTCTTCACCTTCGATTACCGCGGCTACGGCCAGAGCCAGTTCGCCCATCCCAATGAAACCCGCTGGCGTCAGGACGCCAACTGGGCCATCGAGTACCTGACCGGCACGCGCCAACTCGCCCCGCGCAGCATCGTGCTCGACGGCACAGGCCTCGGCGCAAATCTGGCGGCCGAGATCGCCGCAGCCCATCCAGAGCTCGCCGGCGTGGTGCTCGACGCTCCGCTCCCTCATGCAGCGAACGTGATCTTCGACGACCCGCGCGCGGAGCTCGTGCCGGCGCACTTGCTGGTCGGCGATCGCTGGCATCTCAACGCCGCCGCCTCCGCGGTCCGCATTCCCTCGCTGTGGTTTGTTCCTGCCAACGACGCTCAATCCATGGCTGCTTACGACAAAGCATCCGGCCACAAGACCCTGCTCCGCTCCGCCACATCCGGCCCCGCGTTCGGCCAGACCTTCACCGCCTGGCTGAGCAGCCTCTCTCACTGACAAAGCCGCTCAGTCTGCTTCGCATTCTCCGTCGCCACGCGCGCCAGGCCGTCGAAGCCCCAATCCGTCGGAGCGCCAACCAGTTGTAGCGCCGGTCTCCAGACCGGCTGTCGCGTGGGTCTCCAGACCGGCTGTCGCGTGGGTCTCCAGACCCACGCCCATCCCCCACCAAGAAAAAGGCAGACCCGGTAAGGATCTGCCTTGGTTTGGGTAAACAATACCCGGCGGTTACCGGCTACCCGGAGATTACCGGCTGCCCGGTGGTTCCCGACTGCCCGGTGCTCACCGGCTACTGGGCGGCGCCAGGATTGCTCGGCGCCGAGCTCTGCGGCTGCGCGCCACTTCCGCCCTGGCTCATATTCGTGAGCAACTGCACCTCAACCCGGCGATTCTTCTTGCGGCCCGCGGCGGTGTTGTCGGGCGCTACCTGCTGGTCCTTGCCGATGCCGATCAGATAGAAGCGGTGCGGCGGAATGTTGTACTTGGCCGCCAGGTACTGCACCACCGAATCGGCGCGGCGCTGGCTGAGCATGTAGTTGTACTGCGCGGGGCCGGTGGTATCCGTCCCGCCGGTGACTTCGAGAATGTAGCTGTGCGCGTTGCTGATCTGGCTGGCAAAGCTGTCGAGCTGCTGCTTGGCATCGGCGGTCAGATTCGACTTGTCAAACCCGAAGGTGACCGTCACGTCCGCCATCTGCTTGTAGTTGTCGAGCCCCTTCACCACCGACTCAAGCGAGTCGGCGCGATGGGCCACATCGTTGGCTGCGGTCTGAGCCTGGTTAGCCTGGTTGGCTGCATTCTGCGCGCTCTGCGCGGCTTGGTCGGCGGAGCCTTGCGCCTTCTGAATGCCCGATTGCGCGCGCTGGTTTACGTCCTGAATCTCACGGCTGTTCTGCGCTGTCTTCTGGTCCAGTTGCCCGGCGTGATTCACCAATGGAGCCGTCTGGTTTTTCACGTAGTTCTTGGTCGCGCAGCCTGATACCCCGAAGACTGTGAGAGCCGCAGCCGTAACTACGAATCCGAAACGTTGCATGACCATCTTTCCTGCTCCTCCCTGTACCTCCACCGCCTGACCTGCTTGCGTCGGGGAGGCATATCCAATCGCTCTGGAAGATTGCACATCGGGTGCCAATCGAAAGATTGGAAGTAAGTTCCTCATTTTTAGTTGCTTAGATGGGAACTTGCGGCAGCTTTCCACCGCCGCTGCCGTGTAGTTTTTACATCACCCGGCAAGATTGCCCGGTTTTTACCCGACTGCCCCCCTTGGCGAATCCTTCCGCCGCTATCCTATGGAAAGCGGATCATTTCCCTGCCGATGGATCTCCAAGAGAAAATCCGGAACTTGCCCACCCAGCCGGGGGTCTATCTCTACAAGAACGCTGAGGGCGAGATCATCTACGTCGGCAAGGCCAAGAACCTGCGCTCCCGCGTCCGCTCCTACCTCCTGGCAGCCTCCCAGGCCAACGCCAAAACCGGCTCGCTGATGCGCGAAGCCGTGGACATCGACTACATCCTCGTGGCCAACGAGCACGAGGCGCTGGCCCTTGAGAACAACCTCATCAAGCAGCGCAAGCCGCGCTTCAACATCCTGCTGCGCGACGACAAGACCTACCCCTACGTGAAGCTCACGCTCACCGACCGCTTCCCCAAGGTCTTCGTCACCCGCCGTCTGCGCAAGGACGGCGCCGCCTACTACGGCCCTTACTTTCCCGGCAATCTCGCCTATCGCGTCGTGGACCTCATCCACCGCAGCTTTCTCATCCCGAGCTGTAAGGTGGATCTCAGCCGCTATCATCCCCGCGCCTGCCTGCAGTACTACATCCATCGCTGCCTGGGCCCCTGCGTTGAGGAGCTGACCACGCCCGAGGCCTACCGCGAGGCGGTGCGCGACGCGCAGCTTCTCCTCGAAGGCAAAGCCGCCGAGCTCGAGCGCACCCTCGAAACCCGCATGATGGCCGCCGCCGAGGCCGAGCGCTTCGAAACCGCCGCGCGCCTGCGCGACCAGCTCTCCACCGTCCGCCAGCTTCAGGAAAAACAGCGCATCGCCACCGCCGAGCAGAGCGACGATACCGACGTCTTCGGCTATCACTTCGAGGACGGCAGCCTGGCCGTCAATCTCTTCCACATGCGCGCCGGCAAAATCGTCGACCGGCGCGAGTTCTTCTGGGAAGATCTCCCCGAGTTCATGGAAGACAGGGATCAGGGGAACCAGGGCACGAGGGAATCAGAAGACAGTACGCAGCAACGAACCCCGGGTGCCCCCGGTCCCTCGCCTTTGGGGACCGGGGAAGGCACAACCACAAACACGGGTACCCCAGGTCTCGATTCTGAGACCTGGGAAAGCACGAACACGGGTGCCGCCGAGCCCCGTCGTCCCCTCTTCAACCCCGGAGCCGTCTTCTCTGCCCTGCTCAAGCAACTCTACATCGACCAGCACTACGTTCCGCGTTCCATCCTGGTGCCGGTGGACTTCGCGGACCGCGAATCACTGGCCGACCTGCTCGCCGAGCGCACCGGGCATCGTGTCGAGCTGGCCGTTCCCCAGCGCGGCGAGAAGCGCTCGCTCGTGGACCTCGCCGGCCAGAATGCCCGCCAGTCGCATACCCAGCGCTTCCGCGTGCTCGAGCCCTCGCGCAAGGCCATCCAGGAGACTCTCGCCGATCTCCTCATGCTTCCCGAACTTCCCCGCCGCATCGAGTGCTTCGACATCTCGCACATTCAGGGCGCGGAGACCGTGGCCTCACTGGTCGTGTGGGAAGACGGCAAGATGAACAAGTCTGCCTATCGCAAGTTCAAGGTGATGACCGTGCTGGGCGTTGACGATTTCGCATCCATGCGCGAGGTCGTGGAACGCCGCTATCGCCGCATCCTCGAAAACAGCCGGGGAGCGAACGCGGAAAGCGGCAAAGAACCTTCCACCATGCCTTCCCTGGTCCTCATCGACGGCGGCCTCGGACAGTTGCACGCCGCCGCCGAAGCGCTGGAGTCGCTGGGCCTCGCCTCCCAGCCTCTGGCCTCCATCGCCAAAAAAGAAGAGATCATCTACCTCTACGGAAACGAGGAAGAGCCGGTGGTGCTCGACCGCCGCTCGCCCGTGTTGCACCTGGTGCAGAGGATCCGCGACGAGAGCCATCGCTTCGCGGTGGGCTATCACCGCCAGCGCCGCGCCATGCGCGACCGCGACTCCGAGCTGCTCAACATCCCCGGCGTGGGAGCGCAGACCCGGCAACGGCTGCTCACCCACTTCGGCAGCCTGCGCGACGTGCAGCAGGCCACCGCGGAGTCGCTGGCCGCCGTGGTCTCACGCAAAACCGCGGAGACCATCTGGCGTCACTTCCACTCCAATCAGACCGCCGGCTGAACGCCGGCCGGACGCTCGGCCTCGGCCTTAAGGAGCTGCCGGTTCTTCACCACGATCTTCTGGCTGCACGCATGGCAATAGAACGCGCCCCGCGGGCCCACGCTGCTGATGGCCACACCACAGTGCGGACATTTCCCCCGCACCGCGTTCATGGCCAGGTACGGCCCCAGGATCGGCGAAGCGATCCCCAGAAGGATCATCGGAATCCCCACCACCATCCACGGCCCCAGCAGGCAGATCATGGTGCCGTAAATGATGAACACCGGCGCCGCGATCGCGCCGAAGAACAGGCCCACTACGAAGTACCGCGCCGGAGCTCTCTCATGGACGTGCAGCTCCGCCTCCGCATGCTTTACGGAGCCGGCTCCGCATTCCGGGCAGAATTTCCAGGGGGCTTCGAGGTGTGTTCCGCATTTGGAGCAGGTTGCAGTCATAAGGGCCTCCTTCTGCGGGCGAACGCTCGAGCTGTTCGTCGGCTGGAAGGAAGTGTAGGCCGGTTCTCTTGCGGCAAACCGTGAGCTGCATCACAAGCGCCACCCCGCTGAGCTTGCCGGCATCGTAATCCGCTTCGACTCCCTCGAAAGTGAAGTCCGCAATTTCATCTATGTTTTTCATATAGCAAAACTATTTCGACATCTTACCCTGCGCCCCGCGACTTCTTTTCCGCGCCGGCGTCTATACCATTGGAAGCAAGGCCTCCGGACCGAGGCTCGCAGAGGTCCAAGCAAGCCAGAATTTTTCAAGGAGATCAATCACATGAAAGGTGATGTCAGGATATCCCTGTCCGTTGTCATCGCTCTTGGGGCCCTTGTGTTACCGCATACCTCTTGGGCACACACTGTTGATAGCACGCAAAAACATCCCCAGGCCTCCGCAGCCGCTCTAAAGCAGGCTGCCGAGATGGTCCCCGGAGCCATTGAGCTGCGCCAGGGACTCGACTCGCGCAAAATCCACGCCGGCCAAACCTTCCAGGCGCGGCTGGACAACACCCTGCACCTCAAAAACGGACCCGAGCTCAAAAGCGGCACGCTCCTGCTCGGCAAGGTCACGGCCGACAAGGCTAAGAGCGGCACCGATCGCCTCTCGCTCCGCTTCACCGCAGCCCGTCTGAAGAACGGCACCACCATTCCGATCAAAGCCACCGTCATGGAAGTGGCTCCCCCGGCCTTCGACTCCGGCATCCGGCTGGCGGATGAAACCGACATGTGGCACGACCATACGCTGCGCGTCGACCAAATCGCCGTCTTGCCCGACGTCGACATGCACAGCAACATCGCCAGCAGAAATTCGGCAACCTTTGTTGCTGAAGATAACAAGGATGTGAGACTGGACTCTCTCAGCCAGATGATAGTGGCGATCGCCGAACGGCCTTCAGCGCACAGCTCAAAGCCGAGCAAGGGAGGAGTGTAAGGTAGGCCAAATGCAGGAGCAAAGCGGGCCCGTGGCGCAGCTTTGCCAGCGGGCCTGCGGTCTCAGGCTTTAACGGAGCCGCATGCGCTTCAGGTGTTCGATCAGCCGTAGCGGGTGCATCGGCTTCTCCAGCACATCGAAGGAGTGTCCCGCCGCGCGCGCATCTTCCAGAAGATCGATAGTGCCGGCCTGGCCCGAGAACAGAAGAATCATCGTTTCTGGCCGCTGCCTCCGCACCGCTATGGCCAGATCCACGCCGTTCATCTCCGGCATCACCACATCGGTGAGCAGGTAGTCGGGCTGAAGCTCCTCGGCGATCTCCAGCGCCATCCGCCCGTCATAGGCGGTGAATGCGCAAAAGCCGGAGAGGTTCAAAATTTCGGTCATGGTGTCGGCCAGCTTCACTTCGTCGTCGACCACCAGGATGCTGGGGCAGTCTTCGCCCGAGGCCTTGGCGCGCGACTTGCGCACCTGTGAGGCGATGAACCGCTCAGAAGACTTTTCAGAAGCCTGAATAATCAAGGCCGCTCCACAGTCCAGCATCGTTTGATCTCCTTCAATCCTGTTCCAATGGAGCAGTTTGGGATTCAGGCAACGAAAGTCAGGCAAAGGGTACGAAGATGCAGATTTGCGCATCGGTGACCTCGGAAGAGCTGCTGCTCGATGAAACCTGTATCTGTGCCCCGCGTTTTTCCAGCAATTCTCTGGCTACCGATAAGCCAATGCTGGAGGTAATTCCTCCCTGGACCGCCGCGAGGGGCGCAAATGCACGATCCAGTACTTCGCGCTCGAGCCCTGGCGCGCGCAGGCGAATCGCTAGCTCTATTCCTTCTTGCTCGGCAGACCGGGAATCGACAACGTCAAACCGGAGTGCGGCGCCGCGCGGCAGAACCTGGATGGAATCGGCAAGGATCGTGGAGAAGACTTGCGCAAATTCGTTCCAGTGGATCGATATCCGGCGATGATCTTCATACCGGCAATCAACCAGGATTCCATTGGCGTGAAGCTGGGCCTGATACACGGCCAAAGCTTCGGCCAGCACCTCGTGAAGAAACACGTCGTCTTGACGGCCTGTTTCACTATAATACCCCAAAACTCGCCGGATAATCTGCGACACACGGTCCAGTTCGCCTTCAGCCGAAAGAAGATAGCTGTGGGCCTTCTCCTGCGGCGGGCTATTGCGCCGCGCCAGGTACACTAAGTTCAGAACCGACTCCAGCGGGTTGTTGATCTCGTGCGCCACGGTCGCCGCCATGCGCCCCGTCGCCGCCAGTTTTTCCGACCGGATCAGCAGCCGCTCCATCCGCTTGCGCCCCGAAATGTCGTGCGCCAGATGCGCCGCGCCCACGATCCGCCCGACTGCATCCTTGATCGGCGAAATCGTCATCGAGACCTCTACATGCTGGCCGTCCCGGGTCTGCCGCACCGTCTCAAAGCGCTCCAGCTTTTCTCCGGATTCCAGCCGGCGAAGATCGTGGAGTGCTAGCGTATGCTGCTCCGCAGGCACGATCCGCAGCAGCGACTGCCCCACCATCCTGTCGGCGGAGAACCCGAACATCTGCTGGGCCGCTTCGTTCCAGCTCGTGATTTTTCCACTCAGATCGGTGCTGAAGATCGCATCCGCCGAGGACTCCACGATCGAAGCCAGCAGCGATGCAGGACTGTAGCGCGCTTTGGCGGGCAATACCGCATCCGCGCCTGTCTGCGGTTCTTTCTTCCGCCCCCCACGTTTAAAGTCGGCAATCACTGAGGCCATCCCCTCGATCTTCTCAGATGAAGCCTCTTGAAGGTGCGGAAAACATACAGACCTCGCAGCGCGTCTTGTTACATGCGCCACATGGCGCGCGGTGAAGCCCGGATTGTGCTCGCACTCGAGGCGCTCGATTTGCATCCTTTGCTCGCGGGACTGCCGACTCTTGTGAGGCACGAGGGCCCAGCCCCGCACTCTCTGCGGAGCGAATCCGCGCCGCCGCATGCCTCGCGCGGAAGCGCGCCGACTCTTTTGCGGAAGTCATGCCCTGCGCCCCGCGTCCGCGGGGCGCGCCATTAGCCGGCCAGCGCGCGCTCTTCGCGTGGCGTGAGGGTGGATGAAACCCGCGCCAGCAGATCCTTGGGATGAACCGGCTTATTCAGCAGCGTGAAGTGATGCCCGGCATTCTTCGCGTTGGCCAGAAGATCGGTGGTGGCCGCCTGCCCGGAAAACAGCAGAATCTTGCAATCCGGAAAGATCCGCTTGATGGTGATCGCCAGCTCGATCCCGCTCATCCCCGGCAGCACGACGTCGGTGATCAGCAACTCCGGCGGAGTCAGCAGGGCGGTCTCCAAGGCATCGGTGCCGTCGTACGCCGCCGTCGCGGCATAGCCGCTCCGCGACAGAATCTCGGTCAACGTGTCAGCTATTGCAGATTCGTCATCCACCACAAGAACGACCGGCCGGTACGCACTGGTATCAGCCGCAGGAACCTCATGAAGCGGGGCGACGGGGGAAGTGCGTCTTCCACTCATTGGGAACACCTCTAAGACGAACGTAACAGTGTTTACCCGATACGGGTAAAATCGTTGGATGCGCTGGAGATTACATCCCGCTGTGGAAAAAGCACCCTCAGTCTGTGGATAAGTGAAGGATAATCGTACAAAATTTTAGCGTAAGACCAACTTTCTGCTTTGCGCTGCCATCTTACTTTAGCGACACTGTTACGTGAGTTTAAGCGTACGGTCCTTTCCACAGATTACGTATGCCAGGAAGGCTATGGGCCAGAACGAATCCGATCTCGATGTAGCAGGCTTTCAATCCATACTCCAGGGAGAGGTGCCCAAGGGACGCGACGGCAAACACAAGCGCATTGTAACCCGCCTGCTCGCCGATCTTGAGCGTCTGAAACCGGGTATGGCCCTGAAGGTGCCACTCAAAGCACTCCCCGACACCAAGGAGAATATTCGCTCTGCGCTCAACCGCGCCACCCGCCAACGCGGTATGGAAGTCTCCACCTCCAGCGATGCCGAATACCTCTATATCTGGAAGATCGAAGCCAAGTGACCGGCAATCGTGCGCCCGTGAACCCCGTCCGCATCGATAAATGGCTGTGGGCCGCGCGTTTCTTCAAGACGCGCGCCTTGGCCGCGCGCGCCTGCGAACTGGGCCGCGTCCAGACCGCCGGCGTCCGCGCCAAACCCGCCCGCGACGTCCGCCCGGGCGACCGCCTGCAAATTGAAACCGAAGGCGGCCTCTTCGATGTGGAAGTGCTGGAACTCAGTGAGGCGCGCGGCCCCGCGGCCGTAGCCCAGACCCTCTACCGCGAGACCGAAGAGAGCCGCGCGGCGCGCGCCAAAGCCGCGGAAGAGCGCCGCGCCATGCAGCAGTTTCTGCCCATTCCCCAGGGCCGCCCCAGCAAGCGCGACCGCCGCCGCATCATCCGCTTCCGAACCCAGGATTAGGTGCCCCAAAATACGACTCCCTTCCAGCAGGTGCCGGAAGGGAGTTCGGTTGATCGCGATGCAGCGAGATTAGGCCAGCACGCGCTGGATCTTCTCCTCGATGACCGTCTGCGGGACATAACCCACAATCTGGTCGGCCACCTTGCCGCCCTTGAAAAACAAGAGCGCCGGAATGCCGCGAATGCCGTAGCGCGAGGGAGTGGCGCCGTTCTGGTCCACGTTCACCTTGGCCACCTTCAGCTTGCCCGCATAGGTCGAGGCTACGCTGTCCACAATGGGCGCGATTGCCTTGCACGGGCCGCACCATGCCGCCCAGAAATCAACCAGAACTGGCTGCTCGCTCTGCAACACTTCCTGGTCGAAGTTCGCGTCCGTTACTTCAAAAACTCCTGCTCCTGCCATGCTCCTCCTTGCGCCCCCGCTAATGCCACCAGTGTACAAGACTGGGGTCCTCTCTTAAGATGCGCGACCCGCCGGATGGTCGCACGGCAGCGCCGGGCTCAGGAAGCTCCGCGAACTCCAAGCTGCTGAAATGCCGAAAATTAAAAGCGCCCGGATCCTTGCGGACCGCGGGCGCTAGAGCAGCCCTCCCCCAGAACTGCTCACGATGTCAATGTAAGTTGTCAAAACGATAAGAGCAAGCAAACTTAGGTAATAAATCAGTAATCTACAGCCCGCGATTACTTAAGCGGCAGAGGATCCGCCCGCCCCTGCCCGCTCCCACTCCTGCTCGCGGATCGAAACCGCCGCGCCCTCCCCCTCGAACCGGCACAGCAACAGCTCGCCCTCTCCGATGGCCGCCTGCACCGCCGCCGCGGCGCGCTCCAGGTTGCGCTCATGATCCACGATCACCAGCACCGCCGGCCCGGCTCCGCTCAGCGCCGCCCCCAGAATTCCCTCCCTGCCCGCCAGTGGCAGCAGCGCCGGCAGATACGGGCAGATCGGCGCGCGATAGGGTTGATGGATCCGGTCGCGCATGGCCATGTGCAGCAGATCGCCGCGTCCCTGTGCGAAGGCCAGACCCAGCAGCGCCACCGACTGGATGTTCGCCACCGCGTCGTCCATCGCATAGCTCGCCGGCAGCACCGCCCGCGCCTTGGTGGTGGCCAGCGGTTCGGCAGGCAGCGCCACTATCGCGCGCCACTCCGCCGGAGGCGTCACCTGCGCCACCTTCACTGCCCTGCCCTCGCAAGCCGCTGCCACAAATCCGCCCAGCCAGCAGGCCGCCACGTTATCGGGATGCCCTTCCAGCAGGTACGCCTCTTCCACGATGCGCTCGCTCGACCACCCCAGCCGCCCGAAGTGCGCCGCCAGCGCGATCGCCGCCAGCCGCCCGGCCGCCGACGAGCCGCAGCCCATCCCCAGCGGAATGCCGTTGTTCATGCGGATGGCAAGCGGAACAACAGGCCGACCTTCCGCCTGCAAAACGCGCTTGTAGACCTCGAGAACCAGGTTGTCCTCAAGCCCCGCGCAGCGGTCGGCATCGCGGCCGGAAGCCGCAATCGAGAACGCCGCCGCCGGCTCCGCCTCGATCTCCAGATAGAAATCCAGCGCCACAGCGGCCGCATCGAAGCCCGGCCCGAGATTGGCCGAAGTTGCCGGCAGGCGCAGACGGATCGCGCCCCTCTCCCTCATGCCGGCTTCGCTCATGCCGTCACACCTTTCATGGCTTCCAGAATCGCCTTCGGAGTCGCCTCCACGGCGATGGCATTGCGGCGCAGCCGTGCAATCTCGCCCGAGATCGCCGCATCCGCTCCGCCCGTCTCCGCCTCGCTCAGCAGCGTGCCACGATGGAAGTCGATGGTGTAGTCGGCATCCTTGAGCGTGTGCCCGGTCAGCAGCAGCACCACCGTCTCGCTCGCCCCGATCTTGCCGTCCGCGCACAGCTTCTTCAAGCCCGCCAACGTCACCGCGGAGGCCGGCTCGCAGCCCAGACCTTCGGCCCCAATCTCCGCCTTTGCAACCGCAATCTCGGCTTCACTTACATCCAGGCACCAGCCGCCCGTCTCCTGGATCACCCGCGCCGCCTTGCGCCACGACGCCGGATTGCCGATGCGGATGGCCGTCGCTCGCGTGTTGGCCTGCACCGGCTCCAGCGTGGCGCCGTTGTCCCGCGCAAAGCTCTGCGCCAGCGGATTCGCGCCTGCGGCCTGAATCACCGAGATCCGCGGCATGCGCGCAATCATCCCCAGTTCCTTCATCTCGCGGAAGCCCTTGCCCAGCGCCGAGCTGTTGCCCAAATTGCCGCCCGGCACAATCAGATGATCCGGCACATTCCAATCGAAGGCCTCGGCGATCTCGAAGGCCGGCGTCTTCTGCCCCTCCAGCCGGTACGGATTCACCGAATTCAACAGGTAAATCGGCGCCTGGCGCACGATCTCCGTCAGCACGTTCAGACAGCGGTCGAAATCCACCGGCAACTGGCAGGTCACCGCGCCGTAGTCCATCGCCTGCGACAGCTTGCCCCAGGCGATCTTGCCCTCGGGAATCAGCACCAGGCTCTTCAGCCCGGCGCGCGCCGCGTAAGCAGCCATCGCCGCCGACGTATTCCCCGTCGAAGCGCAGGCCACCCACTCAAACCCGCGCTCCTTGGCCACGCTCAGCGCCGCCGTCATGCCCGTGTCTTTGAACGAGCCGGTCGGATTCATGCCCTGATGCTTCGCAAAGACCTGGTCCACGCCCAGCGCCTTCGAGATGCGCGGCAGGTGGTAGAGCGGCGTGTTGCCCTCGCGCAGCGTGACGGCATTGCCAAAGCTCTCCAGAATCGGCAGCAGTTCGCGGAAGCGCCACACGCCCGACTGGTCCAGCAGTTCCTGCGAGCAGCGGCGCTCCCGCCAAAGCCACTTCAGCGCGCCCGGATTGGGCCGGTCCGGCCCCCGGCGCTCCTTCCAGCCCGGATACTCGACCTCGAAAAGCTCTCCACAACCCGCGCAGCGAAAGTCCGCCTGCGCCTCCGCGCCCGCGATCCGCGCGCCACACCCAAAACAGCGCAATTGATGCAAATTTTCGTTCATACCCTTGGTGTTAGCCTACCAGTGTCGATGCGATTCCGCGTAGCGGATAGCTCTCGGAAGCCCTTGAAAAGGACTTGAATTCACGCGGTGCCGAAAAATCGATGCTGAACTGCGTTCAGTGTCAGGGCACGACTTCGGTCGTGCGGTAAACGCCACAAATGAGAGATGGGGCTTTAGCCCCTGAGGAATTCTTTCCGGAGCCCGTACATGAAACGGATTCTGCCTATCCTCCTGGCTCTTGCCTGCCTCCTCCCCGCCCGCGCGCAGACGCCCCTCCGCATCGCCGCCGCCGCCGATCTCCTCCCAGTCCTGCCACCCCTCCTCGTCCAATTTCAGAAAAAAACCGGCATCCACGCCGAGGCCACCTACAAAGCCTCCGCGATGCTCACCACCCAGATCCTCAACGGCGCGCCCTTCGACGTCTTCCTGGCCGCCGACACCGGCTATCCCCAGCGTCTGCTCGACGCCGGCGCGGCCGACTCAACCAGCCCCAGCGGCGTCGCTCCGGTCATCTACGCCAAGGGCGCGCTGGTCCTGTGGACCCGCAACGACAGCGGCCTGCCTCCGCCCTCGCTCGCCCTGCTGCGCGATCCGCGGCTCCAGCGCCTCGCCATCGCCAACCCCGACCGCGCGCCCTACGGCAAAGCCGCCGTGGCCGCGCTCCAGAAGGCGGGCCTCTACGAATCTCTCAAGCCGCGTCTGGTCATCGCCGAAGACATCGCCCAGACCGCCCAGTTTGTCGACTCCGGCAACGCTCAGGCCGGACTCATCTCCATGACCTCGGCGCTCACCCCGCGCCTCCAGGCCGACGGCCGCTTCTTTGTCATTCCCCGCGACCTCTATCCGCCGCTCAACCAGGGCGCAGTGATCGTCCGCCGTTCAACGCAGCAGGCCGCTGCCCGCAGGTTCGTGGACTTCCTGCTCTCGCCGCACGTACAGTCGGAGCTGGCCGCAGCCGGCTTGGCTCCGCGCCCCTAACGCGCAGCGCTCATGCATATGCATGAAGAAATACGACCTTCCAGGCAGCCAAACCGTCCTTCGGCGCATCTGTCGATAAAAAATGATAGTGTTTCTTCCGATGCCCGCATGGGCGGGACATTCCATTCACGCCAAAGAAACCTCGGTGCCGAGCGCATCCGATGCCAAGGAAAGTCATGCCGAATAGCAGGAACGACTCGGTTCCGAAAGAAATTTCTCCTACAGGTCTCGCCGGGCTCGACAGCATCATCTGCGGCGGGTTGCCGAGCAATTGCTTTTACCTCGTGCAGGGCGATCCCGGCTCTGGAAAGACCACCCTGGCCCTTCAATTCCTCTTCGAAGGGCGGCGTCGCGGGGAATCGGTTCTCTACATTACGCTCTCGGAAACCAGGGAAGAGCTGGAGAGGGTCGCAGCCTCTCATGGCTGGTCTCTGGAAGGTATCCCGCTGCTCGAGTTTTCAGCCATCGAGTCGCTCCTCCAGCCCGAATCGCAGACCACCGTCTTTCACGCCTCGGAGATGGAACTCGGCAAGGTCTCGCAGTTGCTGCGCGACGAAGTCCGCAAGCATCGGCCCCAGCGGGTGGTCTTCGACTCGCTCTCCGAATTTCGCCTACTCGCCGAAACCCCTCTGCGCTACCGGCGGCAGTTGCTGAATCTCAAGCAGGAGATGGCAAGGCAGGGCGCTACCGTGCTGTTGCTGGACGACAAGATGGACAGCAACCGCATCGGCAGCGATCCGCACGTGCTCAGCCTCACCCACGGGGTGGTGGAGATGGAGCAGTTGTCTCCCGACTACGGTAAATCACGCCGGCGGCTGCGCGTCCTGAAGATGCGCGGCGTGCGCTTCAGCGAGGGATATCACGATTACATCATTGAGACCGGCGGAATCCGCGTTTTCCCGCGCCTGATAGCTGCCGAGCATCGTGCCGCT
Source organism: Acidobacteriota bacterium (assembly GCA_021828835.1). Classification (GTDB taxonomy): domain Bacteria; phylum Acidobacteriota; class Terriglobia; order Terriglobales; family Acidobacteriaceae; genus Telmatobacter. The sequence goes on along the minus strand of JAJZCY010000007.1, from coordinate 19,240 downwards.
TTCCGGCATGAATCCGTGGGCAGCGGTTCGGCCCAGCTCGACGAGCTGCTGGGCGGGGGCTTGGATCGGGGCACGACCACATTGATCATGGGGCCCGCCGGGACCGGCAAATCCACCCTGACCCTGCAATACGCTTGCAGTGTTGCCGAGCGCGGCGAAAAATGCCTGCTCTTCACCTTCGATGAGACCCGCGAAACCATGCTCAGGCGTGCCGATGCGCTGGGATTGGATATAGGCAAGCACATCCGGACGGGCCTGGTGGAGGTTCAGCAGGTAGACCCCGCAGAAATTTCGCCCGGAGAGTTTGCCGGACGCATCCAGGAGGGAGTGCATCAAGGCGCCAGGCTGGTGGTGATCGACACCCTGAACGGGTACCTGAACGCCATGCCCGGCGAACAGTACCTGGCCAATCAGCTCCATGAGCTTTCCGCCTACCTGAACCAGCAGGGAGTCGTGACCATCTTCACCCTCACCCAACACGGCCTGGTAGCGGCTCTGGATGCTCCGGTGGATATTAGCTATCTCGCCGACACGGTCGTCAGCATACGCTTCTTCGAAGCGGGCGGCGCCGTGAAAAAGGCAATCTCGGTCGTCAAGAAGCGCAGCGGCCGGCATGAACAAACAATTCGGGAGTTTGCGCTGGAGACGGGCTACGGCCTGCGCATCGGCGAGCCGCTGACGGATTTCCAGGGAGTGCTCTCGGGCTCGCCGAGCTTCCGCGGTAAAGAAGATCAGATCATGCGGCGTCACGATGGGAAATAGCCAACTCGACGAACGGATCCTTATCCTCGCGCCGGTGGGCCGCGACGGCCCCGCAATGGCCGGCTTGCTGGCCGAGCACGGCTTTACCGTCACCCTGTGCGAAAGCTCCGGCGATCTGCGCGCCCGCATCGGCGAAGGCGCCGGGGCGCTGCTGCTTACCGAAGAGGCGCTGGAGCTGGCGCAACTTCCAGAGTTGCTGGGCCGCCTGCAAAAACAGCCTTCCTGGTCCGAACTGCCGCTCATCGTGCTGACTCATGGCGGCGAGTCGCGGCTCGCGCGCCTGCTCGACACCATCGCCTCCGCGGCCGGCGGAATCACGCTGCTGGAGCGCCCCCTGGGCACAGCAACGCTGGTGCGCGCTGTGGAAGTAGCCATCCGCAGCCGCCGCCGCCAATACCGGGTGCGCGACCTGATCCAGGAAAGCGCCAGCCAGATTGCAACCCTGCGCGAGAACGAACGCACCATCCGCATGCAGGAAGAGCGCCTTCGCAGGGTGGAAAAGCTCGCTGCCGCGGGGCAGCTCGCCGCTTCCCTGGCACACGAAATCAACAATCCTCTCGCAGCCGTCACCAACGCGCTCTACATCCTCCAGAACTTTTCGGCCCTGCCCGCGGAGACCACCAACCTGGTGAATACCGCCGCCGCCGAGCTGGCCCGCGTCTCCAGGATCGTAAAGCAGAGCCTCTCCTATTACCGGGTGGATAGAGTTCCGAAAGAAATCGATCTCGCCGAGATTCTCGAGGAGTCGCTGCACATCTTCGAGGAGAAGTTTCGCAAGGCGGGGCTGGAAGTCAGCACCCGCATCCGCCCGCAGATGGTCATCCTGGGCTTCGGCGATGAAATTCGGCAGGCCATCGACAATCTCCTGCTCAACGCAATTGAAGCCACGCCCAAAGGGGGACGGCTGGCGGTCTCCTTGCACTGGTCCAGGGATCGCAGGGACAGGCGTCAGCCGGGAGTCGCACGCCTCACCATCGCCGACACCGGCTCGGGCATTCCCCGGGAGCAGCTCTCGCGGCTGTTTGAGCCGTTCTTCACGACCAAGGCCGAAAAAGGCAACGGCCTCGGGCTGTGGGTGGTGCGAGGGATCGTCGCCAAGCACGATGGCAGCATCAGAATACGAAGCTCTGTCCGGGATGGTCATCGAGGAACCGCCGTTTCCATCCTCTGGCCGGCTCCTCAAAAGGGATCGCCCTCCCACGAGGGCCACGGCCAGGTCAGCTACTCCATTTAGGCGCGGCCTCCGCTCCTCGCCACCGGGGGCGGGTGGCCCGGATCTGAGGATGCGTGCCCAACCACTACCTTTGGGGTGCCCCGGGTCTCGATTTTGAGACCCGGGAGGGCGGGTGGCCCGGATCTGAGGATGCGTGCCCAACCACTACCTTTGGGGTGCCCCGGGTCTCGATTTTGAGATCCGGGAGGGCGGGTGGCCCAGATCTGAGGATGCGTGCCCAACCACTACCTTCGGGGTGCCCCGGGTCTCGATTTTGAGACCCGGGAGGCCACTGCACTCAATCGGCCACGCGGCGCACTTCAAAACCTGGCAGGTGGCCCGCCCAAGCGTTCCGCACGATGAATTTGTGCCCCATCCAAGCCGCGCCGTTTGCGGCTTGGGTGGGAAACCGCTAATCCCAGCCAGGCTTAAAAAAAATCGTGCTCTCCCACCCATCCACGATAAAACCGCCGATGACCGCGGCAGGTGGCCCACTCATCGGTCCGAAAGCCGGCACCCATCCACTCAGGGCTGTGCCCCGTGTCATCGCAGTTTCATCGCGATGAGGCAGGTGGCCCACTCATCGCAGTATTGGGGCTGTGCCCTGTTCATCGCGGCTTGATCGCGATGAGCGGGGTCGGGTATCCCCATGCGAGAGCTCATCCCGTTGAGAATGCCTCTGTATCTGGCATCCGTCCAACCGGGAGACCGCGCTCCCAAACACTTCGGGCCGATCAGACCAGTCCCTACAAACGTCCATCCCACCTCCATTCCCGAACACGAGTCCGCCCGCTGTGAGCTACCGCCCCCGGATTTGCAAGCAATTTCCCCGTTCTGTGCATACTCAGAACAGGAGCACCCAGAAGCTGCCCCGCAGCATACGCTAACCTCTTTGTTTTCAAGATCGGTAGATCTGAACCATCTCAAAACAAAGAATTTAGCCCGGAAATCGACCGCCTATCCTGATGAAAACAAGAGACCTCGGGACGTGGGGCAGCCCCCCGGGGGGAGGGGGTGGGGGGGGAGGGGGGTACAGACCGGGCACATCGCAGACATCGTGAACCAGGCTCGCGGGGACCCCGCCGACGCCTGCGTACAACACCCGAGCACGCCCCGCCGCGATACCCTGAAAGCGACCTCATGGACTGGCAGGCGTTCCTTCTCTCGCTTCGGCTCTCGGCGCTGACCACGGCGATTCTGCTCGCCCTCTCGGTGCCGCTGGCCGCCTGGGTGGTGCTGGGCCGGGCGCGCTGGCGCTCCGCCGTCGAGGCCGTCGCTACCCTGCCCCTGGTCCTGCCGCCTACGGTGCTTGGATTTTTTCTGCTTGTGCTGCTCGGTCCGCGCACTGTCTTCGGCCGCGCCATCGTTGCCGTCTTCGGCCATCCGCTGGCCTTCTCCTTCAGCGGCCTGGTCGTCGGCTCGGTGATTTACAGTCTGCCCTTCGCCGTGCAGCCGCTGGTCGCCGGCTTCGCCTCGGTGGACTCGTCCCTCGTGGACGCAGCCCGCCTGCTCGGCGCCGGCCATCTGCGTGTCGTGCTGCATCTGCTCGTGCCGCTAGCCAGACGCTCGCTCATCACCGCCGCGGTACTCAGCTTTCTGCACACCATGGGCGAATTCGGCGTCGTCCTCATGCTGGGCGGCGACATTCCCGGCGCCACCCGCACCCTCTCCATCGTGCTCTACAACCAGGTGGAGAACTTCGACTACGCCGCCGCCGACCGCACCGCTCTCGTGCTGATGGGCATGAGCGTGGTGGCACTCGCCTTCCTCTACTCGCGCTCCCAAACCCGCGGAGCCGGCCGTGCTTGAGCTTGCCATCGATGCCCGCCGCGGCAGCTTCCACCTGAAGGTGGAGTGCCGCCTGGCGTCCCCGTGGACAGTGATCTTCGGTCCCTCCGGCGCCGGCAAAAGCACGCTGCTGCGCATCCTCGCCGGCCTCGACCGCAGCCGACCCGGCGAGCAGGTGCAGGCCCGCGTCCAGTTCCGCGATCGCCTGCTGACCGACACGGGGCAAAAACTATGGATCGTGCCCGGCCAGCGTGCCAGCGCCTTCGTCACCCAGCATCCCGCGCTCTTCCCTCACCTCAGCGTGACCGAGAACGTCGCCTTCGGCCTGCGCCATCTCGACCGCGCCGCACGCGCCGAGCGCGTCCGCCAAATGTTGGCCCTTGTCGACGCGGAAGATCTCGCCGATCGCCGCCCCCAGCATTTATCCGGCGGACAGGCGCAACGCATCGCGCTCGCCCGGGCGCTGGCGCGCACCCCCGAGTTGCTGCTGCTCGATGAGCCCTTCTCCGCCCTCGACGGCGTCGCCAGCGACGCAATGCTGGCGCGGCTGCAACAATGGCTGCGCGCCCACCGCGTGCAAGCCGTGCTGGCAACCCACGACGTCACGGATGCGCTGGCCACCGAGTCCGAGGTGCTGTTGTTGCAGGAAGGCCGCCAGATCGCGCTCGGCCCGGCAAAGGATGTCCTCGCCGCCGAGCGCAGCCGCATGCTGGCGCGCCTGGAGAGTAGTGAATGATTTGGAGTTGTCATCCTGAGCAGAGCGAAGGATCTGCGGCTGCTTCTCTCTCATCGCACCGTGTGAATACGCCCTCAGAACCCCAGCGTCACCGGCTCCATCTCCAGCCGAACCCCGAAGCGCTCCTCGACGGCAATCGCGATCTTTCCAGCCAGCGCCAGAATCTCCTCCGCCCGCGCCCCGCCGCGATTCACCAGCGCCAGCGTGTGCCGCGTGGAGATGCCGGCGTTGCCCAGTGCAAACCCCTTCGCAAATCCCGCCTGCTCGATCAGCCACGCCGCCGGAACCTTCACCCGCGGCTCGCCGTTCGGCCCCGGCTCGGCCGCAAACTTCGGCGGCGAACTGCGCGCGGCAATCTCCTGAAAGAGGTCTTCGCTGACGACCGGATTCTTGAAAAAGCTCCCCGCGCTGCGGCAGTCGGGATCGTCCTGAACAATCAGCATTCCCTTGCCGCGCCGAATCTCGCGCACAATCGCCGCTGCCTCCGCCAGCGTCGGCTCCGCGCCGCCCGCCTGCGCTGTCTCCACCGCCTTCTGCAACTCCGCGTAGCGCAGCGTCGGCGCGCCGCCCGGCGTCAGCCGATAATCCACGCGCGTCACCACAAACCGCCCGCGATCGCGTGTATTGAAGCGGCTGCGCCGATAAGCAAAGCCGCACTCCTCCGCGCTCAGCTCCACCCACGCAGCCTCGGCAAGGTCGAAGGCGCGCACCCGCTCGATGACCGGCGCCACCTCCTGCCCGTAAGCGCCCACGTTCTGCACCGGCGTTCCGCCCACCGTTCCCGGGATGCCCGACAGGCACTCGATGGCCGCCCATCCCAGCTCCAGGCTCTTCTGCACGCAGAACTCCCACGGCTCGCCCGCCGCGGCGCGCAAGACTCCTGCATCGTTCGCTTCGATGCCGCGCAGCCCCACGTGCAGCACCAGGCCATCAAAGCCGCGGTCGGCAACCAGCAGATTGCTGCCGCCGCCCAGCACGAAGAGCGGCACACCGCGCGGGCGGGCCCACGCCGCCACCTCGGCGACGTCCTCCTCAGTCCTCGCCTCGGCAAACCAGCGCGCCGGCCCCCCGATCCCGAAGGTCGTGAACGGCGCAAGCGAAATGTTCTCGCGGACTTCCAAAGAGCAAGACTAACGGATTCAACGCCGGAGCGACAGTCCAACCCTCACGTCCCGCTCTGTGCGATTGGCAACCGCCTCCGCGGCTGGCTTCCATCCTCCCCAGCCGCTAAAATGGACCTATGCGGCCGCGTGGCCGCAATCCTTTGTTTCCCCACGAGGTCCCGATGTACCCAGAACTGATGGTCATTCCCATGCGCGAAGAGCTGGTGCGCGCTGGCTTTGAGGAAACCCGCACCGCCGAAGAGGTGGACGCCGCTCTGGGCAAACCCGGAACGACCCTCGTGATGGTCAACTCCATCTGCGGCTGCGCCGCCGGCAAAGCCCGCCCCGGCGTCCGCCTGGCGCTGGCCAACTCCGCCCACCAGCCGGACCGCAAGATCACGGTCTTCGCCGGCCAGGATCGCGAGGCCACCGAGCGCGCGCGCAGCTACTTCGAGGGCAATCCGCCCAGCTCCCCCGCCGTGGCCATCCTGCGCGACGGCAAGCTGGTCTACCTGATGCAGCGCTTCATCATCGAGCAGTCCACCGCCCAACAGATCGCCGGCGAGCTGATCCGCGCCTTCGACGAGTTTTGCGCCAAGGCTCCAACCGCATAAGCGCCGCCCCTCCAGTCCTTCCGGCCGGCTGAGTCTCCGATTCAGCCGGCCTTGCTGTTTGTGCTTCCGCCACCCACCCGCGCCCGGCTTGTTAAACTCAGGGCAGACAGGTCCCTATTCCCGACCCGCTGGAAAATCCTGCCACGGAGCCTTCATGCCAGTTGTCGAACTTGTGGACGTTCGCAAGGCCTACGAAAAGAAGGTTGCCGTCCAGCAGTTGAGTCTCTCCATCGATGCCGGCCAGATGTTCGGCCTGCTCGGCCCCAACGGCGCCGGAAAAACCAGCTCCATCCGCATGATGATGGGCATCACCATGCCCGACTCCGGCCGCGTCAGCCTCTTCGGCAAGCCCTTCGAGCGCGCTAGTCTCGATCGCGTCGGTTATCTGCCCGAAGAGCGCGGCCTCTATAAGAAGATGAAGGTCCTGGACCAGCTCGTCTTCTTCGGCCAGTTGCACGGCGTCTCCGCGCATGACGCCCGCCGGCGCGCCATCGACTGGGCAAAGCGCCTGGAAATCGACCAAGCGCTCGAGAAGAAGACCGAAGAGCTCTCCAAGGGCATGCAGCAGAAGATCCAGTTCATCGGCACCATTCTGCACGACCCCGGCCTCATCGTCATGGACGAGCCCTTCAGTGGCCTCGACCCCGTCAACGCTTCCCTGCTGGAGCGAACCCTGCTCGAGCTCAAGGACCAGGGCCGGGCCATCCTCTTCTCCACCCACCGCATGGACCAGGTGGAGAAGCTCTGCGACTCCATCTGCCTGATCAACAACGGCCAGGCGGTGCTCAGCGGCCGGGTGCGCGAGATCAAGAGCCGCTACGAACGCAATCATGTCATCGTCGAGTTTGAGGGCGATCCGTCCTTCCTGAACAGCAGCCAGATCGCCGAAGCCCGCAACTACTCCGGCCACGCCGAGATCCGTCTCAAGCCGCACGCCAACGCACAAAAGCTGCTGCACGAGGCCGCCGCCGTCGCCACCATCTACCGCTTCGAGCTGGTTGAGCCCTCGCTCGAAGAGATCTTCATCCGCACCGTGGGAGGCAAAGTCGATGCGTAACATTCTGCTCGTCGCCAAACGCGAATACCTGGAGCAGATCCGCGGCCGCGCCTTCCGCCTCTCCACCGTCGGCCTGCCCATCCTCTTCGCCGTCATCGTTGCCATCGGCTACGGTTCCAGCCTGGGCATCGGCGCACACAAGCACATCGTGGTCGCCTCCACGAATCCCGCTCTGGCCAATGACGTGCGCGACCAGCTCGCGCACGAAAAGGGCGACAGCGGCATGGACGTCCAGGTCATCGCGCCGGCTTCGCCCGACATGCGCGCGCAGATCATTCAGCAGATTCAGACCCGCGCCATCGATGGCATGCTGTGGATCGAGGCGCCCCGCGGTTCGCTGCCGGAGGCCACCTACATCTCCAAATCGGCAGGCGATTTCATGACCGGCTCACGCCTGCACGATGCGCTGGACAACGGCCTCATCGACGAACAGCTCGCCCGCGGCGGCGTCACCAAAGCCCAGGCTGACGCGCTGGCCAAGGGCGTTCCCATCGTCACCTACCAGGTGAACTCCGCCGGCCGCGTCGTGAGGAGCGATGCCCAGGCCTCCTTCTGGAAGGGCTACGTCATGGCCTTCCTGCTCTCGCTCACCACCATGATCTATGGCATGAACGTGGCCCGCTCCGTGATCCAGGAAAAGACCTCGCGCATCTTCGAGGTGATGCTGGCCACCGTCAAGCCCAGCGACATGCTGGCCGGCAAGCTCATCGGCGTGGGCGCCGTAGGACTCACCCAGATAGCCATCTGGCTGGTTGCCGCCGGAGCCATCATGGCCACGCCCTTCGCCAGCGTCATCCTCAGCGGGCAGTTCTCCGTTCACTTCTCCTGGTTCGAGGGCGTGCTCTTCCCGCTCTACTTCGTGCTCGGCTATCTGCTCTACAGCTCGCTCTTTGCCGGCCTGGCCGCCACCTGCGAAACCGAGCAGGAGCTGCAGATGTACATGCCGCTGGCCGCCGCGCCCACCTGGCTCAGCTTCGCACTCATCGTGCTCATCATGAACGACTCCAACTCGTTCTGGGCCGTCGCCGCCTCGCTCTTTCCCCCCACCGCGCCCATCGTCATGTTCCTGCGCATGGCCTCCGAGATTCCGCCGCTGTGGCAGTTCGGCGTCTCCATCGCCCTGCTCGTCATCAGCATCTTCGCCACCCTGTGGTTCTCCTCCAAGCTCTATCGCATCGGCATCCTGATGTACGGCAAGCGCGCCACCCTCCCCGAGATCTTCCGCTGGCTCCGCTATAGCTGAACCGCCGGCGTGCCCCCGGTCTCGCTTCTGAGACCGGGGAGACCACCTCCCTCCGCGTCCTGCCAACCCCTCCGCTACAATCAACCCTGAATGACCGCCGAGCCCGTCACAGAAACTGCGCGCCAGGAAACCTCGGCGACGCCCCGGTTTTCGCTGGCGCAGCGCCTCGCGCTCTTCATCGTCCCTCCCCTTGTCCGGGCCTTGCTGGGTATCGTCAGCCGCACCTGGCGTTTCGAGGTCATCGCCGAAGAAGGCGCGGAGCCGCTGCCCTGGGGCGAAGGAGCCGGCGCAAGGATCTTCTGCTTCTGGCATCAGTGCGTGCTGCCCTGCACCGTCTACTTTCGCCGCACCCGCGCCACCATCCTCATCAGCCAGAGCTTTGACGGCGAGCTGGTCACACGCGTCCTCAACCTCTTCGGATTTCAGGCAGTGCGCGGCTCCAGTTCGCGCGGCTCACGCGAGGGGCTGCTCGGCTTGAAGCAGGTCATCGAGAGCGGCGGCCCGGCCATCTTCACCGCCGATGGCCCGCGCGGCCCCATCTACCAGACCAAGATGGGCCCGGTGAAGCTGGCGCAGCTCACCGGCGCGCCCATCGGCGCATTTCACCTGGAGCCCGAGCGCGCCTGGGTGCTGCACTCCTGGGATCGCTTTCTCATCCCCAAGCCGTTCACGCGCATCGTGGTGAGCTGGGCGCGGTACACGCACGTTCGCGCCGATCTCCAGCCCGAGGAGTTCGAGCCCAAGCGCCAGGAGCTGAACACCGCCATCGAGCGCGCCCGCCTCCGCGCCTGCGCCCACTTCGGAAAGGCGGCGCAATGAAATCCTCCAGAGTTCCGGCCTTGTGTCAGGGCACGACTTTAGTCGTGTCGCAAAAGCCGCAAAGAATGGGCTGGGCTTTAGCCCCTGAGGGAATCTCGGAGACCCGCGCATGACCGGCCTCCGCGTCTCCGACTTCGACTTCGATCTCCCCGAAGAGCTGATCGCCCAGCAGCCCCCCGCCCAGCGCGGGCAGAGCCGCATGCTCGTCCTCGACCGCGCTACCGGCGCATTCCGCGACAGCTCCTTCGCTGAGTTCCCCGCCCTGCTCAATCCCGGCGACCTGCTGGTGCTCAACGACAGCCGCGTGATTCCCGCGCGCCTCTTCGCCCGCCGCACGCTGCGCCGCGAGAAGGAGAAGCCCACCGGCCGCATCGAAGTCATGCTCACCGAGCCTGCCGGCGAAAACCAGTGGCGCGCCCTCGTCCGTCCCGGCCGCAAGGTCGCCATCGGCGAGCGGCTGGTCTTCCCCGCACCCAGCGGCGAGATTCTGCTGGAAGCCGACGTGCTCGAGCGCGGCCTCTACGGCGAACGGCTGATCGAGTTTCACCCCGTGGACGACTTCTTTGCCGTTCTCGACCGCATTGGGCACATTCCCTTGCCGCGCTACATTCACCGGCCCGATGAGACCGCCGACCGCGAGCGCTACCAGACCGTCTACGCGCACGAACGCGGCTCGGTGGCCGCGCCCACGGCCGGCCTGCACTTCACTCCACAGGTTCTGGAGGCAATCCAAGCGCGCGGCGTCGAGATCGCCACCGTAACGCTCCACGTGGGCCTCGGCACCTTCGCGCCGCTGCGTGTCGAGCGCGTGGACGAGGTCAAGCTGCATCGCGAGCGCTATTCGCTCAGCGCCGCCACCGCCGATACCCTCAACCGTGCGGCCAACGAAAACAGACGCATCGTCGCCGTGGGCACCACCAGCGTGCGCACATTGGAGTCGGTGGCGCAGAAGTTCAAGCCCGGCCACCTGCAACCCCACTCAGGCGCCACGGAGATCTTTATCTCCCCGGGCTACGAGTTCCGCCTGGTGCGCGCCCTGCTCACCAACTTCCACCTGCCGCAATCGAGCCTGATGATGCTGGTCAGCGCCTTCGCCGGCCGCGAAAACATCCTCGCCGCCTACCGCCACGCCGTCGAAGCCCGCTACCGATTCTTCAGCTACGGGGATTGCATGTTCAGTCGGTGAGGAAGTGCTGGTTCCATCCCAGAAGATGGGTGCCCAGGTCCCGCGCTTTTTTGCGGACCTGGGAGACCACCACCTATGCCCGCCATCCTCTCCCATGCGCTGTCATCCTGACGCGAAGCGGAAGGATCTGCGGTTGTTTCTTGGGGCGGCCGCACTGGGTGCCCCATCCAAGCCGCGCCTTTTGCGGCTTGGGTGGGAAAGCAAGTCACCCGCTCATCGCAAAAAGGGCGATGGACGCGGCACAGCTTCTCCTGGATTCGTCCGCTTCCTTCCTAGCTTTGACCGGGCCAGGTGCCCGGGAGACTCGGAGCACGTGCCGACTAATCAGCCCTTACGCGGGGGGCACAGTATTTTTGATCCTCCTCCAGATACACTTCGATCCATCCCGACTCGTCCACGAGTTGGCCACCCTCATACCATTCGAAAGGTTTCCAGTGCCAACGGAATGGATGGCTCCTCGGATATCCCAAAGGATCGACATACCGGATATAGCCAAAAAGGTGCATGAATAAAGCTCTTTTCGATATCGCCTGCGCATCCTCGGCTCGCGGAAACTGCTGATTGCGTGGTATCTCAGTCTCAACGGGTTCACCCTCGGCTTTCAAGAAAGTTGGAAAGGACTCAATCCGCGCTGCAGTCTCCAGCCGAGGGTGGTCAGCCCTTTTCAGAACGACGGCAGATGCATAGGCTCGCACGTCATAAGCATTCCCTAAGCCTTGATTCACCACGCTCAGCGTGAAATTTATCGCGAGCTCTGGATATTCCTCAGCTTCCCATCCACTCGGCGGGATAAAGCCATCCCACACAAAGTTGACAGCTAAGCGAGGCTGCTCCTTCGCGACAAGATAACGCATTCCCTCCTCAGCGGATCTCGCAGAACGGCGCGTCTCGTCACTCTGCCAAACAATAGCACCCAGAGTGAGAATGATTGCTAGAGCGGTGATTCCATCCGGCCACTGCAGGAGAGAATAGAGCGCCTCTATCCTTGGCTGGCTAGGATTCCGCTGACGAACAGCTGAGAGAGCAGTCAGCGCCAGCATCAAAACTACCATCCCAAACGCTTTACGCATGGCGGAAAGGTATCACAGTGTTGAGGAGTCCCACTGGCGCACCGCTCCACGTTCCTCGCTGCGCTCCTTCAGGATGACAGGCGTCTGAGAAGGTATCGCGACTACCCTTCCACCGTTCGCTTCAACTGCCCGCAGGCCGCATAGATGTCCCGTCCGCGGGGTTTGCGCAGATACGCGGGGATCCTGTTGGCGATCAGCTCCTGTTTGAAGGACTCGATGGTGGCTGGATCCGGCATCGCATAGGGAATGCCGGGGCCCGGATTCCAGGCGATCAGGTTCACCTTGGCCGGCAGGTTCGTGCGTCGCACCAGCCGCGCCACTTCGCGCGCATGCTCGGGCTGATCGGTGACCCCGGCCAGCAGCACGTACTCGAAGGTGACCCGCTCGCGGGGGCGCAAGCGCACCTGGCGCACGGCATCGATTACGGCCTCGATGGGCCACTTGCGGTTGATGGGCATCACCTCGGCGCGCACTTCGTTGTTGGGCGCATTCAGGCTGATGGCCAGCCGCGGCCGAATCTCCGGCGGCTCCGCGGCCAAGCGTTCGATCCCGGGCACGATCCCGGAAGTCGAAACCGTCATCCGCTGCGGGCTCAGGCCGACCTCATTGACCAGCAGGCGCACCGCCGCCATGAAGTTGTCGTAGTTGAGGAAGGGCTCGCCCATGCCCATGAAGACCAGGTTCACGCGGTCGCGGCCCACTTCGACCTGCTGGCGGTCGAAGACCGCAAGTACCTGTCCGGCGATTTCGCCGGCTGAGAGGTTGCGCTGCAAGCCGAGCTTGGCGGTCAGGCAGAACTGGCAGTTCACCGCGCAGCCGATCTGGCTGGAGACGCAGATGGTGGCGCGGGACCAGGGCTTGATGGATTGAGGATCGCGCTCTCCCGCCTTATCCGCAAACGACCGCGGGGAGGATGGGGCACTGTTCTTGGCGCCGGGAGCAGATTCCTCCTCGTCGGCAAGCTCGCTGCCGTCGCCCTCCGGCATCCAGACGGTCTCCACCGTCTCGGCTTGGGGACCGGGACACTGGATCAGGTAGCGCTCCGTGCCGTCGGTGGATTGAAAGACCTGGGCGATCGTGGGACGGCCGATCCGCCACCCGGCGGCAGTGAGGCGGTCGCGCAGGGATTTTGGTAAGGTAGTAACCGAAGAAAGCTCTTCAACGCGCTGACAATAAAGAGCTTCAGCGATCTGCCGGCCGCGAAAGGCGGGTTCTCCCAGGGCGTCCATCTGCCGGACCAAAGCGTTGGTATCTTCTCCGAAGAGATTCAGACCTCCATCCGAGGGGGTTGCTGCGTCTAATCCAACAAGCTGGTTCCGGTCTTCCTTCACAGTCCCAGTATTTCACTGCACCACCTGAAGGGCCAGCATTCGCCGTTATCTGTTGTCTTTTCAGCCGGTTGCTCTTTAACTGCCACGCAGGCGCCGTTTCGACGCCGTTGCCCTACAATCAGGAATTGACAGGACTCGCCTTGAATAACGAGCGCAACCTTCGCCGCACAGTATTGCCCAACGGCCTGATCGTTCTGACCGAGCGCATGGAACATCTGCGGTCGGTGGCGATGGGCGTGTGGATCAAATCCGGATCGCGCTGCGAGCCGGCTGAGACCAACGGCATCTCCCACTTCGTGGAGCACATGGTCTTCAAAGGGACCAAATCGCGCACCGCGCAGTCGATCGCGCGCGAGATGGACGCGATCGGCGGCAACCTGGACGCCTTCACAAGCAAAGAGACCATATGCTTCAACGTGAAGTCGCTCGCCGACCACGTGCCAATCGCGCTGGACGTGCTCACCGACCTGGTGCTCAATCCGGTCTTCGCGCCGCCCGAGATCGAGCGTGAGCGCGGCGTCATTCTCGAAGAGATCAAGATCGACGAAGACAATCCCGACGTGCTGGTGCACGAGCTGTTCACGCAGAACTTCTGGAAGGGGCACCCGCTGGGCAAGCCCATCCTGGGCACCACGGAAACGGTGGGCCGGTTGAACCAGGACCAGTTGCAGCAGTACCACAGCGACCGCTTCCATGGCGGCAACATCATCTTCTCCGCGGCCGGGAACCTCGACCACGACCAGTTCACCGCCGCCGTAGCCGAGAAGTTCTCCAGCTTGTCCGGAGGGGCAACGCCAGTGGAGCTTTCTGCGCCGCAGCCCAGCGCGCGCATTCTGCTGCGCAACAAGAAGTCTCTGGAGCAGGTGCAGATCTGCATGGGTGTCCCTGCGCCGCCCATCACCGACCAGAACCGCTACGCCACGCTGATTCTGAACACGGTGCTGGGCGGGGGCATGAGCTCGCGCCTCTTCCAGACCATTCGCGAAGAGCGGGGAATGGCCTACTCGGTCTACTCCGACCTGAGCCCCTACCGCGACACCGGAACCCTTTGCGTTTACGCGGGAACCTCCGTGGGCAAAGTCCTCGAGGTTGTCAATCTTGTCGTCACCGAGTTCCGCAAGCTGAAGGAGGAGCCGCTGAGCGACGAGGAGCTGACCCGCGCCAAAGACCAGGTGCGCGGCAACATCCTGCTTGGACTGGAAAGCTCAAGCTCGCGCATGGCCAACCTGGCGCGCCAGGAGATGTACTTCCAGCAGTCCTTCAGCGTGGATGAGATCATCAGCCGCATCGGCGACGTGACCGCGGCGCAGGTGCAGGCGATGGCGCAACGGCTCTTCGATCCGGAACGGATTGCCATTACCCTGCTCGGCCGGCTCGATGGCCTGAAGCTGGGCCGGAACGAGCTGGTGTGCTGAAAGGCCACGCGCGTAAGGTGTCCGCATAAACAGGCGCCCCAGGTCTCGGAATCGAGACCTGGGGCGCCGCAATTTCGACAGGGTTGTGCAACTGCGTGTAGCGCAAGCCGAGCGTCCCCTTTCCCTGCTGCGTCCTGTCTCTGAACATTCTCGAAGAGGGCGAAAGCCCCGCTCGAACTTCCTCTGGTGGCAAACGCGAGGCGGCGATCCGAAATACCGGGCGCAGATGTTCCGCGCCGCCCGGCGGGTCTACACTAGTAGGAGAAACGCCGCACAGAGGCACAGGGATCTCATATGCCAATGAACCTACGCAGCCGCCGCTCGACTTCTGCCGGGAGCGCGATCACGGCCAACGGCTTCACGCTGATGGAACTGCTGATCGTCATCGCCATCATTCTGATCCTGATGCTGATGGCGATTCCCACCATCGGCAGCCTGAAGAAGAAGGCCAACGAGACCTCGGCGATCAATTCCGTCCAGGTGATCAACAAGGCCGAGATTCAGTTCGAGTCGAGCTATCCGACCAACGGATATGCCTGCTCGCTGCAGGCGCTTGGCGGCGATCCGGCAGCCGGCGCGCCGTCGGCTACCAGCGCGCAGATCATCCAGCAGGATCTGGCCTCGGGATACAAATCCGGTTACATTTTCAAGATTGCCAACTGCACCAAGGTGACGGTAAACGGGCAGGACCGCTTCACCGGCTACACGGTAACCGCCGTGCCTGAGACGGTGGGCAAGACGGGCGACCGCGGCTACTGCAGCGACCAGTTTGGGACCATCAAGCAGGATCCCGCGGGCGGCACCAACTGCACCCAGCCATTGCAATGAGAAGAGTCTTCGGAATCAGCGGCGGCGGGCCAGTGCTCGCCGCCGCGCTGCTGTTGCCCTGCCTGCACGCGCAGCAGAAGCCGCTCTCCACCGCGGCCCTGGCGCAAAAGGTCGATCATCACTACAACACCCTGCTCTCGCTCAAGGCCGATTTTGTGGAGAACTACCAGGGACTGGGGATGTCGCGGACCGAGAGCGGCGTGCTTTATTTGCGCAAGCCGGGGCGGATGAGGTGGGCCTACACGCAGCCGGCCGGCAAGGTCTTCGTGCTGGACGGCAAGTTTGCATGGTTCTACAGCCAGGGCGATCCGCAGGTGCAGCGCATCCCGGCCAAGGAACTGGACGACCTCCGCTCGCCGCTGCGCTTTCTGTTGGGTCACACCGAGCTTGAGAAGGAGATGAACCATCTCACTTCCGCGCCCGCGGCCAACGGCGAGTTCACGCTGAGCGGTCAGCCCAAAGGCCAGGAAAACCGGATACTGCGGCTCACGCTTACGGTGACCGCCGAAGGCGCGATTACCGGAATCGAGATGCAGGAGACCGACGGCGCACTGACCCGCTTCATCTTTAGCGATCAGCAACCCAACGCGGCCATCGCGGCCGACGTCTTCCGCTTTACGCCGCCGAAGGGCATTCCCGTCGTCGACGCCCCGCCGCCGGTGTAGCGGAAGCATCAGCAGGACAGCGAGGGAACAGAAGACGCAAAAAGGCAGGCCGCGAGGCCTGCCTTTTGAGCTGCTGGAGAGGGCTGAGCTTACTTGCCGGACTTGGCCGGGGCGCTGGCCGGAGCGGTGGTGCCGTCCAGCACCGAGTGCGGCCCAGTGGAGCGCGCGTAGAGGACCACCAGGATCAGCGACGTGCACATGAAGATCACGGCCGACCAGGTGGTAAGACGGGTGAGCACGTTGGCGGCGGCGCGGGGACCGAAGGCGGTCTGCGAGCCCTGCCCGCCGAAGGCGCCGGCCAGGTCAGCCGAACGGCCCTGCTGGATGAGAACCACGCCGACCAGGAACAGGCACACGATCACGTGGACCACAATCACGAAATAGAAGAGAATGTTCATGTTTGAAACTGCTTTCCAAACCCGCCGCGGCAGGCCCCGGGAAACTCTTGGTGCGGAAGGCGGGACTTGAACCCGCATGCCTTTCGGCGCCACCCCCTCAAGATGGTGTGTCTGCCAATTTCACCACTTCCGCGCTAACTCTCAAAGTATAGCAAAGACAACGCGCACAAATCCGGATCGCAAGACGCCGCAGCCGCAAGAAAATCATGCAGATGCTTCCTCGCCTCCGCTCAGCGGTCCATCTTCTTTCTCTTGCGCGTGCGGCAGCGATTTGGCATAGACCAGGGCGGGCCTGTGCTCGGGGTAGAAGTTCTCTTCCCTGCCCTGCGGCTCATAGCCGTGCGCTTCGTAGAGGCGGATGGCAGCGGCATTCTCCGCATCGACGTGCAGCCAAATAATGCTCGCGCCGGCGGCGCGGGCGGACCGCTCCGTGCACTGCAACAGCTCGCCGCCAATCCCCTGGCCGCGCCGGTCGAAGGCCACTTCGAGGGTCTCGATATAGGCCACGCTGGCGTCAGGAGCTTTGAGCCACTCCACGATCGCGAAGCCCGCCATTGCGCGTCCGTCTTCAGCTATCCAGGTAGCGGCGCGCGGGCTGGCCAGCAACTGGCGCATGTAGCGCCGGGGAAAGCGCAGCGGCGGCTGAAAGCACGCCTCCTCGATGGCATAGAGCGGTTCGAAGTCGGCGGGCTGGTAGAGGCGGTAACGCACAGGGCAACTGTAGCCGATGACGGGCCGGCGGGACACCTGCCCGATTAAAATCGATTTGATGTCTACCCCAAGCCACGCACAACAACTTCTTTCGCTGCTGGCGCGCACCAGCTTCCGGCTGGGCCAGTTCAAGCTCTCGTCGGGCGGCACCAGCGATTACTACATCGATTGCCGCACCACCACCCTGCATGCCGAGGGCGGGCGGCTCACCGGGCACGCCATTCTGGAGCTGCTCGAATCCAACGGCATCCAGGCTGACGCGGTGGGCGGCCTCACCATGGGTGCCGACCCCATCGTCTCCAACGTTGCCACTGCCAGCGCCTGGCGCGCGCAGTCGAAGCCCGCCGCGCCACTGCTGAACGGATTCCTGGTCCGCAAGGCGGAGAAGGCGCATGGCACGGGCCGGCGCATCGAGGGATTCTGCCGCGAAGGGGCGCGCGTGGTGATCGTGGACGACGTGTGCACCACCGGCGCTTCGACGATCAACGCCATCGAGACGGCGCAAGAGGCCGGCATGATCGTTGCCGCAGTCGTCTGCATTGTGGAGCGGGAGGAGGCGGGCGGCCGGCCCGCCGTGGAGGCTGCGGCCAAGGGCGCGCCCTTCCTGCGCCTGTTCAGCGCGAACGATGTTCGCGCCGAACACCTGAAACAGCTCTAGGAAGGATCACAAACGCCGGCTTAATCGCCGGCGTTTGCGGTCTCCGGCGAAGCCTGGCGGCGAATCTGATTCAAGTCGCGTACCGCGCCGCGCGAGGCGCTGGTGGTCATGGCGGCGTAGGCCTGGAGCGCTCTCGAGACCGTCCGCTGGCGGGTGGTGGGCTTCCATGCCGATTCGCTCCTGGCCTCCATCTTTTCGCGCCGGCGGGCGAGCTCCCGGTCGGGCAGATCGACGCGCAGCAGACGCTGCGGAATGTCGATCTCGATGGTATCGCCTTCTTCCACCAGGGCGAGCGCGCCACCCTCGGCAGCCTCGGGGGAGATGTGCCCGAGGCACAGGCCGGAGCTGCCGCCGGAGAAGCGCCCGTCGGTGATGAGCGCGCAGACCTTGCCGAGCCCCTTGGATTTCAGGTAGCTGGTCGGGTAGAGCATCTCCTGCATTCCGGGTCCGCCCTTGGGCCCCTCATAGCGAATCAGCACCACGTCTCCGGGCACCACCTGATCCCCCAGAATGGCGTCGACGGCTGCATCCTGCGATTCGAAGATACGGGCGCGGCCAGTGAAGACCTGGTGGCCCTTCTCTACACCGGCGGTCTTCACAATGCAGCCTTCTTCGGCGATGTTGCCGTAGAGCACGGCCAGACCACCGTCGGCGCTGAAGGCGTGAGCCATATCGCGCACCGCGCCGCTCTCGCGATTCAGATCCAGGCTGGGATAGCGGCTGCTCTGGCTGAAGGGCACCACGGTGCGGATGCCGCCGGGGGCGGCGCGATAGAACTCCTTGACCTCTGCGGAGGCTGCGCCCATCACGTCGAGGGTGTCGATGGCATCGCCGAGGGTGGGGGTATGGACGGTGTGGACGTTGCGATGGATGAGTCCGCCGCGGTCGAGCTCCGCCAGGATGGCGAAGATGCCGCCGGCCCGATGCACATCCTCGACGTGCACGGTGGGCGAAGAAGGAGCCACCTTGCAAAGGTTGGGCACGCGCCGCGAGAGGCGATCGATGTCGGACATGGTGAACGGCACCTCGCCTTCCTGCGCGGCAGCCAGCAGGTGCAAGACTGTGTTGGTGGAGCCGCCCATGGCGATGTCGAGGGTCATGGCGTTCTCGAAGGCATCGAAGGTGGCGATATTCCGCGGCAGGACAGAGGCATCGCTCTGCTCGTAGAAGCGGCGGGCGAGCTCGACAATGGTCCGGCCGGCGCGCAGGAAGAGCTGCTTGCGGTCGGCGTGTGTCGCCACCACCGTGCCGTTGCCGGGGAGCGCGAGCCCCAGCGCTTCCATCAGGCAGTTCATGGAGTTGGCCGTAAACATGCCGGAGCAGGAGCCGCAGGTGGGGCAGGCGGAGCGCTCGTAGGCCGCCACTTCCTCATCACTGCACTTGGGATCGGCGGCGATGATCATGGCATCGATCAAATCAACAGATTTTGTTTGCCCGCCGTGCTGCACCTTGCCGGCTTCCATGGGCCCGCCGGAGACGAAGATGGTGGGGATATTCAGGCGCAACGCCGCCATCAACATGCCGGGGGTGATCTTGTCGCAGTTGGAGATACAGATCAGCGCATCGGCACAATGGGCATTCACCATGTACTCGACCGAATCGGCGATCAGGTCGCGGGAGGGCAGGCTGTAGAGCATGCCGGA
>JAJZCY010000217.1 GCA_021828835.1 Acidobacteriota bacterium | reverse complement strand
CCATGGTGCGGATGGACTCGAGCTGCGTGGGCGAGACGATGGCGCCGATGTCGATGGACTTGTCGAGCGGCCGACCGACGCGCAGGGTTTCCATGCGTGCGCGCAGCTTGCTGTAGAGCGCCTCGGCAACGCGCTCCTGCACCAGCAGCCGCGAACCGGCGCAGCACACCTGGCCCTGGTTGAACCAGATGGCGTCGACGAGACCTTCGACGGCGGAGTCGAGATCGGCATCGTCGAACACGATGAAGGGCGATTTTCCGCCCAACTCCAGTGAGAGCTTCTTGGTTGAGGCGGCAGTGGCCTTGCGGATGGTGCGGCCGACTTCGGTGGAGCCGGTGAAGGCGACCTTGTCGATGCCGGGATGCTCGATGAGCGCCTGACCGG
Organism: Acidobacteriota bacterium; assembly: GCA_021828835.1. GTDB lineage: Bacteria > Acidobacteriota > Terriglobia > Terriglobales > Acidobacteriaceae > Telmatobacter. Next base: position 6,448 of record JAJZCY010000217.1, on the reverse strand, counting down.
TCGTGGCGTCGCAGGTGAGCACGTTGAGCACGCCCGGCGGCAAGTCGGCCTCCATCGCTAGTTCGGCAAAGGCGAGCGCGGTAAGCGGCGTGTAGCGCGCCGGCTTAATGACCACAGTGTTGCCGGCAGCGAGCGCGGGAGCCACCTTCCAGGCAAACATGAGCAGCGGGAAGTTCCACGGGATCACCTGTCCGACCACGCCGCAGGCGGTGTACTGCGGAAATTCCTGCTCCAGCAACTGCGCCCAGCCGGCGTGGTGGTAGAAGTGGCGCGCGACCAGGGGAATGTCGATGTCACGGCTCTCGCGGATGGGCTTGCCGTTGTCCATTGTCTCCAACACGGCGAGGCGGCGGGAGTGCTTTTGCACCAGACGGGCGAGGGCGTAGAGGTAGCGTGCGCGCTCATGTCCGCTTAAGGCCTGCCACCCCGGCTGTGCTCTGCGCGCGGCGGCCACGGCAGAATCCACGTCGTCGCGGCTGCCCCTGGCGACCTCAGCGAGGGTTTCGCCGGTGGAGGGATCGCTGGTGGTCATGTACTCGCCGCTGGCCGGCTTCACCCACGCGCCGCCAATGAACTCCTCGAAGCGGCGGTGACGACGGTCGAGCCACTGCACGGCTTCTTTCGGGTCTTCCGGCGCGGCGCCGTATTCCATGGTGTAGAACTTTTCCGCAATGCTCACAGCGTCTCCTTCGAGCGGCTCCCGGATCGATCCCGCCGGGATGTGCTTCTGCGATCCTCGTGCGTTTCCCAGGTGTCAAAAATGGGACATGGGGCGCCGGCTATGCCACCGGGTGACGATAGGTGGCCGAGTAGCGGCCGGTCAATTGATGCTCAAGCTGCCGCTCGATATCGCCCAACATGCCGCTGGCGCCGAAGCGGAAGAGCGATGGCTCCAGCCACGGGCGGCCCAGCTCGTCTTTCATCAGTGCCAGCCAGTCGAGCGCCTGCTTGGCGGTGCGGATGCCGCCCGCCGGTTTGAACCCTACCGCCATGCCGGTGCGGTCCGCGTACTCGCGAATGCAGCGCACCATCACCAGCGAAACCGGCAGCGTGGCGTTCACGCTCTCTTTTCCGGTGGAGGTCTTGATGAAGTCCGCGCCGGCCATCATCGCCACCCAGCTGGCCCGCGCCACATTGCGCAGGGTCATCAAATCGCCAGTGCCGAGGATAGCTTTGAGGTGCGCCGTCCCCGCGGCCTGCCGGAACGCGGCAATCTCGTCATATAGCGCCTGCCACTCACCACTGAACACATGCGCGCGGGTGATGACGATGTCGATCTCCTGCGCCCCCGCCTCCACACTGCGGTGCACTTCGGCCACGCGCTCGGCCAGCGGCGAAAGCCCGGCAGGAAAGCCGGCCGAGACCGCAGCCACGGGAATGCCCGAGCCTTCAAGCGCCCTCACCGCGGTCTCAACGAAGGTGTGATAGACGCAGACTGCGCCGACCGTCAGGTGCAGGTCCTCGATGCCCAGGCCTTCCACAATGTGGCGCTGGAGCGGATTGCGTGCCTTGGCACAGAGCCGGCGCACGCGGTCGGCCGTATCGTCGCCGCTGAGCGTGGTCAGGTCCATGCAGGCGATGGCGCGCAGAAGCCAGGCGGCCTGGTTCTCCTTCTTCACCGTGCGCCGCGTGACGTGGGTGGCAGTGCGCCGCTCCACCGCGCTGGTGTTGACGCGCACCTCATCCACCCAGTCGGGGTTGAGCGGAATGCCGCGATTGGGCTCGAGCGCGCGCCCGTGCAGCACCACCGGAATGGGCTGAACCGCGCGCGCTGCGCCCGGGTTGGAGGTTGCAGGCTGAACGCCCATTGCGCCTTCTCCTGAAACGAATATATCCCTGCCATAAAAAATGCGGGCTCCCCTGCCCAGGACAGGAGAGCCGCATTCAGGAAAGGGGTAGAAGAGGAAGAATAAACCCGGCGGCGCGGCAGCGCAATCAGCACAACGCCCGACGACTATCCGAGAAGGCTTTCCGGATTGTTCACGGCCATGCGGCGCAGCTCGCTGGCGGCAAAGCCGGCATCGAGAAACTTCTGCGCAAACATGGCAAAACCTTCGGCCACTCCGGGGTTGATCTTCTGGCCGAGGTCGGTCGAGAGCAGAACGCGCTCGCAGCCGGTCTCGCGGATATTCGCAAAGACCGTCTCCCATGACGCCTTGCCTGTGTAGGTCGTGGTGAAGCAGTGCTCGATGAGCGCCCCCATGTCGGCCAGTTCCTTTTGGTCGGCGGCGGAGAGGTTTTGCGAAGGAAATTCGGCGTGAGTCACGATCACCTTGCGCAAGCCCATCTCCCGGGCGGCGCGCACCAGGGCAAAGATCTCGTTGCGGCTCACATGACCGGTGGCCAGGATCATCTCATGCTGGGCGATGATCTCCAGGCACTGCCGCGCCTCTTCCGTCAGCCGGCCCTGCCCGTCGACAACCGAGATGGGCGGCGGCGCGATGCCGCTACTGGCCAGTTCGCGCTGGATCTTGGCCCAGAAAGGCAGCTTGTCGCCGCCTTGGGTACGGCCTGCGGTCTCGTTGGCTGCGTCAACCGTGGGCATCCACACCAGTTCGCAACCGCCGCGGCCGGCGATCTCCAGCGCCACCGGGTTCAGACCTCCGATACTGTGATTCAGCGTGATGGTGCCGAGCGCCCGGATGCCTGGCACCGCGTTGCAGACAACCGCGGCGCGTTCGGTGGTGGGAACATAGTGCGACTTGAGCGCGAAGCCGCGCAGCCCGTGGGAAAGAAACTCGCGCGCGAGTCCCAGATCGTCGATCCTGCGGTCGATCACGTCAGGGGCCACGTGCACGTGCAGGTCGTATGCCCCTTCAATTGCTTTCCATGCCGCGTCGGAAACAGAAACTCCCGGTTCCGCCAGTTCTGAGGTGCTCATGAGGACCTTTCTAGAAGCGCCTTGCTGCTGTGCCCGAGCAGGGCCACGAAGAAGGCGGTGAGAATCCACGCGCCTGCGATATAGGCAAAGACGCTTTTATAGCCATAGTGGGTGTAGATAAACGCAATCAAGAGGGGCCCAATCGCATTCGCCAGGCGGCCCGCCCCGTAGGCCAGTCCGGTGCCGGAGTTGCGGATCGCCGAGGGAAAGGCCTCGGCTGTATAGGCATAGGCAAGCGGCGTGCTGGTATGCAGAAACATCTCCACCAGCAGGCCGAAGATGATGATGAAGTCAACCCGGAACGTGAGCCCGTAAAACGCGCCGCAGATGGCAATCAGCAGCGCAATGCCTGAAAGCGTCCACTTGCGGTCGAACTTGTCGGAGAAGAGCCCGGCCAGCATGGCTCCGGGAATCGCCGCCAGCGACATCGTCGAGGACCAGGTGAGCGAATGCACCAGCGAGAAGCCGTGCGCTACCAGCAGTGTAGGGACCCAGGCAGTGAAGCCGAAGAAGCCCATCGTCAGGCAAACCCAGGTGAGCACCAGGATGATGGTGCGGGATCCATGCGTGCGGCTAAAGAGATCCCAGAAGTTGCCACCCTCCTCCACCATTGGCAGCGGGAGATCTTCGACGGCCGGGAGTTCGCCGGCCTCGGCGCGGATGCGGCCTTCGATGCGGCTCACCACGGCATCGGCCTCATCGAATCGGCCCTTGTTCTCGTACCAGCGGGGCGACTCTTCGAGTGCACCGCTGATGAAGGGAAAGAGCAGGCCCAGCCCGCCCCACACGAAGATCAGGCGCCACCCCCAGGGCGCCATCGGGGCGCACAGACGGGCAACGAACGCGGTGGCAGGAATACTCACCAGGCCGATCATCATGATCCAGCCCTGAAAGCTGCCCCGCACCCGGGCGGGATAGATCTCGCTGATATAGGCGATGCCGACCACGGTCATGGCGGAGATGCCCACGCCGGTCAGAAGCCGGGCCACGAAGAGGCTGGCCGGGTTCCAGGCAAAGGCGTTCAGCAGCGAAAAGCTGCCATAGAACACGGTCGTCAGCGTCAGAGCCCTCTTGCGCCCAATCTGGTCGGAAATGACTCCGCCGATGAGCGAGCCCGCGAACATGCCGGCAAAGGTAGCCGAACTGAACAGGGCAATCGCCGTCACCCGCACGTGCCAGAACTTCATGATGGCTGGCGAGGCAAACGAGAGGGTATTGATGTCGGCCATGTCGAAGAAAAAGACAAAGCCCAGCACCCACATCAGGATGAAATGGAACCGGGTAACCGGCAGGCGGTCGAGGCGCGCGGCCACGGGAACGCGCACCTGCGTGCTGCGGACTGCGATGCGACCCACTGTGGACACCCGCATTGCCTCCAAGCCTGGTCTTTTCAGTTCTTGCCGGACCTGCCGGGGAAGAAAATGGGCCTTGCATCTGGACTGCGATGGGGCTGAGAACCGCAGCCGGGGATTCGCCAGGGCGGCCCGCGCCGTGCTCGCATTCTATCTCCCTGGAGAAGCCATTGACATCTCACCAGGCTAACCATGGACCTGCCAGGCTTAGAAAAGCTTTAGCGATCCTTACACAACTGTGTCAAGGAAAAATCGGCGTCGCCGAAAACCGGCGTCCGCCATGAGCAGGTTGCGACAGGGAGCGCCACAACTCCCCCGCCTCCACAACCTGCGCCCTCTACCTCATCGGGCACTCCAGATCCTTCTCCCACCTGCACATCCGGCAGTCCGCCTGGAATGAAGACCGCATCCAAACGGGCATGAACAGCTCGCTGGTGCAGCTGGTCGGCCCCAACCATACCCTCCAGATTGGAGGCGTAAAGCTCCTGGGGGCCAACGCCGATGATGGCCGCAAGTTGCTGTTCTCGGTCATCTTTTTTCTGGGGCTCTATTGCATCAATCGGATTTTGCGCTGGCTGGCAGACAAAATCGGCGGCCGGAAGCAGACCGTCGCCTTCTGGACCGGCCAGGGGATCAGTCTGGTGCTGTTCCTCTTCGGGGTGGTGGGCTTTGTCTCCATCTGGTTCGACAATCCCTCCCGGCTGGCTACGGGCGTAGGCTTGGTGGGAGCAGGGCTTGCCTTTGCCATGCAGAAGGTGGTCACCAGCTTCGCCGGGTACTTTGTGATCCTGCGCGGCAAGACCTTCAACATCGGCGACCGCATCACCATGGGCGGGGTGCGCGGGGACGTCATCGCCTTGAATTTCATTCAAACCGTCATCATGGAGATGGGCGAGCCCCCCGCTGTGCAGCAGGACGATCCCGGCATGTGGGTGCACAGCCGCCAATACTCCGGGCGCATCGTCACTATCTCCAACGCGGAGATCTTCGAAAAGCCGGTGTACAACTACACCCGCGAATTCCCTTACATCTGGGAGGAGATGCGCCTGCCTATCTCCTACAAGGATGACCGGACCCGCGCCGAGCAGATCATTCTGGAGGCAGTGGGACGGCACACCACCGACGTTACCAACCTGGCGGAACCCGAGTTGCAGCGCCTGTGCGAGCACTTCTTCATCGAGCCTTCCGAGATCCGTCCGCGCGTGTTCATGCGCCTAACCGACAACTGGGTAGAACTCGCGGTGCGTTTTCTCTGCCGCACCCACGACATACGCGCCCTAAAAGACGCGATCAGCCGCGACATTCTCGTGGGCCTGGAGGAGGCGGGGATCGGCATCGCCTCGAGCACCTACGACATCGTGGGATTCCCGCCCTTGCGCTTGGAAGATTCCACTCTGAAAGCGATGGCAGCAAACGGGCAAAACACCGCGCCCTCTCAGCGCTCGCACACCGTCTAGCGCCCCCTGAGCGCAGCATCCTCGCGGGTGACACGGTGTTCTTGCGGCAGCATTTAACAGCGAGGGGAAACCTTGGGGATCCATCCTTACGCGGGCGCACCCTGGTCCAGCAGTGTCTTCGGACGCGATGGAATCAGCTACGCGGTGTGGACATTCTGCGCCGCACCGGACCGGTCGAGATCGTCTCTTTCCGCTGAGCGCCCCCTCCGACGATCCTCCGCGCCTTTCGCTTCTCCGCGGGGCATACTACCCTGAAGAGCAGGATGAAGAGCGAGAAACGATCGACCCCCCGCAGCAAGACACCAACGGCAGCGAAGCCGGCGAGGTCTGCTGCGTCCACCACGAAGCCCAAAGCCCCGCATCGCCACGCTGAGCCTGCACGGCCAGAGACTGCCGGTAGACGCCGTTCTGAGAGCGAGCCAGGCGGCGCCGTTCAGGGCGCGGTGATCGGCAGGCGCGCCGCGGAACGCCTGCAACGCGGGTACCTCTGGGTCTACGCCTCCGATATCGAATCGCTCAGGATCGACGACCCGGAGAATCCCCCTCCGCTGTTGCAAGTCGCCGACAACCGCGGCCTGCTGCTGGGCACCGCACTTTACAGTCCCACCTCGCAGATTGCGTTGCGGCTCATCTCACGCGAAGCCATCGGCGAGCCGGAGTGGCTCAAGCTGCTCGTGGAGCGCCTCACCGCGGCGATCGACCGCCGCCAGCAGTTCCTTTCGCCGGAGACGGACGCCTGCCGGCTGTGCTTCAGCGAG
>JAJZCY010000216.1 GCA_021828835.1 Acidobacteriota bacterium | reverse complement strand
TTTTTCCGAGTTCAAGAAGGGAGGAGCGACGCATGCCGGGGTCCCTGCGGACGGATTTTTGTCCGCGGGGTGGATACCGGGTGTCTGCTAGCGACGACCGACACAGAAATCGGGAAAATCGGCCCCGGCCCTTCGGGTTGCGGGGAAAATTGCCTCCTACGTCGTTGTCGTCCTCGCCTTGGAATCACCAAAGCCTTCGTCCTCCGCCTCGTCTGAGGCAATTTTCCCGCGCAACGCCAGCCGTTCGGGTAGTGTGAACAGGCCCTAGCAGCCCCTACTCCGGCTCCGCGGCCAGTTCGAAGATCGCCATCTCCGTCCCATCCGCAAAGACGAACACCAGCGCCGAAGCTAGACGCAGATCGCCGGGAATGGGAATGTTCGGGAAGGCCCGGGTATCGCCGTATTTGAAGCGCACCGCGGTCGCGGGATCGAAACGCAGGAACGGCTCCGTCCGCTGCTCGCCCGCACGCACCCACACCAGGCCATCCGGCCCGATAAACACGTGGCCCACCAAGCCGGCAGCCACCGCGTCGTGGCCCAGAAACAACCCCTGGACGGGAATCGATTCGGTGATGAGCTTGTGCAGCAGATCGGCGGCGTCGCGTTCGGAGATGTCCGCCCCGGAACCGGTTGAGGCCATTGGGTGCTCCCGCAGAAGAGAAATCAGGTGCGGGACAGCGCGCTGGTTTGCGGCCCGGCTCTCGCTCATTGTACCGGCGCGGAGCAGGGCACGAGGCGAAACCACGGCGCGCGCAGCAGGCCTGGATGCAGTTCCGGGCAGACGGTATCGCCAATCGCGATGCTGCGGTAGACAGACGAAGGCACTGTGACTTTCTCGGGCGCCTGCACCGGTCCCCATGGCGCAACCAGCAGCGAGTAAGTAGTGGACCGCCCTTCCGTGATGTGGTGTCCGATCACCTGCGTGCTGTAGCTGGCTCCTGCCGACTTGTCCAGGACGGAATCGGCCACGCCCACAGCGCTGTAGCTGTACACAGCCGCCAGAAACAAGGCTGCCAAAAGGCTGCCTCGGTTCGAAGAGCGGCTCGCCGGCCCATAGGAAGCCGCAATCAGCACCAGGGCGGCCAGAACGGCATAGGGCAACAGCGGCCGTATCGAGATGAAGTTGATCGATCCGAGGTGAAACAGCAGGCCGAAACCTGCAATCAGCAGCGGGTAACTCATCTCCGCGCGCGGATCGCCTTTCTTCTTGAACAGCGTATAGAGGAGCGGCGAACGTAGCACCAGGGAGAGCGCCGCCCAGGGCGTCAGAATCAGCGTGACCGCCGCTGGCGTCAGGAGCGAGATGTTGCCCAGGTTCACCGCCACCGCTGCGAGCGCGGACACTCCAATCAGCACGAAGCTTAAGCTCTTCGCGGCCCCCAGGGCCGCCATGCGCTCCGCTTCGCTGCCGCCCAGTTCGCTGTCCTGCTTGATCTGCTCCAGCAGCGCCGTCCGGTCGCGATCATCCAGGTCGGGCACCGGCTGCATCCACGCGCGATATTCATCATCGGTATCCACGCTCGAAGGGATGGAGATACTTCCCCCGCCGCCTTTCAGCACCAGTTGCGTGTAGCTTCCGTTGCGGGAGCGCACCATCCGGAAGCCCTCGATATCTGCGGCCTGGGCGCTCCGTTCGCGGAAGGCGCCGCGGACCGTGATGCGGCCGCCATCAAGCACCACCCGCACACGGAGTGCATAGGCCAGCATGTATCCGCCCAGTCCGAAAAAGATCACCCACAGCAGCAGCGCCGTCGGGCCATCTGTTCCTTGGCCGGAGAGAAACACAAAGAGGCTGCCTATCGCGAGAAACATCAGGCCCAGCAGGGAGTAGAGCACCCGCAGCCATACCTTGAGCCTGTAGACACCCCGAGCCGTCTTTTCCTGGTCAAGCGTTTTCATGTCGCGCCCCGTTGCCGGCCTTTCTATCACAGCCGTACACGCGGTGCGCAAGAAGAATTCTCGGGGACCGTTCCCTCTGAGACCGGCGGCGCGGCTCAGTTCGAACCGAAACTGCCTCACCCTATAATCGTGGTTTGAGCACACAGGCGAAAAAGGGCTCCACTCGCACTCACGCGGCCGCCGTCGGCGCAGGCATCCTGCTCAGCCGCCTGGTGGGCCTGGTGCGCGATCGCATCTTTGCGCATTACTTCGGCAACTCCGATGCCGCCGACGCCTTCCGCGCCGCTTTCCGCATTCCCAACCTGCTGCAAAACCTCTTCGGCGAGGGCGTGCTCTCCGCCTCGTTCATCCCCGTCTATGCGCGGCTCGACGCCGAAGGTCGCCACAAGGAGGCCTCGCAGCTCGCCGAAGCCATCTTTGCGCTGCTGCTGCTCGTGACTACGGTGCTGGTTGCAGCCGGTATCTGGGCCACGCCCTGGCTCATCGATCTCATCGCCCCCGGGTTTCACGGCGCCAAGCGGCAGCTCTGCATCCGCCTCGTCCAGATCCTGTTTCCCGGCGCGGCACTGCTGGTCTTCTCCGCCTGGTGCCTCGGAATCCTCAACAGCCACCGCCGCTTCTTCCTCTCCTATGCGGCTCCGGTCGTGTGGAACGCGGCCATGATCACCACGCTCTTGTGGGGCGGCCGCCACCATGCCGAGCAACAATTAGCCATCCTGCTCGCCATCGGCTCAGTAACCGGCAGCGCTTTGCAGTTCCTGGTGCAGCTTCCTCGCGTGCTCAAGTTTCTTTGGCCGCTGCGCCTGCGCCTGCACGCCGGCGAGCACGTGCGCACCGTCTCCAGGAACTTCTTTCCCGTCTTCGTAAGCCGCGGCGTGGTGCAGGTAAGCGCCTATGTCGACTCCGTCCTGGGCAGCTTTCTGGGCACCGGAGCAGTGGCCGCGCTGGGTTATGCGCAGACCCTCTACAACCTGCCCTTCAGTCTCTTCGGAATGGCGGTTTCGGCGGCGGAGCTGCCGGCCATGTCGGCTGAACTCGGCACCACGGCGGAGATCGCGCAGGCCCTGCGCCAGCGCCTGACAGCCGGCCTGCAACAGATCGCCTTCTTTGTCATCCCCTCGGCGGTGGCTTTCGTCCTGCTCGGGGATGTCATCGTAGCCACCATCTATCGCTCCGGCCAGTTCCAGCATCAGGACGTGATGTTTGTGTGGGTGGTGTTGACCGGCTCCTCAGTGGGACTGCTCGCCTCCACCTCCAGCCGCCTCTACTCGTCGGCCTTCTACGCCCTGCGTGACACCCGCACCCCGCTCAATTTTGCGGTGATTCGCGTCGCCCTGACCTTCGCGCTGGGCTATCTCTGCGCCCTGCCTCTGCCGCGGCTGCTGGGCATCAGCCAGCGCTGGGGTGCCGCCGGACTCACCTTCTCCGCGGGTCTGGCCGCCTGGCTGGAGTACTCCCTGCTGCGCCACGCGTTGCACCGCACCATCGGTGCCATTCCCTCCGGCATCGCGCGCGTGGCGCGCCTCTGGATCGTGGCCATTGGGGCGGGCGTCGCCGGGTACGGCATCAAGCGCGTTTTGCCCTTTCACAATCCGCTGCTCGTCGGACCCTGCGTGCTCCTGCCCTATGCGGGTATCTATCTCGCCGTCACCCACTGGATGGGCATCGCCACTCTGGGCGCCTTCAGCAGGTTCTTCCTGCGCCGGCGATAGAGCAAGCCCAAAGGATTACTCCCTCACCTGCAGCTTATCCAACAGCGGGAAGAAGACCAGCGCAATCAGCGCGTTATCGACAGCCTTCAGCAGCTCCGCCAGCCAGCGCCAGTCGAAGTCCAGGCCCAGCATGTAACGCGCGACGAAGATGTAGATGGCGCTCGACAGCAGCGACAAAACGAAGTTCATCATCACCCGGATGGCGTGATTCTCCACGTCGATGCGCACGCCCACCGATGCGGCCAGAAAGCCCACCACCGTCATCGCCACGCCGCTCAGCCCGATAGCGTGCTGGGTCATGGCGTCTTCGAACAGGCCCATGGCCGCGCCCATCAGCGTGCCCTGGATGGGGCTGCGCCGGCCCAGCGCAAAGTAGATGGTGATGACCAGTGGCAGGTCGAACAGCGTGTACGGCCCCAGCAGCCGCGGCAGCCACGATTGCAGAACCAGCGCCGCCAGCGGAATCAGTACATACAGGATGAAGGGATAACGGCGAATCTCAAAATCGCGCCGGAAATCTGCTCCCAGCAGAGACATAGCTATCGCGTCCTCCCTGCACCCGTCGGCTTGCGGCCTGCGGGAGCCCCGCTGCCCTGCGGCGCGGCCTCTGTCCCGGCCGGCTCTCCGGGACTCGAAAACTGGTTGGGCGAAAACTGATCGGGATGCCTGGTCGGCAGCAGTTTGGGCACCGGCGGCGCCGCTGGATTCGCCTGCCCCGCTGCGGTGCCCTGACCAGCTACCCGGTTCTGCGCTGCATTGGCCGGCTGCGGCGGCAATCCGCTGTAGGCGCTCGGATCGGTTGCGCTGGGCAGATGCTCCGCCATAATCTCCGAAGCCTTCGTCTGCTCCTGCGCCTTGGCTGCGATAGCCGCGGCCTCAGCGCCCTTCAGCTTCTCGCTGGTGGCAACGTCCTTCCGCTCCTGCGCCGGCATCTGCGTCGCGGTCGAGGTAATCACCAGCACCTCGTCGAGCCGGTTCAGGTGCGCCGCCGGCTTCAGGATCACGTCAATGAACGAATCCCGGTCCGGATCGGGAACCACCTTCTGCACCGTCCCCACCGGCAGCCCGCGCGGAAAGATCATGTCGCCGCCGGCGGTCAGAACCTTCTCGCCCGGCTTGATGCGCTCATCCGCCATCAGGCCCACGATCTCAAGCTGACCGGCCGCATTCCCCTTCAACACCCCGCGAATCCGCGTCGTCTCAAGAATCACCCCCGCTCCGCTGTTCTGGTCGTTGATGGCCAGCACCTGCGCGGAGTGGGGATATACCTCGCGCACCTTGCCCACGATCCCGTCCGGCGAGATCACCGGCATGTCGCGCTTGAGGCCGTTCGCCGTGCCCTTGTCGATGAAGAAGACCTTCGACAGATCGCTGCCGCTCGACCCATACACCTGGGCCGCCACGGTGGAGTAGACATAGTGTTCCTGGAACCCGAGCAGTTGCTGAAGGCGCTTACCCTGTTGCGCGTCCTCCATCAGCTCCGCCTGCTCCAGCCGCAGCCGATCGATCGTCTGCTGGAGCTGCTGGTTCTGCTGACGCACGTGGCGGAGATCGAAATAGCCGAACCAGAGGTTGTAGATGCCATCGCCAGTGGCATGAATCAGCCGTTCCGGAGGCGACACCAGCGCTACCGCCCAATACCGGATCAGGCGCACGCCCGAGCTGTCCCGATGATCCAGCGTGGACCGTCCGCCCTCGGTCCTGCGCACCTGCACAGCCAGCCCGACGATCTGCGCCATCAGGACGACCAGCAGCACCACTAGATTTCGATAGCGAACGAAGAAGGATTCCATAAATTCAGGGAACGAGGGAGCAAGGGAACGAGGAAACAAGAAGGAACGGTCTGCTTGTGTTCTCGATCACTTTGTCATCCTCCTGGCTGCCATACTCTTTTCCCAACATCGTCCCAAAACAAATTTTTCGAGGAGCCAGGGTATGGGTGCTTCCTTTAAAGACCTCGTTGTATGGCAGAAGGCGGTTGAACTGAGTTCGAAAATCTATCGTCTCACTGCTTCGTTTCCTGCTTCCGAACAATTCGGTCTTACCAATCAAATGCGACGTGCCTCGGTTTCCGTTGCCAGCAATATAGCCGAAGGCTATGGGCGATCGACCAGGGGCGAGTATGTGCTCTTCCTCGGTCATGCCCGCGGACCCAACTGCGAGCTGCAAACGCAGCTCGCGATCGCCAATACGCTCGGGTTCTGTAATAACGAGACGCATGAATCCGCGGAAAAGCTCTCTGCCGAAATTAGCCGGATGCTGAACGCGCTCATGAACAAGCTCAAGGCTTAGGCTTCCTTGTTCCCTCGTTCCCTTGTTCCCTGCCTTTAGTCGATCTTGATCTTCCTCAGCAGCCGGAAGTCCGACAGCATCTTGCCCGTGCCCAGCACCACCGAAGCCAGCGGATCGTCGGCCACCGAGACCGGCAGTCCGGTCTCTTCGCGGATGCGCTTGTCGAGGTTCTTGATCAGCGCGCCTCCACCCGTCAGCACGATGCCGCGGTCGCTGATGTCGGCGCTCAACTCGGGCGGGGTGCGCTCCAGCGCCACGCGGATCGCATTCATGATCACCGCGATGCACTCGCCCAGTGACTCACGAATCTCGCTGTCGTCGATGCTGATGGTCTTGGGCACGCCCTCGATCAGATTGCGCCCCTTGATCTCCAGCGTCAGCGGCTTCTCCAACGGGAAGGCCGACCCGATCTCCATCTTGATCTGTTCCGCCGTGCGCTCACCGATCAGCAGATTGTACTTCCGCTTCAGATAGTTGGTGATGGCCTCGTCCATCTGATTGCCGGCCATGCGCACCGAACGCGAGTAGACGATGCCGCTCAGCGAAATCACAGCAATATCCGTGGTGCCGCCGCCGATATCGACCACCATGTTGCCCGAAGGCTCCGTAATGGGTAGTCCGGCGCCGATCGCGGCCACCATCGCCTGCTCCACCAGGTACACCTCGCTGGCCTTGGCCCGGTAGGCCGAATCCTCCACCGCGCGCTTCTCCACCTGCGTAATCTCAGAGGGCACGCCGATCACAATGCGCGGATGCACCAGCATCTTGCGGTTGTGCGCCTTCTGGATGAAGTAGTTCAGCATCTTCTCGGTGACTTTGAAGTCGGCGATGACGCCATCCTTCATCGGCTTGATGGCCACGATATTGCCGGGCGTGCGGCCCAGCATCTCCTTGGCCTCCTTGCCCACCGCTTCCACTTCACCGGTGTTC
>JAJZCY010000215.1 GCA_021828835.1 Acidobacteriota bacterium | reverse complement strand
CTTCGCCGCTCAACTCATTCAAGATCATTAACACCGGTCAGACAGTGGGCGCATTTACCGAGGATCGCGAATCCGGAATTCGTGGCGTGCTGGGCGCGCAGGCACACATGATCCCCATGCACATCGGGATCAAGGGGCCGGATGGTCCGCGCAACGTCAACGTTCAGGTTCTGGATCTGCCTTCCCTCACCTCGCAGGCGGTGCTGGTGGTGCTCTACAACTCGCTGCTGGAGTCGAACGAGAGCACGGCGGAAACCAGCTATCACGTAACCGGCGCCATCAATCTGGCCAACTATCCCTCTGCTCCTCTTGACCTGTGGGTCTCGTCGGGAGGCATGATGCCGGCCCCCATGCTGGCTGCGCTGCAAACCGGCGAGGAGTTCGCCAAGCTTTACGCGAACGATGCCCGTCAGGGCGCCATCAAGAACATCGATCTTCACGTGGATGTGATTCCACGGCGGCTCCAGGTACAGTTGGTGAGCGCGCGCCTGGTTTCGAACGATCTGGTACATCCGGGCGATACCATCACGATCGAAGCAACGCTGCGCCCATGGCAGCAGCCGGAGCGCAACGTGCGCATTCCGGTAAAGCTTCCGGCCCGCCTCGATAGCGGCAACCTGCGCCTCCTGATCTCCGATGGAGCTACGCTGGATCGAACGCTGCGGCAGCCGCAACTGGGACGCGCACAGGACATGGAAACGGTGCTCGAGGAGGCACGGCGAGCGCATCCGGCAGACAGGATTTACGTAAGTCTGCTGGCGCCCGAAGCCCAGGCGACTATGGATGGGCAGACGCTTACCAGCCTGCCTCTGTCGGTGGCAAACGCCCTGGAGCCGCTGCGCAGCGCGCACGACCTGAGCCTCAACGGGGAATCGGCGGAGTTGGCAGCAGCGGTGCCCGCCGGCGGAGTGCTCAGCGGTTACCAGATCCTGGATGTCCATCTGGTAGACGGCGGCGATTTACACTAAGAGAGCAATTGAACTTTTCTTTTGAGCGCGGTGCGGAGGGATATTGCCAGCCGTGCTCCCGGGTCCAATCTCAGCGAGGAGCCCCCAATTCCTATGGCTCACATCAAGGGACTTGCAGCGCATGCGGCAGGAGCAGAAGTTCTGCCCTTCCACTATGATCCTGGCCCATTGGCCGCGCATGACGTTGACATTGAGATCTCCCATTGCGGCGTTTGCCACAGCGACCTTCACCTGATCTCGAACGACTGGGGTGTGAGTCAGTTTCCGTTCATTCCCGGGCACGAGGTCATCGGCAGGATTCTGGCGATGGGCAGCGAGGTGGCCGGCCTGGAGAAAGGCCAGCGCGTGGGGCTCGGCTGGCAATCGAACTCCTGCGGCGTATGCGAGTGGTGCATCCAGGGCAAGGAGAACCTGTGCCCTGCCTCGGAGGCGACCTGCGTACGCCGGCACGGCGGCTACGCCGACCGGGTGCGTTGCAATGCGCGCTTTGCCATTCCGATTCCCGAGGCGCTGGAGAGCGAGAACGCGGCGCCTCTGCTCTGCGCCGGCATCACCGTGTACAACCCGCTGCGCAGCCACGGGATCAACCCGGCATCGCGGGTCGGGGTGGTGGGCATCGGCGGCCTCGGACACCTGGCCATCCAGTTTGCGCGCGTGTTTGGCGCTGAGGTGACGGCCTTTTCCACCTCCGCCTCCAAAGAAGCAGAGGCGCGGGCGCTGGGCGCGCACCGATTTGTGAACAGCCGCGAGACCAAGGCCATGAAGGAGGTCGCTGGATCACTGGATTTCATCCTGAACACGGCCAACGCCGACCAGGAGTGGAACACCTATGTGCAGGCGCTGCGGCCCACTGGGACGCTCTGCTTTGTGGGCGTGCCGCCCTCGCCGGTTACAGTAGCGGCCTTTCCGCTGATCTCCGGACAGCGAGCCCTTTGCGGAAGCCCGATCGGAAGCCCTCATACGCTGCGCGAGATGATGGACGTGGCGGCACGCCATGGCATCCAGGCGAAGACTGAACTGTTTCCTATGGCCAAAGCGAACGAAGCCATTGACAAGGTGAAGAAGAACAAGGTGCGTTATCGCGCGGTGCTGGCGAACTGAGGGTCTGCCTCTCATTTCGGTCAGCACCTCTGCATTGCTGGCCGACGGTCTCTTCCCAAAGCTGTAGTCTGTTTCTGGGATACCTTCCTCCGCCGGCGGGCGAACTCCGGCGGCAACCCCGCAGAACACAAATCTAAGGAGCTGAACGTGTCTTCCGATGTCGAGCTGAAGCGGATCCGGCGCGCCCTGCTGAGCGTGACCGACAAGAGCGGGCTGGTGGAGTTTGCGCGCGAACTTGCGGCCTTTGGCGTGGAACTGATCTCAACCGGAGGCACGGCCAAGGCGCTGCGCGAAGCGGGCCTTGCGGTGAAAGACATCAGCGAGCTCACCGGATTTCCGGAGATGCTGGACGGGCGCGTGAAGACCCTGCACCCGCGGGTGCACGGCGGGCTGCTCTATATCCGGGGCAACAAGGAGCACGAAGCGGCGGTGTCCGAACACGGCATTCAGCCGATCGACATGGTTGTGGTGAACCTGTACGCCTTTGAGAAGACCGCTGCACAGCCGGGCGTCGCCTTCGGGCACCTGATCGAGAACATCGACATCGGCGGGCCGTCGATGGTGCGCTCTGCGGCGAAGAACTTTGAGGACGTGGCGATCGTGACCCGGGTAGCCGATTACGCGGGGATCGTGGAAGAGCTGAAGGCAAACAAGGGCGCATTGGGACGCAGTACACGCTGGCGCCTTGCCCGGCAGGCCTTCGCCACCACGGCGGCCTACGATGCGGCGATTGCCGGAACGCTGGAGCGCATTCCCGAACCGCCCGCGGTGAATGCCGCGGCGGCTCCCGATCCAGCCGCTCTGCCGCAGACCCTGCGCATCAACTTCCCGCTGGCGCAAAGCCTGCGCTACGGCGAAAATCCGCACCAGCGCGCAGCGCTGTACACAGACGGCAGCGGTCTGGGAATTGCCGGCGCAACCCAATTGCAGGGGAAGGAACTGAGCTTCAACAACCTGGTTGACCTGGATGCCTGCTGGGAGATGGCGCAGGAGTTCGAGGAGACTGCGGTCATCATCGTGAAGCACACCAATCCCTGCGGTGCGGCGACCGGCGCCTCCGTCAAGGAAGCCTACGAAAAAGCCCTGTCCTGCGATCCGCTCTCCGCCTTTGGCGGTGTGATCGGCATCAATCGCGAGGTGGACGGCGCGGCGGCTGAGACCATCGCCAAGCTGTTTGTGGAGGCCATCGCCGCCCCCGGCTTTACGGAAGAAGCCAAGGCCCGCTTTGCAGCAAAGAAAAATCTGCGTCTGGTGCAGGTGCGGCCGGCGCCCGCGCGGCCGGTGGTGAAGCACGTCTCCGGTGGATTGCTGTTGCAGGATGCTGATACCGGGCACATCTCCGAAGCGCAGCTCAAGATCGCGAGCGCGCGGCATCCGAGCGGCGAAGAACTGCACAGCCTGCTGTTTGCCTGGAAGATCTGCAAGCACGTGAAATCGAATGCCATCGTCTACGCGCATAACGGGCAGACTCTGGGCATCGGGGCCGGGCAGATGAGCCGGGTGGACGCGGCGCGCTTTGGCGCCATGAAAGCGGTACTGCCGCTGGCCGGCTGCGTGGCCGCTTCCGACGCTTTCTTTCCCTTCCCAGATGGCCTGGAGGAGATCGTGAAGGCCGGCGCGACGGCGGTGATCCAGCCGGGAGGCTCGGTCAATGACGAGCAGGTGATCGCGGCAGCCAACAAGCTGGGTGTCGCCATGGTGTTCACGGGAATGAGGCACTTCCGGCACTGATACCCGGAATACCTGCGGCTCCGGGGCCGCTCAACCCGCATCTAAGCCGGGAGCCGAGTTGCGGAACGAGCGGCTGCGGTGCATATGGCTTGGCGACCAACCGGCCGCCAGCCACAGACAGGACGAAGGAAGAGCCGGAATTCCGTCCCGTCGATGCGACAAACGGCAGTTAGAATCGTCTGTAGAGTAGGACCAGCACGGCCGCCGGCCTCGCCCTTGGGTTCTCCCTGAGCCAGTTGTGCCGGTCCGTCCGAGGGAAAGGGCGCGTATCCCCATCATGATGAATCCGAAGACGTTCGCCTCTGCAACGCGGCTTGCCGCCGCATCTTTCCTGCTGGCGCCGGCGCTTGCGTTCTGTGCCCAATCCCCTGCCAGCAGCGGCAGCGCGCCCGCCGCAGCCCAATCCAAGACTGCACCGTCCTCCGCCTCCCCCACTTCCAATGGGCTGGATTCTGACCGCGCCAAAGCGTATTACCACGCGGCGTTGGCGGGTTTGTACGAGGACGAAGCCATCTCCGAGGGACATCCGGAGCAGGTCACCAGCGCCATCGAGCAGTACAAGCTGGCGCTGCAGCACGATCCCGATTCGCCGTCGTTGAATGACCAGTTGGCGGACCTGTACTTCCGTTCCGGGCATGTGCACGAAGCCGAGGGGATCCTCAAGAACCTGCTGGTGAAATCGCCCAGCGATGTTCCGGCGCATAAGCTGCTGGGGCGAATTTATCTGCGGCGGCTGGGCGAGGAACAGAGTGGAATCTCCTCTTCCTCTCCTGCCGGAAACACCTTGGACAAGGCCATCGCGGAGTACGAGAAAATCTGCGCTCTGCAACCCAGCGATGTGGAAGACCGCATGGTGCTGGGCCAGCTCTACACGGTAAAGCACCAGCCGGACAAGGCGGAGGCCGCCTTCAAGAGCGCCCAGGCCATTGAGCCGGACTCGGAAGACGCCGTTCTGAACCTGGCGCGCCTGTATGCGGAGAATGGCAATCTCAAGCAGGCGGTTCAGACGATCGAATCGGTGCCGGAAGGCAGCCGCACGCCCAAGATGGAGTTCACCCTGGGCGCGGCCTACGATCAGATGAAAGACTCCAAGAACGCGGTGCAGGCCTACAAGCGCGCCGCCGAAATGGACCCATCCGACCTGCAAACCATCGACGCCCTGGCCCAGGCTCTGATGAACGACAAGCAGTACGACGCGGCCCTGAAAGAGTACCAGGACCTGTCGCAGGCGGATCCGGAGAACAGCGAGGCGCTGGTTCACATCGCCGAAATTCTGCGCCGGCAGGGCAAGTACCAGGATGCGCTGGCGGCGGTAAAGAAAGCACGCAGCATCGATCCAACTTCCCTGGAGGCGGGCTTTAACGAAGGCATGCTGCTGGATGTTCTGGGCCATCTGAACCAGGCGGCACAGACCTACCAGGCGATGGTGGATCAGACCTCCCATGCCAATGGCGCCTACACCTCGGCTGAGAAGAACAATCGCGGCATCTTTCTGGGACGGCTGGGTGCGGTTTACATCGAGCAGAACAAGATCGATCAGGCAGTCGCGACCTACCAGAAGATGATCGATATGGGCGGCGACTCGGCGGCGCAGGGCTACCAGGGCCAGGTAGACGCGTATCGCACCGCGCACCAGTACGACAAGTCCCTCGCCGTAGCAAAGCAGGCTGCGGCTGCAGATCCGAAGAATCGCGATATCCAGTTGATGCTGGCGGGCGAATTGGCCGATCGAGGACAGGTCGACCAGGCGATGAGCCTGGCCAAAGCGCAGCTCAAGGGCAACAACGACGATCGCACGGTGTACTTCGCCATGGCGCAGATGGACGTGCGGCTGAAGCGCTGGAAGGATGCCGAACAGGCGCTCGACAAGGCCGAGCCGCTGGCGACCAAGAAGGATGACAAAATCTACCTGTTATTCCTGCGCGGCGAACTGGCGGAGCGGCAGAAGCACCTGGAGCCTGCGGAACGCTACTTCCGGCAGGTTCTGGACCTCGACCCGCAGAATGCGATGACGCTGAATTACCTGGGCTACATGCTGGCGGACAAGAGCGAGCGGCTGCCCGAGGCGCTGAAGATGATCCAGAAGGCGGTGGCGCTGGAGCCATGGAACGGCGCCTATCTGGATTCTCTGGGCTGGGTCTACTACAAGCTGGGCGACTACGAACTGGCAGAGAACAATCTGCTCCAGGCCGTGCAACGCGATCAGACCGATCCCACCGTCCACATGCACCTGGGCGACCTGTACGAGAAGACAGGGCGCATCCGGCAGGCGGCGGCGCAGTGGGAGATGTCGCTTTCGGATTTCGCCAAGTCCGCCCCTGCGGATGTTGAACCCGGCGACGTGAGCAAGGTGCAGAAGAAGCTGGAAACCGCGCGCATCAAGCTCGCCAAGCAGGATGAATCGCTGGGCCAAAAACCGGAATAGCTGCCGATGACCAGCACGATCGGGACATCTGCGTATCTGCCGGCCGGCATCGCCGTACACGGGGACGCCGGCAACCCGCTCACCCAGCGGACGCACCTCGAGCCGTTTCATCCCTATCGTTCTCCATTCACCCGCGACACCGCGCGCGTGCTTCATGCGCGCGCCTTCCGGCGGCTGGCCGGCAAGACCCAGGTCTTCACCCGGCTGCCCGACGGGCCGCCCGCGGACCACTTTCGCAGCCGGCTCACGCACACGCTGGAGGTAGCACAGATCGCACGCACCGCGGCTGCCGCGCTGGGGCTGAATGCCGAACTGGCCGAGGTGCTCGCGCTCGCTCACGATATCGGGCATCCTCCCTACGGACATGCCGGGGAGCGCGCGCTGGATGCGGCTCTGCGCGGCTACGGCCTCAGCTTCGATCACAATCTGCACGCGCTGCGCATCGTCACCTGGTTCGAAGAGCGCTATCCAGGGTTCCGCGGTTTGAACCTGACGCTGGCGGTGCGTGAAGGGATTGTGAAGCACTCACGCGATTACACCAGTTCCGAACAGCCCGAGCTGGCCGACTTATTTCTGGGGCAATTCCCTCCCCTGGAAGCACAACTGATC
>JAJZCY010000214.1 GCA_021828835.1 Acidobacteriota bacterium | reverse complement strand
TCCATCATCACCCCCATGGAAACAGCAAACCGGACTTCCGACGCCTGCGCGAGTATCAACTCCGATTACCGTACCTGCTCAGATACCTCAGGTTCATGCGATTGCCCTGCCTCGCCATTCCATCCGCTCCTCTGGCTGTTGTTTCCTCATAAACTGAATGTATGGTCGGCTTCCACATCGAAAACTTCGGTTGCAGGGCGGCGCGCGCCGACGGCGAAGCGATTGCTGGCCGGCTGCTGGCCTCGGGACAGCACTGTCTGGAGCAGCCCTCCGATGCCGAAGTGGTGGTCGTGAATACGTGCAGCGTGACGGAGGAAGCCGACCGCACGGCCCGGGCATTCATTCGCAAGACCCTGCGTGACAACCCCGCGGCTCGCATTGTGGTGACTGGCTGCTATGCGCAGCGCGCGCCCGAAGAACTGGCGCGCATCGAAGGTGTCTCGGCGGTGATCGGCAACAGCCACAAGGCCCTGGCCCCGGAGATCATCGCAAACCTGACATCGCCGGCAGCGCGGCTGAGCGATCCGGAGATTGCCAGCGGCCTCGTTCCGGTTCATACGCTGCTCGCCTCCGGAAATGCTGTCCCGGTGTGGGCCGACGACCGCTTTGCGCATTCGCTGCTGGAAGAGGCGCAACTTGTTCCCGGCGAGCAGACGCGGCCCAACCTCAAGATCCAGGAGGGCTGCGGAAACCGCTGTACGTTCTGCGTGATTCCGCAGACGCGGGGAGCCTCCAGGAGTCTGCCCGGCGCAGCGGTGCTGAGGCAGGTGGAAGGCTTTGTGGCGGCCGGCGGCAGGGAACTGGTGCTCTCGGGGATCAATCTGGGCCGGTGGGGCCGCGATCTGCCGGAGCGTCCCGCGTTTTCAGCGCTGGTTCGCCAGATCCTGACCGATACCGGGCTGCCGCGCTTGCGCCTGAGCTCGATCGAGCCCATGGACTGGGATCAGGAACTCATCGGCCTGATGGCGGAGTTTGGCGGTACGCGTTTGGCGCGCCACGCGCATCTCCCCCTGCAATCCGGCTCCGACACCGTGCTGCGCCGCATGCACCGGCGTTACCGCCCCTGGCACTACGCGGAGAAGGTGGAGGCGCTGCTTCGTGCTGCCGGGCCCGATCTCACCCTCGGAGCCGATGTGATGGTGGGCTTTCCCGGCGAGACCGAGGCCGAGTTTGAGGAAACGGCGGCGATGATCCGGGCGCTTCCATTCGGGTATCTGCATCTGTTTCCGTTTTCGCCACGGCCCGGTACGCCTGGGCAGGTGTTGCAAGGCAAACATCCGGTGACGCCGACCGTAGTGGAGGAGCGGATGGGGATGCTGCGTGCTCTGGCTGCCGAGAAGACCCGCGCTCACCGCTCGCAATTTGTGGGGCGGCAGGTGGAAGCGATCACGCTGCATACGCCCGCGGCGCTGGCTGCCCAGGGGATGTCTTCCGGGCTGACGGAAAATTTCCTGCCGGTCAGGATCGGCGGCGCGCTGCCTGCCAACCGCCTCGTGCGCCTTCGCATCCAAGCGCTGAACGTGGACGGGAGTCTCGAGGCCCTTCCTGTGGCCGTGGAAGCCGGTAAACCGTTGGTTCAGTAGACCCGAGCCAGTGCTATACTCAGGGTGCGCTCGACCGGGAGCCAATTCCACAGGCGGGCAGGAGCAGCTGTTTGGAGGAGCACCATCGCATTCGATAAACGTTCGGCCAAGTCTTTTATCCGCATCAACGACCGGATTCGCGCCCGCGAAATCCGTGTGATCGACGAAAAGGGTGAGCAACTCGGGATTATGGCGCCTTTCGAGGCGTTGCGCGTCGCCCGGGAACGCGGCCTCGACCTGGTTGAGGTTTCGCCCAATGCTGTACCGCCGGTCTGCCGCATTCAGGACTACGGCCGCTATCTGTACGAGAAGGAAAAGAGCGAGCGCGCCGCCCGCAAGAAGCAAAAGATCATCACCATCAAGGAAGTGAAGTTCTCGGTCACGGTGGACGAGCACGACTACCAGACCAAGAAGAATCAGGCCGTGCGCTTCCTCAATGAGGGCGACAAGGTGAAGGCCAGCCTGCGCTTCCGCGGCCGCCAGATGGCCCATCGCGAGCTCGGCTACAACATCATCAACCGCCTGATCCAGGACATTGGCGAAGCGGGCGTGGTGGAATTCATGCCGCGGATGGAAGGTACGATTCTGCACGCGATTCTTGCGCCTTCCAAGAAGGAAAGCGCGCCCAAGCCCAAGCCGCAGGCGCCTCCGGCGGGTGCGCCGCAGCAGCAGGCGCAGGCCTAGAAAGCCGTTTTCAGCAGTGCCGAGGCCGCCCGGGTGGGCGGCCTTTGTGCTTTGCGGATAAAGCTAGTTGCGAGTAATACCCGTACAATCCAAGTCATGAGTTCCGCTCTGCTTAGCTACGAGGAAGCCGCACAGACGATCGCAGATCATGCCGCGGCGCTGCGCCAGATGCAACCCGCCGTCGAGCGTGTTCCGCTGGCGCAGGCAGCCGGCCGCGTGCTCGCCCGGCCCATTGTGGCGGATCGCGATCAGCCGCCCTTTGCGCGTTCCACGAGGGACGGTTTTGCCTGCCGCGCCAGCGAGGCCTCCGCCCACCGGCCGCTGGCCATTGCTGGCGCCGCCAAGGCAGGCGATGCCCCTGGAGGGCGTCTGCCGCCCGATGCAGCATGGGAGATCATGACCGGTGCGCCGGTACCCGAGGGCGCCGACGCGGTGATGATGGTGGAGCATGTGGAAACGGGCGGGGGAGTGGGCCCGGGCATGGTGCGTCTGCCGCCGCCGCGCAGGCTCGTGGCGGGAGAGAATGTGGTGGCGCGCGGCGCCCAGGGGCGCAGCGGAGATGAACTGCTGGGGAGCGGCGTCCGCATCCAGGCCGGGCAGATCGCGTTGGCAGCTTCCTGCGGGTACGCGCAACTCGACGTCTTCGTGCGGCCGCGGGTGGCGATTCTCTCGACGGGTGATGAGATCGTGCCGGTGGAGGCTGAGCCCGGGCCCGGACAGATTCGCAACTCGAACGGAGCGATGCTGGCCGCGCTGGTGGCGGCCGCCGGTGGCGAGCCGCTGCTGCTGCCGCAGGTGGCCGATACCGATGCGGCGCTGGATGCGGCGATCGCTCAGGCGCGTGCGGCGGACCTGATCGTGTTTACCGGCGGCGTCTCCGCGGGCAAATTCGACTTGGTGGAGCCGGCTCTGGCGCGCGCCGGAGCCCGCTTTCACTTCACGGGCGTGCGCATTCAGCCGGGCAAGCCGACGGTGTTGGCGGAGATTCCGCCTGCGCCGGTCTCTTCCCCTGTCCGAGGACAGAGTGCAGCGAAGCACTGTATGGGCTTGCCGGGCAATCCGGTCTCCTCGGCGGTGACGTTTCTGCTCTTCGCTGCGCCGCTGCTGGCGGCATTGAGCGGAAGCCGGGAGACGGTTCCCCGCTTTGCGATGGCGCAGCTTGCAGGCGAGGTGAAGACCAAGCCGGGGCTGACGCGCTTTTTGCCCGCGGTGTGCAGCTTTGGCGCGAAGGGCGAGTTGCCGCGCGTCTCGCTGGTTTCCTGGCAGGGCTCCGGCGATTTGACCGCTCTGGCGCGCTCCAACTGTTATCTCGTGGTGCCGGAGACCGCGACCGTGCTCGAGACGGGCACGAGCGTACGCATTCTTCTTTCCTGAGGTTTTCTGGATGGCCAACGCAGGCAAGCTTTCGCACTTCGATGAAGCCGGTCAGGCGCGCATGGTGGACGTGAGCGGCAAGCAGACGACGCGCCGCACTGCAACTGCTTCGGCGTTTGTGGAACTCTCCTCCGCGGTTCTGGCGGCACTGCCGTCGAATCCCAAAGGCGACCCGCTGCAGGTGGCGCGGATCGCGGGCATCCAGGCGGCCAAGCGCACCTCCGACCTGATCCCGATGTGCCACCCGCTGCCGCTGACCCACGTGGATGTACAGGCAGAGGTGGTTGCGGGCGGGGTAAGCATCCGCGCCACGGCGGCGACAACGGGTCAGACCGGCGTGGAGATGGAAGCGCTCACGGCCGCTTCTGTGGCGGCGCTTACCGTCTACGACATGACCAAGGCCCTGGACAAGGGCATCGTGATCCGGGAGGTGCGGCTGGAGGCCAAGTCGGGCGGCAAGAGCGGAGATTTCCTGCGGCGAGTGTGAGCAGGCGGCCTTAAGGGAGCTTGCTGCGCATGCGTGGCGGAGTGTTCCGCACGACGCGTGGCGCGGCTATCAAGGTCAGCGCAAAGAGGCAGATCGAGGCCGCAATATATTCCAGATGTCCGATGCGCAGGTCCTCGACCAGCAGCTTGAGAGCCACCAGGGCCACGATGGCGTAGCCGATGCGGGTCAGTTCGGAGCGCTGGCGGCGCGCCCCGGCATAGGTGAGTCCCAGCGCCAGCAGACACAGAATGAGGGTGCGCACAAACGCCAGATGATGCGGCTGCGGCGTCACGCCCAGCGCGAGGACGCGCAGCGAACGCTCGACCACGAGTGCAGCTATGGCTGCGGTTGCCGCAGTTGCAAGATAGAGAGGCAGAACCTGCGTCTTTCGCGTTGCGACGGTCTGCGGCCTGACGAAGAGGTAGCACAACACGGCACAGACTGCCGCGAATCCCGTCAGCAGTCCGGGCTGGGCTGGGGCGGGTCCGCTAAGCGCGTGAGCAATGTAGCCGGGCAGGCCGGCCGCAAGCGCGGCGGCGGTGAGGTAGATGGCGCCGTGGAACTGGAGCGCCAGGCGATGCAAGCGGGCTCCGGCGAGGGTGGCAACCAGAGCCGCAATGCCCAGGCAGCCGCTCAGCCAGCGCGCGTCCAGGCTCATCCACAATCCCGCCAGAAGCAGCGCCGCGCTCCAGGTAGAGAACACGGAACAGTTTCGCGCCTGCTGGGAGCTGCTGAACAACGTGTAGGCGAGCCCGTAGAGCCCCACTGCCAGAACCAGGCAGAGCAGGCGTACGAGGATGGCTCCGGCGCCAGGCGCAAACAGCATGAGCGCGCAGATGCCCAGCAGGAAAGCGGCGGGCGCCTGCACAATGTCGAACGTGCTCACAGGCCGGCGGCGCAGAACGGTGCGCCCAAGGACGAATCCGCAGGAGAGCAGGCAAAGCGCAACGCCGGGCAAGAGCAGCGCGGACGTGCTCAGAGGCGGGTACGCGGCGCGCAGACTGGTTGCGGCCGAGTAGATGTAGATTTCGATCCACACGGCCAGATCGGCGGCGATGGCGACGAGTCCGCGAACCGCATGCTCGGAACTGCGTAGCGCGCTGAACTCCACTGCGGCGAGCATGGCCAGCAACAGCAGCGCGAAGGGCAGCATGGAATGCGCGGCGACGGCCAGGGCAAGCGCGAGCGCGGCGGCGGTTCCATTCGATATCCACGCGACAGGCATGATGCTGCGGCGCACGGAAAAGCCAAGGGGCACCGCAACGAATGCGCCCAGGGCGGCGGCGGTTGCCGCAGGCGCGAGCACATGGAAGCGCAGCGTCAGCTCCCAGAGCATGGGGATGAGGATCAGCGCAGAGGTGCAGGCATAGACGGTGCGGGCCAGCCACGCGGAGCCGCGGGCGGCGGCAATCAGCCACCCCAGGGCATAGGCGAGCGCCAGCGCCGCGATGAGTTGCCGCGGCACCGAGCCGGAGTCGGCGATGGCGCGCAGCAGGTACGCTCCGGCAATGCCCAGCATGGCTCTGCCGAAGAGGGAAAAGACGCTAACGGCGCCAGCGGTGGTTGCCGCCGGCGCCGCGCGCAATGCAGGCGCTTTCGTGGAGGTGGAGAGGCTGGTGTCGGAAACGCCAGCCTTCTCGAGCGCGGAGACGCGTTTCTCCAGGTTATCCAGCCGCGACTGCAGGCTCTCGAAGCTCTCGGGAGGCTCGGCCATGGCTTACCCCGTCGTGCGGTGAAGGTGGACCTCAGTCCCCGGAGGCCGGAAGCTGTGCCGTGTGCGACTGGCTGTCATTCCAGGGCGGCAGCAGCTTGAGCAGAATCCAGAGGAAACCGAAGGGCAGAAGCGTCAGCCCGATTGCGGCCAGCAGGCCTTCGCGCGTCGCCAACTCCATCTTGTAAGTGGTGTAGCCCAGGAAGCTCTTGGAGAAGAGCTGTCCGCCGATCACCACATTCCAGCGCATGGCGAAGACGCTGATGAGAATCAGGGAACCACAGAGCACGTAGATGCGCTTGCGCGCGATCTCCGAGATGTTGTTCTTCCAGACCTGGACGATGAACAGCAGAGCCAGGGGGACCAGCGTACCGATGAAGATCTGGAGCACGATCTGCGAGAAGAAGAGCTTGGTGTGCACCATGAAATCGATGCTGCGGAACGACTCGTCAGCCTCGTAGATGCGGTGCACCAGGTCCAGCATCTCCAGCGTGAAGTCGATGACGAAGATGTAGAACATATACATGGCGATGGTATCCACGCAGCGCATGTCGATCGTCTCTTTGCGCAGCTTGGTGAGGCCCATGTAAAGCAGCATGACGGCGGCCACGCCCGAGACCATGGCCGAGAAGATGAAGACCACTGGCATCAGCGGCGATGACCACCAGGGATTCGCCTTGATGGAGCCGAAGATGAAGCCGACATAGCCGTGCAGCATGAAGGCCGAGGGGATGCCGATCAGCGTGACCACCCAGCCCACCTTCTCGTCGATGTGCAGGGCGCGCTCGCTGATGTTGGTGGAGCCCAGGGTCATGATCTTGTAGATCAGGCGGAGGATGCCTTTGGTTTGCTGCGAGCGCAACACGATCTCGCGCCGGTAGTCCAGCCAGATCTCGAAGACCAGAACCGCCATCAGATACCACAGATAGACATAGCCGAACATGGCCATGGCCGAGGTGGCATGGGGCGTAAAGTACATCTCCGGCGACCGCTCCG
>JAJZCY010000213.1 GCA_021828835.1 Acidobacteriota bacterium | reverse complement strand
GACGCGCTTCTTCTGCTGATCGCGCTCCAACTGGAGTGCGCGCACCATCGCTTGCAGCGATTCCTTGTCATCGGGTAACTCGACTAACTTGTCGGCATGATCCACATATAAGTAGACGCATAAGTGGAGATAGAGTTATTTATACTGCGATCTTTTCTTCATTGGCTTCTCTGGTTCTCGCTGCTCGCTCGTAGCGCGGCACCCGCTTCAGCTTCGTCATGTCAATCCCGTCCAGGATCATTGCCAGCTCACTGGCGCGAAGCTCCACCGAGCGCGCTCCATCCTTAACCCGCGGAAGTTTGAAAACTCCAGCCTCAAGACGCTTATACCAAATTACGAACCCGTCGCGGTCCCATAGCAGGATCTTCAATCTGTCGCCTCGGCGCGAGCGAAAAATGAAAAGGCTATCGCTCATGGGATCCTGGCCGATCACCGCACGTACCCGCTCGGCCAAACGATCGAACCCACCGCGCATGTCGGTTGACTCAACCGCCAGCCAGATGCGCGGCCCCTGGGTGCGATCGAGCGCACGTAAACTGGGCGGGCCTATCATGCTTCCGCTTCCAATATGGAAAGCAAGGCGCGCAAATGTGTCGCGTCGAAGCCCGGCTCCACCATCATGCTGTACCTTTTTGGCAGCCGGATTTCAATCGCCTGGCTGCGCACCAGCGCCGCCGCCTCTACCACCAGATCACTGGGGTTTACCTCTACGGCCAGGAACTGCACCTCTTGCTCCCGCCGCAAGCGTTTCTTCCACTCGTACAACTGCCACTCGTGAATACCCTGCTCACGGCAGAACACCGCTACACTCTGCTCGCTCGCAACCTGTTCCGAGACCAACCCTCGCCACTTCGACCACTGCTCCGTTCGCGCACGATTCATCCCTCTACACTGCGCCTCGACAACGCGCTGCACAAGATGGGGTTTACATAGCGCTCACGCTGGTCTCGCAGGTGAGATCTGCTAGAGCCTTGCAGCTTTCCGTCATACAAGATGGGAAGATGGTGGCCTTTTCCAAATACAGCCCGAACCTTGATATTTGGTCCACCGACCTTGGCAATCCATCCCACTCTTGGACCCCTGTGATCTGGGGCCCGGGAGAAAGTATTCGCCCCGCTCTGTCCCCCGACGGGAAGCTTTTGGCATTCCTCTCGAATGTTTCAGGGCAATTTCAAATCTGGGTCAGTCGCCTTGATGGGACGAATGCGTCCGCAATCTCCACGGGGAGGCTCGTACCTGAATCGTTCTGCTGGTCTTCCGACGGCAAAGCGCTTATCTTTTCGCCACAGCGCGCTCATGGCTTGTATGAAGTGCCAGTTCGTGGGGATGCCCCCATTCACCAGCTAAGCCCAATCTATACCGATCCACAGGAGTCGGCGGACGGAAGGTCATTATTTGCGCGGGCCCATTTCTTTCTCTATCGACTTCCGCTGCCCGGCGGAAAGCCTCGGGAATTGACGGAAGAAGGAGGAGCTCCGATCACGCAGTCGAGAGATGGCGGATATCTGCACTTCTCTCAGGGCCGAATGAGCACGACGATCGCCCGTCTCAATTTGCAAAATGGTCATCAGGATGCGCTTACGGACTCGGTGTTACCCGGCTACTCAGACACATGGGCACTTAGCCCGCGGGGTATTTTTTTCCTGGGCCATGCACAGGATCGTGCAGCAATTGAATTCTTCGACTTCAGCAGCGATAGAGAAGAACATGTCGATGACTTTCCCGGCAATCTGCCGCAAATAGAGATGTCAGGGTTTGCGGTCTCCCCGGACGGCAAGAGGCTTTGGGTGGTCCGTGCGGATCCCATGCCATCAGACATTGAGATCACGAGCTTCCGCCCCGAGTAAGAAAATGTATGCGAATGGCCCAGCCGCTCTGGTGCCTTCCATACGCGGTAGTCGCGCACTCCGGTGCGCGCGCCGAGCTGTCTGCTGGACTTCTTCGCTTGCAGATCCGCAATCCCCGCGCTGTGAAGCTTCGCTACCAGAGCCTGAACGGCAGCAGTCCTCATAAGCGGGTATGTGATCAACGATCCACTTGGACGTAGAGTCTTTGGTGAATTGTGCCTGCCCGGGTGGGGAACGATTCATCGCGCATTTGGACGAGCAGTAGGCCGCCAGGGAACCCAAGGATCTCTGATTGGGATTGAGAAGGTTTGGGTCCAGCAATGTGGCTTCGGTAAATCTGCGCAGCCATGACAGCGTGTAAATTCAGTTCTCACGATAGCGGCGATGTGGCGACCACGGCCGTTGCCGAAGAGCCCGGCTCACGGCCCGGGAAGATTGACTTCCAGGGCTGTTGCCGCCTGCATTGACCGCTGATTGCCTTGCAGAGTCGACGGAGCCGGCACATCAGTAGCGCACTACCTCTCCAAAGCGGAAGGCGGTCGCCGCCCCCTTGAGTGATTCAGGGGCACATCAACTGAGCCAACGCGGCCACTCATGCAGCGACGAGGGAATGAGCATCTCTGAAGTACCACGTTCTAGTCGGCATCGGGACTAAGCCCGCTGCCGACCTGAGCCCGCCGGCGCGCAGATTGTGATTCGCCAAATCGGTATCGAGATGGGCTGGGCTAAGCCCAGGCAACCATCAAATGCTCTGGTAAGCCGCCCGGCTCAAGACTTCCCTGGTGCGAAGGACTCCGATACAAATCCGTCTTCCCTTTATGCCCGTTCGGCTCAGATTCCTGGCAGGCGGTTCATTTTGTGCGTTGGAAGGATTGATTCTTCGCCCTTTGTTTGCCAAGCTTGAAGAAGGGGGAGCCTGTAGGCGGGGTAGATACTTATGAGGTTCAAGTCATCTGGGTTTCTTATCGAAGGAAAGGCGAAGGATCAAGTAGCCTTTGGAACATGTGTCGTCGGCTTAATCGTCTCTATAGCCATCCTCTTGGCGCACGATAGCGCACATCTCCTCTTGTCCTACCCCATGGTCCCCCCGCAGCCTCAAGTATCAGGGGCGGTGGACGCCATTCTGAGAGTCTCGGCCGAGCGGCGGAGCTTACTACTGGAACTCAAGGCCGCTTTGCTTTCGAATCAAGAAAAGCTGGCTTTGAAATTGGCACGCAGGTTCTGCGGAATCGAGGAGCGAAATGGCGACTAAAGTGGTGGGGCTCTTTAGGGTTAGCACGGCGCCTCAGGCCGGTGAGGATCGCGCATCCTTTGCAACGCAACAAGCGACAGCGGACAGGATATGCGAACAATTTGGCCTCGACATGATCGAAGTTATTCAATATTCAGACGTTTCGGGCGCTTCGGTGCTCTTGGCGCCTGAGATTCAACGGCTCATCCAACTCATGATGTCTGGCCAAATCCAAGGCGTGGTGGCGCGGGAATTCAGCCGACTAATGCGCCCCGAGAGCTTTTCGGACTATGCCTTGTTACAGGCTTTCGCCGACAGCCACACAGTCCTGTATCTCCCTGAAGGGCCCATAGACTTCAGCGATAAAATGGGCCGTTTCTTTGGTACTCTCAGAGCCGCAATGGCTGGTCTTGAACGGAGCGAGATCCTGGAGAGGGTATGGGCCGCAAAAGAGATAAAGCGAAAAAAAGGGGAACTTGCCCAGAGTCAGATTGTTCTGGGGTTCGGAGTTGGCTACGACGGCGACAAAGGATTTTTCTATAAGCCAGAGGCGCAATTGGTACGTGAGGCGGCTCTTCAGTTTTTGGCCGGGAACCAGAACTACAATGAACTCGCGAAGCCTCTTGGCGTCACTCCGCGGGGCATGCACCTCATCCTGCGCAACCCCATTTGGACGGGCTATCGCGTCATTGACCAGAAAAGAGATCCATCTCCTTCGGGGAAGTATGTACGGAGCGATGGAAGGCAGGCCGATCGTCGCAAGATCGCGCGTTCGGAAGCTGAGGTAATTCGGACTCGGGTCATCGAAGAGCCCTTGCTTACTGAACTGCAGTTCAATGCCTTGCAGGACGCGATGAATCTCAAGCAGCGCAACCACTGGCGGTCCGATGGCAACTATGTCCATCGTTTCACGTACAACAGCTTTCTCACCTGCTCTGAGTGCGATCATGATGTCCAGACGCGTCGGGCGCGGCGAGACTATTACGTGTGCACGGGACGCCGATCTGCGGAAAAATGCCAATCCCAATACATGGCCAGACAACGGCTCGAAACGGTCCTCGACCAGATGTTTGCCGATCAGCTGCAAAGCCGGTCCTTTCTGACTGCTTGTGTGAACGAACTTTTCCAGAGGGTCGACCGTCCAGAGGTGGTATCTGATAACCAGAAAATGAGGCTGGAATTGGGCAAATTGCGCGGCCGGCGCGGACGAGTGGTCGATCTGTACATCGAGGGAAAGATCCCTCAGTCTGAATCCAGCAAGCGGTTGGATAAGATCGATGCGGCGATTCGCGCCACGGAGGCAGCCCTCGAACGGTGTATTCCGGAGACGCGGGCGGTGGATGTGGATCAGCTGGTCGAGATCTTCGCTCCTTTGGCAGAGTGGGAGGCCTGGAGCCGGGAGCAGAAGCGCCAAGTCCTTGCCGTGCTTGCCCCAGACATTCGGGTGGCCAACTACAGCGTCGAATCCTTAGGCCTCAATCCGGCTCTTTTCAGCAATAAAGATACCCGCACGGGCAGGGGTTCATGGCAGCGGCCAGCATGAAGCGGGCCGGAAAGCTGAGTGACATCGACGCGCGGGCGATGGTGACGGTGTGATCTTCGAGTGGCTGGCGCATCACCTCGAGCACGTTGCGGGGAAACTCCGGCAGCTCGTCGAGGAAGAGGAGGCCGTTGTGCGCGAGCGAAACCTCGCCAGGACGAGGCACGATGCCACCGCCGATCAGCCCGGCGTCGGAGATGGTGTGGTGGGGGGAGCGGAAGGGGCGCTGGGTGACGAGTCCGTCGCCGTTGAGCACGCCGGCGACGGAGTGGATGCGAGTGGTCTCCAGTGCTTCTTGGAAGGTGAGCGGCGCCAGGATCGAGGGCAGGCGCTTGGCGAGCATGGTCTTGCCCGAGCCGGGTGGCCCGATCATCAGGATGTTGTGGCTGCCGGCTGCGGCCACCTCCAGAGCGCGTTTGGCGGTCTGCTGTCCGCGCACATCGCAGAAGTCGACGGAGAACTGTTCGAGCCTGCCGAGGATTTCGCCGGTGGCGATGCGGAAGGGTTCGCGCTGGATGACCCCCATGACCGCGGAGTTGAGCAGATCGAGCACATCGAGGAGGGTGGTGACCGGGTAGACGTTGACGCCCTCCACAACCGCGGCCTCGGCGGCGTTGGCGGCCGGCAGGATGAGATTGGGAATTGCTTTCTCGCGCGCCAGGATGGCCACTGGCAGCACGCCGGGGATTGGGCGCACGCTGCCGTCGAGGCCGAGCTCGCCGAGCATCATGAACTTGCCGAGGTCGTCGTTGCGCAGCGCGCCATAGGCGCCGAGGATGCCGACCGCGATGGGCAGGTCGAAGCCGGAGCCTTCCTTCTTGAGATCGGCGGGGGCCAGATTGATGGTGATGAAGGTGGGCGGAATCAGGTAGCCGGAGTTTTTGATGGCCGCGCGCACGCGGTCGCGGCTTTCGCGCACGGCGGCATCCGGAAGGCCGACGGTGTGGAAGTGCTCTTCATTACTTACGACGCCGCTGTAATCGACTTCCACCTCAATGAGGTTCGCGTCGATGCCGTACACAGCCGCGCTGAGCGTCTTGAAGAGCATGTCTGGAGGTTTGCTGGGAAGTGTACCAGAAAGGCGAGAACGCGGACAGTGACGGTCTGCGCTGCCGGAGCGACAAGAGCAAAGCGTAGCGGGGGCGGTGGACTTGGTCCCGGGCGGCGCAGGCGAACACAGATGCTGCATTTGGATTTGGGTGCAGCTAGAATCGAAGCGTGACGACGAGCCTCTTCGATCTCTACAAAATTGGGGTAGGGCCATCCAGTTCGCACACCATGGGGCCGATGCGCGCGGCGCACCAGTTTGTGCGCGGCTTGGCGGAAGGCGGATTTCCGGAAGATCTCCGGCGCGTGCAGGCGGAGCTGTATGGCTCGCTGGCGCTGACCGGCCGCGGCCATGCGACCGATCGCGCGGTGTTGCTGGGCTTGTCGGGGTATGAGCCGGCGACCATCGATCCCGAGCGGATTGAATCGACGGTGGACGAGATTCGCAGCACGCGAACGCTTCGACTGGATGGCCGGCGGCCCGTTGCGTTCGACCTAAGCAGGGATCTGCTCTTCCATCGCGACCAGATGTTTCCGCCGGGAGCAAAGACACGGCATCCGAACGGAATGCGGTTTACCGCCTTCGATGGCAGCGGTGCGGTTCTCAGCGAGGAGACGTTCTTCTCGATTGGCGGTGGCTTCATCGTGAGCGACTCCGGCGCTGAAGGAACAGGCCCCGCGGCGGAGGAGAAAGAGATCCCCTACCCGTTCTCGAGCGCTGCGGATCTGTTGGCGGCAGCCGATGCCAACCAAATCACGATCGCCGAGGCGATGCTGGCCAATGAGCGTGCGCTGGCTGGAGCGGCGGGTGCTCCCGCGGAGACGGAGACGATCCTCGCAGGCATCGACCGCATCTGGGCGGCGATGCGCGCATGCGTGCAGCGGGGCATTGCAACGGAAGGCATTCTGCCGGGCGGTCTGCAGGTACGGCGGCGCGCGCACCGGCTTGCCGAGCGGCTGCGGGAGAAGGAAGCGCAAGGCATGAGTGGCGATCCGCTGGCGCCGCTCGATTGGCTGACGGTGTACGCGATGGCGGTGAACGAGGAGAACGCGGCCGGTGGGCGGGTGGTGACGGCGCCGACCAATGGCGCGGCCGGCGTGATCCCGGCAGTGGCGCATTACTACGAGCGATTCGTTCCCGGCGCCGATCATGCGGGAATCGTGAGGTTCTTCTTAACTTCGGCGGCGATCGGGATT
>JAJZCY010000212.1 GCA_021828835.1 Acidobacteriota bacterium | reverse complement strand
TGTCGTGCCCCAGAAGATGCTCAAATGATGCGACGCTTCCACGAAGGCAGGGTAGTACCAATTGCGCATGATCAGGTACGAGGTGAACAAGCCGCCAAAAAACATGATCTCGGTCAGCAGAAAAAGCCACATGGCGAAGTTCGTGGCGTCGAACTGCTGCGAAACCGACTCGAAATGATGACGCTGGAAAGACGGATGAGCCGGATGATGCGCGCTCTGCGTCTCCGTTACGGCGCTGCTCGCGGTGATCGTCGTATCAGACACTGGCTACCTCTTGTTGTTGCTGGCGCTCCAGCCATTCGTAATCGTAAGCTTCGTGATCCATGACAGGAATCTGCGGGAAGTTCTCCGTGAGCGGGGGCGACTGGGTCATCCACTCCAGCCCGGTAGCCTGCCAGGGATTGTCGCCGGCCACTGCGCCATACTTGATCGACCAGGTCAGGTACAGAATCGGAAGCAGGTAGCCCACACCCAGGACCGTTGCACCTGCCGTCGAGAACACGTTCAGCACCTGGAACTCCGGCGGGTAGGAAGCATAGCGCCGAGGCATGCCCAGCATGCCCAGGATGAACTGCGGGAAGAACGTCAGGTTGAAGCCGATGAACGTGGTGACCGCCGCAAATTGGGAGATTTTCTCCGGATACATGCGCCCGGTCCACTTGGGCCACCAGAAGTGAATCCCCGAGAGGAAGGCCATCAGCATGCCGCCCACCATCACGAAGTGGAAATGCGCCACGATGAAGTAGGTCTCGGTGAGGTGGATGTCGGTGCCGGTGGCGCCCAGGAAGACGCCGGTCATGCCGCCGATGGTGAACAGTCCCATGAAGCCGAAGGCGTACAGCATGGGCGTTTCGAAGGTGATGGAGCCCTTATAGAGGGTGAACGCCCAGTTGAAGATCTTGATGGCCGAGGGCACCGCCACCAGCATGGTCAGCAGCGAGAACACCAGGGCGGCGTAGTTGGAGATGCCCATGATGAACATGTGATGCGCCCACACGAAGAAGCCGAAGACCGCGATGGCCACCGACGAGAAGGCCACCGCCGTGTAACCGAAGACGCGCTTGCGGCTGAAGGTGGAGATCACCTCGCTGATGACGCCCATACCGGGCAGAATCATGATGTACACCGCCGGGTGCGAGTAGAACCAGAACAGGTGCTGGAAAAGCAGCGGATCGCCGCCCTTGGCGGGATCGAAGACGCCGATGCCCACGGTGCGCTCGAGCACGATCAGCACCAGGGTGATGGCCAGCACCGGAGTGCCCAGCACCATCAGAATGGAGGCCGCATAGTTCGACCACACAAACAGCGGCAGCCGGAACCAGGTCATGCCCGGGCAGCGCATCTTGTGGATGGTGACGATGAAGTTCAGGCCGGTGAAGATGGAACTGAATCCGGCGACAAAGATGGCCAGCCCCGTCGAGATGACGTGGGTATTCAGATAGTGAGTGGAGAGCGGGGTGGTAAAGGTCCAGCCGGTGTCCACGCCGCCCGCGATCATGGTGTAGATGGCCATGACGCCCGCGATCATGTAGAGGTACCAGCTCAGCAGATTGATCTTGGGCAGCGCCAGATCCTTGGCTCCCACCATCATGGGGATGAGGAAGTTGCCCAGCGTGGCCGGCACCGACGGCACCAGGAAGAAGAAGATCATGATGATGCCGTGCATCGTGAACACCTTGTTGTAGGTGTCCATGGCCAGCAGGTCGCTCTGCGGGGTGAGCAGCTCTAGGCGGATGAGGCCGGCGAGCGCGCCTCCGATAAAGAAAAAAAACGTGATCGAGATTAGGTAGAGGGTAGCGATGCGCTTGTGATCGCCGGTCAGGAGCCAGCTGAGCAAGCCGTTCTCCCTGGTCAGGAAGTTCATCTTGGGAACCCTGGCCGTGGACTGATCGGGAAGACTGACGATAGTGGCCGTGCTCATTGCTTCACCTCCCCTGACGCCGCGGCGTTGCCCGCCGGCGCCGGTTGGCCCTCACTGCTGGGAAGCAGTTGAGTGGTGTTCAAGGTCTGCTGAATGCGGTAGTTCGAGTCCAGGTGCTTGATGTATTCCACCAGGGAGATGACGCCTTCCTCGCTGATCTGTCCCTGATAGGTGGGCATGATGGGAACAAAGCCCTGCTTCACGTTCTCCGAGGGATCCAGGATGGCCGCGCGCAGGAAGGCGTCGTCCACGCGCACTCTCTCGCCGCTGGAGAGCGTGATGTAGGAGCCGTACACGTTGGCGAGGTTCGGCCCGCGCGCGTCCGGGGTGTTGTTGTGGCAGGCATTGCAGCTCAGGCTGGCAAACAGCCGCTCGCCGTTCTGGGCCAGCGAATTCCCGCTGGTCGAGCCGGCCAGCCACTTCTTGTAATCGTCCGGCGTCATCACCACCACGTGGCCGATCATCTGCGAGTGATTGGTGCCGCAATACTGTGTGCAGAACAGATGATAGGTGCCAGGCCGCGTAGCCTCGAACCAGACGCTGGTGTAGCGGCCCGGAATCGCCTCGCGCTTCACACGGAAGGCGGGGATCGAGAAGCTGTGGAAGACGTCCTGCGAGATCAGCGTCAACTGCACCGGTACGCCCTCGGGAACGTGCAGTTCGTTGATCTCGTGCTGGCCGCCGGGATGCTCCGCCTTCCACATCCACTGCTTGCCCACCACGTAGATATTCATGGCGTTGGCCGGGGGGGTGTAGATCCGGAAGTAGAGCAGCGCGCCCCAGACAAACATGATCAGGAACAGGCCCAGCGGAATGATCGTCCAGGTCGCCTCCAGCAGCGTGGAGCCTTCAATCTGGGTGGCGTGCGGGTGCCGGGTCTTGTTGTACAGAATGGAAAAGCTGAGCACCAGCAGGATGACGATCGTAAGTCCCACCAGACTTACCAGAACCATGAAGAAAAAGAGCGCATCCATCTGCGGCGCGATCTTCGACGCCTCCGGCGGGAACAGCGGGAAGTTCGACATCCAATGCTGAAGAAACTGCCAAAGAACTGGACTGATGTAGTTCATTCCGTTATCCGTTCACCTTTTCTGCTGTCCCGGTTGTGTCAGCCTTAGGCTCACCGGCGTGCTGGAAATCCTTGCGAAGCATTACGAACATGAATCCGCCCAGCATCACCAGGGTGAGCGCGCCACCGAGCTGGATCACCCGCGAAATGATGAGGTCGTGCGTGTTGTGGACCGGATCGTAGTGGTAGCAGTAGGTCAGAATGTTGTCCACCGGCGATCCGATCTGATCGTTGGAGGCTTCATCCAGCCCCAGCAGCATGTCCTTGGGTGAGTACTCCACGCCCATGTAGTACTGGGCGAGCTTGCCCTGCGGGGTGACAATCTCCAGCGCGCTGGCGTGCGCAAACTGCGTGATATTGGTGCCCGGCACCTTGAGCTTCACGTACCGGAAGCCCACCGCCGACGTGATCTTGTCGATGTTCGCCTCGGTCCCGGTCATGAAGTGCCAGCCGTTGGCGGTGTTGGGATGGCCGTACATCTTCAGGTATTCCGCTTTTTTGGCCGCCGCCATGGCCGGGGTTTCGGTCGGATCGATGCTGATGGCGATGATGTTGAAGTCCTTGCCGGGCCTGAAGTTGATCATCTTCAGGGCGCTGGTCAGGCCTTCCAGCTCTTCCGAGCACAGCATCGGACAGCGGTAATAAACCAGCAGCAGGATGGCGGGAACCTTCCCGAAGTAGGTGTTTAGGGGAACCACTTTGCCGGTATCGTCGGTGAAGGTCAGATCGAGCGGCAGTTGCCCGTTCAGGTTCTGATCGATGCCGACATTCTTCAGAACACCCGGTGTCGTGTCAGCCTGCCCCCCCTTGGCGCTCATCGCCGTGGTCATGGCCGGCAGGCCCTTGGATCCGTAGGTGGAGATCTGCGCCTGGAGCGAGGGGACAGCCGCAGCCAGGCACAGGACAGTGGCCCCCAATGCGGCAGTGCTGACCGACCGCCAGTAAGTTCGGACTTTTGCCGTGCTCTTCATCCCTCTGCTCCTTTCCGCGCCGCCCAATCAACGGCCCGAGTCGAATGTTGCTGTCCCCTACTCGACGCCGGTGCTTCCTGCGCCGGGTTCATCGCGAACGTCGGAGCCTTGCACGCCGGGCAGTCCCTGCTCGTAGGCCGTTGGCGCAAAGCCATCGGTCAACGGCGCGGTGACCACCGGTTTGTGATCCCCGGTCATCAGCGGCGGCGTCTGCGCCGCGGGCATTACCGGCAATCCCTGCTTGGCGATCAGTTCCATCGCCCGTTCAATCGGAATGCGAACCTTGCCGGCCTTCTGGTCGACCCAGCTGTAGTGCTCCAGCAGCAGGTTCTCGCGCTGGTGCAGATCGGCCGTGTCCTGATCGCCGTTGTCGGTCTGCACGCGCGGCAGCGGGAAGGTCTTGGTCAGCTCCGCCACCTTGTTCTGCATCGCTGGGTTGGATGGCATGTCGCCCAGCTCGCGGATGTTGACCGTCTGCGTCCACTTGCTGGTGGGGCCGTCCTCACGATCCATGCGGGCATTCAATACCTTGCCCATGCCGTAGCAGACGATCGCCACCACCACCACGAAGATGGCCATCGACGCCAGGAACACCACAATGCCCGTCACCCGAACGTCGCTCTGCTCGTAGCCCGCCGAGATGTCAACCGCCTCCGGCTCGTGGCCGCCATGAATGTGCTCCGGCAGCCGGCCGCCGCCTCCGGGAAATTCGTTGTTATGCGATGGCATGCTCAGGCTCCAGAATCTCCGCCAGATGCGGATCGTTGACTTGCACCAGCGGCCGCTTCTTCAGTTCCATGCAGAAGTACGCCACCCAGATCCCCATCATGGCGACCGGTACTGCGATGTACTCCAGAATTCCCCAGCTGAAGTGCAGATTGCGCGCCGCGTCGGGGAAGTTCGGCTCGATGAGCCAGAACTGGTTGAAGGCCACGGCGAAGATCATGAACTGACACACCCGGATCAGCCGCTTCTTGTTGCGCTTCAGATCGCGCGAGAGCAGCATGGTGAACGGAATCAGCCAGTGGAAGATGAAGTCCAGGGTGATGATGACGCCCCACCCGCCGCGGATGCGGTCCAGATACCAGTTGATCTCCAGCGGCAGGTTGCCCGACCAGATGATCAGGAACTGTCCGAAGGTCAGGTAGATGTTGAGCATCACGAAGCCGAAGGTGAGCTTGCCCAGGTCGTGCTGTTCGGTGCGCCGGAGGATGGTCTGGACCGGCTCCTCTTTGGAGAGCGAGAGGGTGACGACGATGCCCAGAGCCAGCACCTGGAAGCCCTGCTCCACCAGGAACAGCAGACCGTACACGGTCGAGAACCATTTCACGTCCATCGACATGACCCAGTAGATGGAAGCCGCCGTCATGGTGAAGGCGTAGATCACCAGGCCGGGACCGCTGATGTTCTCCAGCCTCTTGATCCAGTGGGGCGTGGTCTCGGGACCGTCGGCATCGCGCTGGAGGCCGAGCCGGTTCAGGTGCCACATGTAAAAGGCCCAGATGGCGAAGCAGAGGATGCTCACCCACCAGAAGGCAAAGCTGTTGAGCATGGGCCGCTTGAAATCGATGCTGTGCTTCTCGATCTCGCTCAGCAGTCCAGCCTTCACGCCCGCGGCCGTAGAGCTGTCGGTGGGATAGTTGGCCCACAGGAACAGCCGCTTCATGAACACCGCGACCACCAGCCAGTAGACGAACACCAGCGGCAGGGTGCGGCTCATGGCTTCCAGCGGACGCCGCAGCAGCAGGCCCCACTTGCCGCCCGAGCAGTACTGCACCATCAGCATGG
This sequence comes from Acidobacteriota bacterium, assembly GCA_021828835.1. GTDB lineage: Bacteria > Acidobacteriota > Terriglobia > Terriglobales > Acidobacteriaceae > Telmatobacter. Next base: position 1,114 of record JAJZCY010000212.1, on the reverse strand, counting down.
CCAGGCCGCCGACGGCGAAGCCCCAGGTCACCATCAGGCCGAGGGTCCATGCGCGCAGAAAATGATCCCACCCCAGATGTTCGGGGTCCTGCGCCTGCCCGAGAAATGCCAGGATGATGGCGAGGACGGCGAAGATCACACCAACGACGAGCGCACGATTCCGCCAGCCGTCCACGAGCGCCGGCGCGCTCAGATCGGCGGGGAGCTGTTTTGCGTGGGTTGCGTGAGCCATTCCGTGAAATCCTTACTTGGTGGCCTTCTTGGCCGGTTTGCTTACGGGAATCGCGATCTTCGGGTTGGCAGTGTTGGCCGGACCCATGGCAGGCGAGCCTTCGGTGCGTGCGGCGCCCTGATTCGCCCACACCGCCGTTGCCGGCAGCGTCCAGGGTTTGGCGTCGCTCGCGGGTAGTCCCTCCTGCTGTGCGATCTCCTTCAAAGTGCGCACCTGCACACCCGCTGGAACATCGGAGGTGGAAGCCACCTGGCTGTACTGCAAGGCCCGGATGTAAGCTGCTACCGCCCAGCGATCGGCCGGCGTGAGCTGCGCCGAGTAGTCCGGCATGGCCCCGTAACCGTGCGTCATGACATAGAAGTAATGCGAAACAGGCTGCGCCAGGCGTACCTGGTCGTGGAAGTTGGCTGCCGGCTTGTAGCCGCGCATCACAATCTCGCCAAGACCGTTGCCGACCCGGGAATGACAGGGGGTGCAATACAGGTTGTAGCGCTCCTGCCCGCGCCGCAACACCGTCATGGTGACCGGGAAGGGCATCAGGTCGCGTTCTTCCATGTAGCCGTTCGGCCCCTTGACCAGCCCGGTGTAGAAGTAGCTGTCCGCGTGCAACTGCCCGCGCGCCACGGTATCGACAACCTGCGGCCGTGCGCCGCGATGATCGGCAAAGAACGACGAGCCGCGCTGCGGAAACATCTTGGGCTCGTTATGCATGTCCTGGCGGCAGCCGGCGACCAGCAGTAATGCCGCCACGCCCGACAGAGCCAGTATCCGGCTGAGAGTGGTGTTGAGGTGACGTGCCTGCATTAGTAATCCACCTCCACCACTGAAACCGGCTTCATGTTCTCCAGGTATGCCTTGGTCTCTACCCGGTCGAACTTGGGA